>CAZOZZ010000138.1:0-11263 GCA_964584435.1 uncultured Solibacteraceae bacterium | reverse complement strand
CAAAGGAGCAATCTCCGTCCGGAGTAAACCCGGTGTCGGAACTGTTTTCGACATCTACCTGCGGCAAGTCCCCGCCCCGGACCTCGATCTTCCGGAGGTCCTCGGTGATGGAGAAATTCCTCGTGGCGAAGGAACGATATTGCTGATCGAAGATGACGAAGACGTGAGAGAGCTGGCTGCACACGTCCTCCAGACACAAGGCTTTTCGGTTGTGGTGGCGACCGGTGTGCAAGAGGCGGAAGCGGCAGTCAAAGGGGACACTCCGATCGATCTCGTCCTGACGGACGTGGTCATGCCCGAGACGAACGGTCCCCAGCTTGTTGAACGTCTGCGTACTCGACGGTCGAATTTCAAAGTACTGTACATGACCGGGTACACGGATAACACATCGGAATCCTATCGGCTCGTCAGCGGCCATGCAGTCCTCGACAAGCCTTTCCGGCCCGCCGATCTCGTGCGCAAGGTCAACGGCGTGCTTCGCGGGTCGTGAGACGGGTTTCCTCGATTGGGATCATCGCAGCCCGCCTGAGGAATAGCCAACCAGGCCGTTTACCTCGCCCAGGCTGCGAAGATTGCCCATCTCATCTCCTGCTGGTGAAGTTTCATTCACAGATGGTTGTTTCGCCTCAGGACAACATCGTCCTGAGCTGGATTGAAGAACTGAAGGAACGAGTGACCCTGCCATAAGGCCCTTCCGTCTCGCTACACGAACCTTCCAACCTCCAATAACCTTCTCCAACGGCACCTGAGCGGGGCTGTAGAAATGCCACATGTCCGTATCGTCTAACCGGACATCTGTCACATAGTGGGATTCCTCGCCTCCCAAAACCAGCTTCCAGTGCGATACTGTCAACCGGATTCTCGGGTGACAGTATGGTTTCCGCTGGATTCTCGAACCGGGGAATGAGATCCTCGTCGTCGTAAGTCAGAATTGGGTCGACGATCTCCTCACAGCTGCCGGGATCAAGACACCACGCCGTCAGGTTTCCAGTAGACTGGCATTCACACGGCGGTTCCAGCCCGGCACAAAAGGCAAGGAAAAGACAACCGATTGCGACCTCCGTCGTCCAAGAAATCGTAACCAACAGCACCCCCTGAGGAGCGAACGAAAAATGGCAGACAAAGACAGCTCATCGAAGGCATCTCTGAACCTGGACGATTCCGCGTCGCCCGGGAATCAGCCATCTGCAAACCAAGGTTCGAATCAGCTTGTTTCGAAGAGAGCCTTTTGGACGGTGACGGCTGTCGCTGTCGCCGCGTTGATTCTTGGAGCGGCGCTTGCATACGGCGTCAATCAGCTGAGTGAGCAGTTCGGTGAGCAGCAGGCTCTCCTGCGAGAGGATTTCGAAACTCGAATGGACGCTCTGGACCAGTCACTCGAAGTCGTCGGAAGCAGGCTCCAGGAAGATAGTGATCGAATGGCGACGCTGGGATCCCAGATTCAGGTGACTATGGATCGAGTTGGAGTCACCCGGACGGAACTGGGGCGCGCACGGGCCCTGGCTGATCGACTGAAGGAGGAGCAGGACCGAAACGTCGAGGCCCTCACACTTGAAATCGAACGCAAGGCCAGTCTAGAGGAAGTGGTCGACCTCGAACGGGAGTCGGGCCAACGGTTTGAGGATGTCGATCAGGAGATCACGACCGTGAAGGGGGACGTCCAGAGCACCCGTCAGGACCTCCTCGACACCATGGCGGAACTCTCGAGTTTAGGTGTCGAGGTGAACGAGCAGGGACAGATGGTCGCAACCAACATGACGGGAGTCGAAGAGCTGCGCCGTCGCGGAGAGCGTGACTTTGCGATCGTGGATTTGAGCAAGAATGTCCGGACGCGAGTGGCCGGCATCATCCTGGAACTGCGGGATACCGACGGAGGCGATGCCCCCGATGCGGACATTCGCATCTATGCCGACGACACCGGGGTGGAGCGCAACGATATTCCTCAAAACACGCCGGTGAACTTTTACGTTGGCACGGAACGAATTCCCTATGAACTGGTTCTGAACGAGATCACGAACAAACCCGACTGGGTTCGGGGTTATATCAGTGTTCCAAAGGGCAGCTTACCCGAAGGCGCACCCCAGCTGCGCCCCGGACCCTGATCCCAGAATTAGGGAGCAGAGCCCTAATTAATTACCGGCTGTACGACGGAGTGCCGGCACTGTTGTCGCGGCCACATGTCCATGACCGTCCAAATCCGCATAGTGTTCGAATGCGAAGGCCATGCCGACAAGACTGGCGTCATCCCATGCGCGTCCCAGCAGCTGGATATTGACCGGCTGCCCGTGAGCGTCGAGCCCCGCAGGGAAGACCACGGTCGGAACGCCATTCGCCGCACTCGGCGTGTCCCGGCGGCCGAAGCTTGATCTCGCACCGTCGTTCACGCTGACTTCGCTCAGCAGACCCGGATAGACAATGGCGTCGACGCCCTGGTTATCGGCACCGGCGGTGTCCATCCACTCCTTGAGCACGCCCTGACGAAGCACGCGATAATCGCGTTTCGCCTGAATCTCAGCCGCTGTCATTCGAGGCGAAGGCGTCGCCGAACATGTGTCTGGATCCGCCCGGACGTAGGCGATCTTTTTCTGCGAGCAATTCACATCGACCGCACTTCTTATATTGAAGCCCTGGGCCGCAAGCTCAGGATGGCGGTCGATATACTGCATCCAACCCTCAGAGCGGACATCGCCAGTTGATGTGTCCTCCGGTCTCGGCGGTCGATCGACTCCGCCCACCGTTATTCCCATCTCGACAATCGTTGCGCCGGCATCCTCCAGGTAACGGAGCGCCGCTTTCTCGGCTTCGATGGTGTCGGTCGTCCCGAACGGGTCGACCCACGCAGATGGAATGAAGCCAATCCGTTTGCCTTCGAGAGCGTTGACGTCCAATACGGAACGCCAATCGTCGGGGATTCGGTCGTTGGCTGGTGCGGTTGCGGGGTCGTCGGGATCGGTTCCGGCCACGATGTTCAGCATGTCCGCAAGGTCCGGAACCGAACGCGTGATGGCTCCTCCGAAATCCGTCAGCCAAACCAGGGGCATGACGCCGCTTCCGCTTTCCAGCCCATCAGTGCCGCGCAAGGTCACAAGGCTTGCGGCGCTCGCGGGGCCGTAGAGCGAATCACCGGTTTGTGATCCCAGCGCGCCTGCGGCAAGGCTCGCCGCCACGGCGCTCGCCGATCCACCGCTGGATGCAATCGCGGACCTTGACGGGCTGAACACATTCCAGACCTGCCCCCACGCATCATTAGAATAGTTTCCGCTGGTGGCGTACTCCTCCAATGCCGACTTGCCTATCAGGACCGCCCCGGCTTCCCGCAGCCTTGCCACCTGGAATGCGTCACGAGCCGGGCGGAACCCGGCGAACGTGAAACTGCCGTTGGTTGTCGGCATGTCAAAAGTGTCGAACAGGTTCTTGATGGCAATCGGTATTCCCAGGAGCGGCCCCTGCTCACCCGACTCTCGGGCATCGTCCGCGTTTCTGGCCTGCTCCAGTGCATCGGTCGCGACGATCTCGAAAGCATGGAATCCGAACTGTCCCTTGTCGTAGTACTCGATCCGATCCAGATATGCCTGTGTAATCTCCTCGGAGGTCGTTACGCCGGACTCCATATCGGCGCGCAACTGTCCGATAGTTTTCTCGACAACATCGTAGTTCGAACTGGTCTCGGCCTTCTTCGCTTCAGGCGCCGGCGCCTGCCCAACGACGCCCATCTGCCCGTCTCGGCATACAGCGAAACTGAATCCGGGGATCGTCATTGCCCTGATGTTGAAGTTGGCAATCGAACAAATTTCGGCCGCCGACAGGTCGCTGATTTCCGGAGCAGCGGCCAGTTGGTTCGCAGTGGTCTCGACAGCTCCACGCACTTGGGCCGACGTCTCAGCCGTGACGCGGGGGCCCAGGACAACGAAGTGAACCAGCGACTGGCTTTTGCCCGGGGCCAGCGTGAGGGTGTTCACGTATGCCTGGAAATTTCCCCCGTGACCGGAGTAGGACAGGGGATTGTTAAAGGTATCGTCGAGCCAGTTTCCTGCAAACGTCATTGCGCCGCCGAAAGGGCTCGCAGCAGTTGTGGGTGTGCCCAGTACCGTAACCTGGGGTCCGCCGACCATGTCCTCCCCGTCCGTTGGCGTGGCAACCTCCACCCAGGAATCGTCTGCTGTGACCGTGGCATCACCGCTGGAAGTATTGACGAGAGTGCTCGAGTTCCCGCCGCTGGAACCGATGCCCGACTGTCCGCCAAAGGCTACCTGTATGCTTATTGGCGCATTCGTGGTGTTCGTAAACGTGTCGAGCCATCGGCCCCAGTTCGCACTGCGGTTGACGTAAACCGAACGGGAGATAAGGACGCCGCCCATGTCGACGGACTGGGTCGTGTTGAACCGATCGGTCCCGTCGAAGCGAAGGCCGAAACCGCGCATGACTTCGCCGTTGAAACGAGGAGCGGGGGTTACGGCGACGAGGACCCGGATGCCACCGAAGCCATTGATCGATGTGCTGTAAGCGGTCCTCTGGCCCGGTCCCACCTGCGTTGCGCGGATGCTGCCCGTGTCGACACCTGGCGATGCCGCGTCGTGAATCCCCCACCATGTACCATTGGCGTCAGTAACGTAGTTGAAAGCCGCGGCCGACCCCGCCAGCAGCAGGCCGAGGAGCGTTACTCCAACAGTCCGGATCCGGTTACGTGATTTCATGGACCGACATTATACGCGGATCGACCGCGCGTCGTTTTCGAAACTCCCGCGAGGGGCCGGGTACGATACCGGCTTGTCGACGAAGGCCTCGCAGTCGAGTTCATGCCAGGAGAATGAACACGATCATTTCGCCATTGCTGTCACCTTCAGGCGTGCGTGTCGGGGCGGCCGGCCCTGGCCGCCCGCGGGTTAGCGGGAGTGTGGCCGGGAGGGTGTCCTGTACGGATCTCTTGCCCGCGGGTGGCCAGGGACGGCCACCCCGACACGCTTTCCCGGGTTGGGTCGATGCGATGACTGACTCATGTGGATTGAGACGCCCTTCCCGAGCGGGGATCTCGTAACTGCCGAGTTGGATGCCGGGCGTTATTGGTTGTCTTCGAGGACGGCCGTAGTAGAAGAGAAACGACTCGATTGCAGCACTTGCCCGATGCGGAGCATCGACGTCGTCCCTGCACCTTCGATCTAGCCCCATGGCGCTCGTAGCGCGACTCTACAAACTTCCACCACGGGCTCCTAGACATACAGGTAATCTTCCAGGATACTGGCGATGGCAATTTGTCTGCAGGTTTGGATAACGTCGACCGCAGCACGCCTTGGGGATGCTGGGTTTGGGTTCACTGCGGTGCATGGCAAAGGAAGCTCTCCCGACAGCGGAACCGCCGGATGTCGGAAAGTATTTTTATCGGTAAGGAGCAAACGAAATGGGTGTTTTTAAGATGAATCTTCGTGCCTTTGTCCTTGCCCTGGTTCTGACAACAACGAATGCGGGCCTGCCATCGAGTGCGGCGGCGCAGGATGCCCAGTATGACATCCTCATTCGTTCGGGCACGGTAATCGACGGCACGGGCAGCCCCGGCTGTGCCGCCGATGTGGGTGTCCGGGACGGCGAGATTGTCTTTGTCGGCGATGGGGCTGATAGTCGGGCAGAAACGGTCATCGACGCCGCCGGCCTTGTTGTCGCACCTGGCTTTCTGGACCCGCACAACCATATTGGCGTCACCTTGGGCGGCCCGGAAACTCACGTGGTGAGTAATTACGTCCATCAGGGCGTGACCACGATGATTACCGGACCGGACGGCCTGCACCCACCGTCGGTGATCAGGGATTTCAGCGACCGGTTCCGCGATGGTGGGTTGGGCCCCAACATCGCCTTTTATGTTGGCCATGGCGGCATCCGCCGAGAGGTTATGGGCGCCGCCGCGCGCTTGCCCACATCCGAGGAGTTGGAGCGCATGAAGGCCCTGGTCCGCGAGGGCATGGAACTGGGTGCGGTCGGCATGTCGGCGGGACTGGGAGCCGAACCGGGCATCTTCAGCGATACCGATGAGATTGTGGCCCTGGCCGCGGAACTAGCGCCCTACGACGGAATCTACAATAACTACGAGCGCCAGCCGGTGAACGCCTTTGTTGAATCCGAAGCAGAGGCCATTGAGATAGGACGACGCGCCGGAGTCCCGGTCTTGCTCGCGCATCTCAAGGGTGTCGCGCTGCAAAACAAGGGCTTGATCCGCGACGTTATCGCCATGGTCAACAAGGCGCGCGACGAAGGACAGGTGGTGGTTTCCGACCAATACCCCTACTCAGCGGCAAGGACGCTGTTATCCGTTCTCGTGATGGTTCCGGGTGAGCCCGAACAATACAGGCAACCCTATAATCCGGCGCGGCTGGAACGGCTGAAGAGCCTGCTGCGCAACCCCCAGCGGCGGGCACGCCTCAAGGAGGTCAGCGAAAACGGTATCCCCGGCAGAGTGTCCTGGCTCAAGACGATTTCTTATGGCTCTGTCCGCATCATGGTGGCGCCGGGCAGGCCCGAGCTGGTCGGCCGGTATCTCGTCCATATTGCCGAGGAACGGGGCGTCGATCCCTTTGACGCCCTGGCGGACCTGATTCTCGAATCCGACGGGGAATGGACTTACATTACGCTCGGCGCCGTCGACGAAGAAGATCTCCGCCTGCAACTGGTTGAGCCGTGGAATATGATTTCAAGCGATGGTGGGGAGCTTACCGGCGATACGCCGGCACACAATCACCCACGACAGACCGGAAGTTTTCCCCGCATTCTCGGACACTATACGCGCGAGCTCGGTCTCTTGAGCCTTCCGGAAGCCATTCGCAAAATGACGTCGCTGCCCGCCGATACTTTGCGGCTCCACGACCGCGGTCGAATCGAAGTCGGCAAGGCCGCGGATATTGTCGTCTTCGATGCAGAGCGGATTGCTGCGCGCTCGACCTGGGAAGAACCCAATTTGTACCCGACCGGTCTGGACCACGTCATCGTCAACGGTGTGGCCGTTCTGAGAGATGGCGAACTGACAGAAGAGAGACCGGGCAGGTTTATAGAGAGACAAAGCCCTTAGCCGGAACCCGTTCTGCGGCATTCTCTCCAGACGAAGTTGATTCCTGCACAACGGCACGGGCGTCCGGCGGCGGCGCAGCCATCTACCTGAACCAGGAACAGGGCGTGACACGGCCACCCATACATTTACCAATCGTCCGAGCCGATGCGATGGCCAAGTTCTTCCGCATCTACGTATAGGCAATGCGAACTAATTCGGGGACGGAGGCGCAATTATTCTAACTGTTCATAACGTGAAGGTTACGAGAGTTGCGCCTCCGTCCCCGAATTAGCGCCCTGGGCATGTTGGCGGACCTGGTGGGGGCAAACCGCAAGCTTACCGAAGACCTTCTGTACCGTCAGAAACGGGAGGACACTCGACGGGCCGAGGCAGCGGAATTAGGGCCACGTAGTCTTGAACGTCATCCAAAGACAAGCTCGGGAAAAGGTTGACCAGTACCTGTTCTTCGTCGTCGGACAGATTTCCGAAGTAGTCGTATTCGGCATTCATTCGAGCCAGCTCCCATGTGTTGTACACAACATGAGTGAGGCCGGCGGTGCTCAATTCGCAGAGGGTGCCTTCGACCGTGCGCCCTTGCCGGATGAATCGAGTCCCAGGTTTTCGTCGTAGGCAGAGCTTGCCCGGACGGGCCGCTCATAGAACAGCAGCCGTGAGTCGCCCACCAACAGTACGTGGGAGTCTTCCGGAAGATCGGCAGTCATTCGCGCGACGTCATAGTAGTCGGTTCCGAGCTGGAGATAACGATCGTGTAGCAGACGACCCAGAAGATAATCATGGGCGTGGAAAACCTGCGTTTCCTTACGCACAACCGCACCTATCCCGGTAACGGCAAGGATCACAATCGCCAGCTCCGCAACCCGGCGTCTCCAGACTCCAGGATGAAATGCAATCAGGCGTTGGGTTTCAGCACCGGCGAGGGCAGCCAGCACCCACAGGACTGGAAGCAGATACCGTAGGTGGAGGGCGGTCATCATCCAGAAGGGCACGACCAGGACCATCCAGAGGAACATCGTCCCGCTGCGTCGCAAGCCTCCGACCGTACCAACAAACAGAAGTCCCCAGAACAGCAGTCCCACGTCGCCGAACTCGCCGAAATTCTGGGGGTTGATCACCAGGTCCCATGGAATTTGCAACGCGCCGATCAGCGTGAGCTGGCCCGCACCCCCTTGCGGAGCATCCTGAGCGAGACGCTCAGCCGCGGCCGCCGACCAGCCGTCCCCACCAAACATGCCGAAGAACGCAGGGTAGACGGGGTTGCCGGTATTGATCGCGTTTCGCAAATACCAGCCACCGCCAACAGCCAGGGTCGCGAGAGCACCAGTGCCCACCGATCTCAACATCGCGAGTACTTCGCCAGACCGTCGTGCCCTGGCTATGAGCACCACGATCGCCAGCGGTGCGACATGATACAGCGCGGTGTATTTGCACCCAATCGCGGCTCCGGCGAAAACGCCGGCCCAACCTGCATCCGACAAGCGACCTGAATCGATCCAGTGGAGCGATGCCAGCACGCTGGCACACAGGAACAGCGCGACCCAGTGGTCGACGCCGTTGTGAATTCCCATGAACATCGTGATGGGCAAGCCCAAGGCCAGGACCGCTGCCAACGCTCCGCTCCGTTCCTGCCAGTAGTTGGCGAGGCTTGCAACCTGGAGGAGGCCAAATACGAGACCGCCGAAGCCGATGAGTCGAGCAAACGGGATGTCCCCTAACGCAAGTCCAAGAGCATAGAAAAGCTCGGCATTGGCCGGCATCGCACTGTAATGAAAGTTCGGTAATTGAACGAGTCCGCCACGAATCAAATACTGCTGAGGCAGGCCCAGATGGTAGACCAATGTGTCGAAGAAGATAGGAGGCACGTTCTGAAAGAGCCAGACCGTGGCAACCAGGAATGCCAGGACGATCATGGGTACGCCGACTGCAGTCCCTGCCATCAACGTCGAGAGACGTTCCTGCCAGAGGCGACGGAGCTCCGGCACAGCTTGTACGCAGAGAACGACCGCCAGAACGAACAGGACGATGGGGGACAATACGCCGAGGATGGCAACCGCGAATAGGGCCAGTGCGAGCGCGGCGGCGCCGGCAGCGCAAGCCATGGCCACCTGGGTAAGAGCCTCGGAACGCTTCGTCGACGTGTACCGTAACAGTCTCAGCCCGAGACCTAGAACAGACAGCCCTAAAGTCAACGCGGCCAGATTGATTGCCAGGATCACCTTTTTGTTTTCCTTTCAGTATCTGTCCGATGCTGGGGTCAAGACGTGTAACGGTCAAGAACTTGTTTCCTGACTTCGGCCCATTCGGAACGTCGTCGTTCCGGCCCCGTAACGACGACCAACAGGATTACCCGCCAAAAGTCAACAAGTGGCGGGCAATGGCCCGCTCCAGAATCGGCATTCGCTACGGCGTTACTCGGGAGTTGACCTCAAGTCCTTCCTGTAGTCTCATTTGCGGTTACGACCCGGTTCTTGATTGCTATGGATACAGTTGGAAAAAATAGAAAAGCGTTTGCCGAACAGGCGAAGGGCTTCTCGCCGGAAGGCAACACGCTTGGCGATGCGGAAGACCTCCGCTGGATGTTGGCCGAACTACCTCTCGATCCCGCCCATACGGCACTGGACGTCGCAACAGGGACCGGTGAGTTCGCACGAGCGTTGTCGAAGCGAGTGGCTTCGGTCGTCGGCATAGATGCCACTGAAGAGATGTTGAAGGAGGGCGAGCGCTACCTGAGGGAGCGAGGTATCAACAACATCTCGTTCCGGGCTGGTGTCGCCGAAGCCCTGCCGTACGAAGATCAGAGCTTCGACGTCGTTACGAGTCGATTTGCCTTTCATCACTTCGCCGACCCGAAGCCCGTACTGTCGGAGATAGCACGCGTTTGTAAGCAAGGGGGGCACGTTTTGATCGTAGACATCGTTCCACCTGAACTACCAGCGGAGACAGAGTTCAACTACTACGAATGGCTCCGCGATGATTCCCACACACGGTGCCTGGCCGAGGAAGAGCTGCAGACCCTCTACGCGCTGTTCGGACTCGATGTCGTGTCCTCCCGGTCCAGGAACAAGGAAATGCAGTTGCTCGAGTGGCTCGACTTCGCCCGAACTCCGGAACAACACCGTCAGGAAGTGTTGCGTGCGATCGAGGCCGAACTTGGCGGAGGCACCAGGACCGGCCTCAGGCCCTTCAAGACGGGAGACACACTATGCTTCATGCATCGTGACGTTGCCGTCGTCGGTCGAAAGCTCTGACGAGTCCCGTCGTGAAGCCCGAGATGGACCCAAGGTCATAACCAGTGGAGATCCGGCGGTCATGATGAAACCTTGGCCGATCAGTAAAGCAGGAGGTGGTGGCAGGCTGATCCAGGGGGATGCGCGGCTTCAGTTCCCGGGGGATCTCAAGAAGATGCTCAGGGAGAAGGGTGGTTTTTGGTGAGCCTCTCCCGGCGCAGCGCGCTGCTGGCGCTCATCATCATCGTGCCAGCACCCTCTATCGGCGCAGCAACCTCGTTCTTTATCTCCCCGGGCACCGTCGGCGCGGTGGTCTACTCGCTGGGCAAGCTGGTTCTGTATGGGGTGCCGCTGCTGTGGCATCTGCGCGTTGATCGACAGCCGCTCAGCTGGTCGCCACCAAAGCAGGGCGGCTTCGCCACCGGGGCAGCGCTGGGGCTGGTGATCGCGGCGGGCATTTGGGTGGTGTGGTTGCTATGGGTGCGGGAGGCGGTCGATCCGGCACCGCTGCGGCTGGCGGCCCATGAAAACGGCTTCGACACCCCCCTCGGCTACCTCGGCCTCGCCACCTGGCTGTGCCTGGTCAATTCCGTCCTTGAGGAGTACGCCTTCCGCTGGTTTGTCTACAGCCGCTTCCGCACCCTTCTGGGGGTGGCCGCCTCGGTGGTCGCCGCGGGGCTGGTCTTTACCGCCCACCACATCATCGTGCTGCGGGCGTTCTTCGACTGGCCCCTGGCCCTGCTGTGCTCGGCGGGGGTCCTGACCGGTGGGCTGCTGTGGAGCTTCTGCTATGTTCGCTTCGGGTCCATCTGGCCGGGCTGGCTCAGCCACGCGATCGTGGATGTGGCGATCCTGGGCATCGGCTGGCAGCTGATCTTTACAGGCGTCTCGTGAGGCGGATCGCAGACGGGCTGCTAGTGGTCCCCGCCAGAAATAACGTCACTATCTCCGAAGGAGGTTGCGAGCGGACTGAGGGGTGACGTCCACT
>CAZOZZ010000137.1:0-11426 GCA_964584435.1 uncultured Solibacteraceae bacterium | reverse complement strand
GAGGGGGGAGGTCGCTCTTCGCGTCCTCCCCTACTCTACCGTTTTTGCGTTGAAAACCCGTGTCGACCCGCGAAGATTAACCAGTTACGGCCGATCCGTTCTTCGTAGTGATCAGAAATCGATCCCGGCATAGGAAAGTATCTTTCTTAAGCCCTCTTTGTTGATTTCCCAGTGGAGTCGGTCCAGCGCTTCGGGTGGTTCCAGCCAGGCGTAGTCGATGTGCTCGTCGGAGAGATGGACAGGTGGCGGGCTCTCCAATTCGATTCCGACGAGATGTTCGACCACCTCCTGGTTGTTCTTGCCGAAACGAAATTCGGTCGCCGGGTCGAGGACGCGGGCCACCTGGCCGATGCCGGTCTCCTCGAGGACTTCACGGCGCCCTGCCTCGACAAAGTCCTCATCCTCAGGTTCGATCTTGCCCGTGACAGGCTGCCAGATATGACCCCGTTCGGAGGGGCGCCGCAACAGCAGGACGAGGGGGTGCGGTTTTCTGAGGTAAACAATGACCTGTACTTTTCGTATCATTTCAGTGTGGTCCGTATTATAGGCACAGGGGGCGCCCGGGAGCCCGCCCGGTCGAGGTAGTTTTGATTGAAGTCAATGAAAGGGTATCCATTCCCGACAGCGAGATCGAGTTCCATATGTCGTCGAGCAGCGGTCCCGGCGGTCAGAACGTCAACCGTGTGCGGACCCGGGTGACCCTGCGCTTCGACGTTGAGGCATCCGGGAGCCTGATCGATGGGGAGAAGATGCGCGTGTTTGCCCGGCTTTCCACCCGAATCAACAAGGAGGGAGTGCTGCAGGTTCACTCCGAACGCCACCGGAGTCAGGAAATGAACCGCACCGCGGCCGAATGCCGGCTTGGCGAACTCCTCGGTGAGGCGCTCGAGGAGACACGTCCCCGCAGGCGGACGAAGGTTCCCGGTGGCTCCAGGAAACGGCGCAGGGAGGACAAGCAGCGGAGATCCCGCCTCAAACAGACCCGGTCGCCACGGAGTCGGGCAGATGTGGACGAGTGAACGAGAATCTTCGAAAGGTCATTCGCGCGATCGAATCGAGCGGGTCGGATTGCATGGTTGTCGGTGTCGCCGGTGGGTCGTGCTCGGGCAAGAGTACGGTGGCTGCCTGGCTGGTCCGACAACTGCCGGACGCCAGGATTCTTCGAGTGGACGACTACTACCGCAGCCGGGTCGTCGATCGAGAGAAGTTTGCCGTGAATTTTGACGAGCCCGGGGCGCTGGACGTGGAACTGTTGCGCTTGCACCTGGATCAACTACGGGGCGGGGAAGGTGTCGAGAAGCCGACCTATGACTTCCGGTCCCACAGCCGTACCGGCTTTGAGTTGTTCGATGCGGCAAAAGTGATGGTGCTGGACGGTATTTTTGCGTTGCACGAAAGCCTTCGAGACAAGGTCGATCTCGGGGTCTTTGTGACGTGTTCGGCCGGAGAACGCCGTCGACGGCGGATTCTGAGAGATTCGACCGAGCGGGGACGGTCTCTGGCGAGTATAGTACACCAGTACGACACGACGGTTCGGCCGATGCACGACCTCCATGTCGAGGACACGCGTGCGGCAGCGGACCTTGTCGTAGCCAACGACGAACCGTGGGATGAGGAGTAGAAGGAAGAGAGAAGATGATCGAACTTGAAAGTCGGAATGAAGTGACAGTGTTGCGCCTTGCGCACGGAAAAGTCAGCGCGATCGATCTGGAATTGCTCGAGGGCATCGCAGATGAGCTGGAGAAGATCGAAAAGTCCCAGGCGCGTGCTGTTGTGGTCACGGGTACGGGAAACAGCTTTTCGGCCGGTGTGGATCTGTTTCGTGTACTGGACGGGGGCGAGGCGTATCTCGACCGTTTCCTGCCCGTTCTCAGCAGGTCCCTTGTCCGATTGTTCACGTTTCCACTGCCCGTCGTTGCGGCGATCAACGGACATGCCATCGCCGGAGGTTGCATACTGGCGTGTGCCTGCGACTATCGCGTGATGGCCCTGGGGAAGGGAAAGATCGGTGTCCCCGAACTGGTTGTCGGTGTGCCGTTTCCGCTGATCGCCCTGGAGATCCTGCGCGATCTCATTCCGGACCGGCATCTCCAGGAAGTGGTCTACACCGGAAACACGTATCCGGTGGAGTTTGCCCGGGAGCGGGGCCTGGTGGATGAGCTTGTGGACTCGACGAAGTTGCTCGACCGCGCCTGTGAGCTTGCCGAACAGTTTGCAGCCATCCCGGCGGAGTCTTTCAGAATCACAAAACAACAACTCCGGCGCCACGTGATGCATCGATGGGAGCTCGAAGCCGAGGAGGTGGACCGTCAGGTGGCCGCAGCCTGGGCGAGTCCCGACGTTCAGGCCGTGATCCGGTCTTATGTGGAGATGACTCTGGGGAAGAAGAAGTAAGGTAAGGGCCGGAATCTTGACGCGGATTACGCGGATTACTCAGATTAAGGAGAAGGGAATGGCAAGGAGCAAATCCATGATCCGCTCCCTGCCTCGTATCCGGGTCCTTCCCGTCATTCATCCGCGTAATCCGCGTAATCTGCGTAAATCATAATCTGCGTAAATGAAGTCCATCGAATCCCTCATTCATTCCTGGAGTGGTGAAGAAGTCCTCATCCGTTTCGACAAGTTGAGCGGGGCCTGGATCGTGATTGCCATTCACTCCACGCGTCTGGGGCCGGCCACCGGTGGTACACGCATGAAGTGCTACCCTGATCTGGTTTCTGCGGTCACCGATGCCCTGCGTCTCGCCGAGGGAATGACCTACAAGTTTGCGGTTGCGGGTCTGGACAGGGGCGGTGGCAAGGCAGTGATCGCTCTGCCCGGGGAGTTCGATCCATCAAGCCGAAACGATTTGTTGCGACACTATGGTGGCCTGATCCACCAACTTGGTGGGCTTTACGAGACCGGGCCGGACGTCGGGACGTCAGCCGAAGACATGGACATCATTGCCGAAACCGGTGCCCCTCATATCTTTTGCAGGACTCCGGCACATGGGGGAGCCGGCGATTCCGGTCCGCCGACGGCTGCCGGTGTTCATGCCGGGATAAAGGCCGTTTGCGGCGCTCTTTTCGACGGTCCCACGCTCGGGCACCACTCGATCCTGGTTCAGGGGGCTGGTAGCGTTGGAGCCCGTTTGGTCGACCTGCTTCTGGCCGAGGACGCTCGGGTTCTCTTGTGCGATGTAAATTCCGAGCAGGTTGAACGCTTCCGCGATGTTCCCGGTGTGACGGTGATCGACCCGGAGGCAGTGTTCGACACACCCTGCGATGTGTTTGCTCCGTGTGCGCTTGGAGGAGGTCTGAACAAGGATACGATCCCGCGTCTCAGGTGCCTCGGGGTTGCCGGAGCAGCAAACAACCAACTGGCCGAAGAATCGGATGCTGAGCGACTTCGAGCTCGCAATATCCTCTATGCTCCCGATTACATCGTCAACATCGGGGCTGCACTGGCTATTCCGGGGATCGAACTGGAGGGCTGGTCTCTGGCCGAAGCAGAGGAGCGTGTGCGTCGGAAGGTGGAAGAGACCTTGAATCTGGTTTTCGAGTTGGCCGATCGGGAAAACGTCACGACCCTGAACGCGGCTCGGACCGTTGCGCAGTCACGGCTGGACGGTTGAGCGTACCCTGAGGGGAGGCCAAAGATCATCAGCAGGTGATGTCCGTCATTGGATGTCAGCCATCCGTCGTCGCAGGGACAGTCCGTCAAAGTGTTGGTTCCGATAGTCCTGAGGAAGGCATCAGTACTGGCCGGCACAGGTTTGTCGTCCGAGTCCCAGGCTAATCCCCGGCCGCAGGGCCGTTAAGTTCCTCCAGAAGCAGAAAATGGGTTCGGATGCGTTCTCGAAAAGCAGTCTTGTTCTGAGTCTTGATCAGACAGGTAGATCCGCAATCAGTTCGTCGAGCGCCTCGGAAATCCTGTCGCGGCAATTTCTATAGGTAGGGAGATCCGATCCGTATGGATCTTCAATGTCACTGGCCAGTTCGCGGATCTTGCCACTGAATTCGGGGTAAGTGCTGGCGATTTCCTGGCCTTGCCGTTGCTCCATCGGGATGACCAGATCCGCCCATGCGATCAACCGGGCATCAAGTTGCTGCGGATGGTCGCCTGCGATATCAACGCCGACCTCTTTCATGGCCGCGACCGCATACTCCGACAGACCCAGAGTGGTCTGAGCTACAAGGCCGGCCGTCTGGACCTCCACCGTAGGCCCCAGATCCCCGGTCCGCTCCTTGAGAATGCCCCCAGCCATGGGACTCCGGCAGATATTTCCGAGACACACGAACAGAATATGCATGGATGGAAGAATGCAGGTGCGCTCTGTCGGCGCATGCCTATCGATGTGCGGTCATAGACCGCACCTACAAATAACTGCCCAAATACGCCCGACAAGATTCGAACTTGTGACCTTCGCATTCGTAGTGCGACACTCTATCCAGCTGAGCTACGGGCGCAAGAGAATCTGTTTACTACGTCCGACCCCATTTGCGCAAACGCATTTCGATTGTCTCACGAATTCATTTGGTGGGAGTAATGCGTGCCTCAGAGAATCCGCAGCAATCTCTTGGACTCTTCCATGAGTCGGTCCAGATCGAGCGGCTTCGCCAGGAAGCAGTCCGCGCCCGCTTGAAGAACTTTCGATTCGAGTTCGGGCTGTCCGCTCATCGCGATGATTGCCGTCGTGTTTGCTGGATTTTCCTTGATACGCCGGCATACCTCCAAGCCTTCAACGCCGGGTATCATGATGTCCAGCACCATCAAGTCGGGGTGCAGTCGGCCGATGTCGATCAAGGCCGAAATCCCATCGGACGATGAGTTGATTTCGTAGACACCTTGCCGAGCGAAGGAACTCGTGAGTATCTTGACGATATCGTCTTCGTCCTCAACAATCAGAATATTGAACTTCTCGGCCATCAACGCCGGAGGGACCGGGATCTCGTGCTTTCGAAGGAACGCCAGCAGGTCGTCGTGCCGGATTCTTCGGTGTCCGCCAGGCGTCCGGTAGGAGGCCAGCAGGTCTTGCTCGATCCAGTTGATGACCGATCGCGGGTTGACCTGAAGAAGCTTGCTCACTTCGTGGGTCGTGAACACATTCTTTACTTCAGCGTTGGATGCCATCCGTGAATCCTTTTGCTAAGAACCAATTCTGCCATCGCATCGGTATCCGATGCGGATGGACGTTGCTAGCGGCACGACGGGCTCTGAAATGCACAGTGTCCCCTTTAGTACTGCCGAAGACGAAGGCATTGGCACGCGGCGGAGGTGATGCAGGCCTTCGATCGGCCTGCGTCACCGGAGAAGCCCGGTGGATCCGGACTGTCTCGCCCGATCACCGGGTGAGCGGTGATGCAAGGCGCGAAACTGAACAGTACCATAAATGGTTTGGCAATAAACATCGGTATTCGAAGGGGAGTTCCCCGTGACCTGGAGACCATATGTCCTCACCTGAGGCCATGGATAGCAACGGTTACATGTTCCGTCAGTCCCCTCCAAAGCTGGTCGGAGTCTTAGCCATATGGCCGTCGGCTTTCGTCCGAGGCAAGGACATTCCGGCATTCGATAGCCACAATGAGTTATGAAACGCGTCGGTCTCGATCTTTGACGGGATGTCGTTTCCGTATGAAATCCTACCGGCAGCCTCGGGCAGGGCGGGGTAGCGACGAGGCACCTCGAAGAATCGAAATCGATCCAGGTCCGAGAACGGTTAGCCTTGCCCGATCGGACTCGATCTTCTAGACTATACAGTCTTCTTTCTCCACGGTTTCTTCAGTGGAGTGCCTCCTTGTTTTCGGTGGACTTCTTCGAGGCGGCAGGAACTTATAAATCAAATATCGGGAGCAAAGCAGTGAAGATAATCAGTTGCATGAAGCCTGTGCCGGACCCGGCCTCACGGCTTGTCATCAACGAGGACAAGACCTGGATCAAGGACAAAGAACTGACTTTCGTGGCCAGTGAGGCTGACAATTACGCACTGGAAGAGGCCCTCAGGTTGAAGGAGAAGCACGGAGGGGAGGTTGTTGTGCTCTCCCTGGGTGTCAATCATTCCGCCAGGGTACTCCGTTCCGGACTCGCCATGGGAGCAGATCGCGCGATTCACCTCTCAGACGAGCAGTTCAATGGATCGGATGAGTTCGCGACTGCCGAAACGATTGCGAAGGCCATCTCGGCCGACGGCGGAGCGGACCTCGTGCTCACCGGCGTGCAATCGGACGACCTGGGCACGGGAACGACAGGGATTATGGTGGCGGAACTTCTGGGTTGGCCGCATGCGACGGTCGTAATAGCTGTAGAGGCGGACGCGGACCGAGGGTCCCTGCGCGTGCGGCGAGAGCTAGAAGGCGGGGTAAACGAGACAGTCGAGTTGCCGACGCCCTGTGTCTTGACGATTCAGTTCGGCATCAACCAGCCACGGTACGCGTCGTTGAAAGGCATCATGGCGGCCAAGAAGAAAGAGATGAAGGTTCTGTCTGCCGCCGACATCGGGCAGACGGCAGAACAGGTGGGACGAGCCGGGGCGCTCTACGAGGTTGGGGAAGTGTTCTTGCCCGACCGGAAGAGCCACGTCGAAATGATCGAAGGAACCCCTGTCGAAGCCGCAGCCAAACTAATCGAGAAGCTGCGGAAAGAAGCGAAAGTGCTCTAAGGTTCTTTTCGGCCCGGATAGACCTGTTCAAATAACTGAGGATGCAATGATACTTTTCATAACGGAACATCAAGACGACAAATTTTCGCCAATAACCGCAGAACTGACCGTGTTCGCGCAGCGGTTGGGTCGTGACCTGGAACAGCCGGTTGCGGCCCTCGTACTCGGCAAGGACACAGCCCGATTGGCCGAACAGCTGGCGGATCGCAAGATCGATCGAATAATCACGATCGAGGACGAGAAACTCGGGGATTACACCCCTGATGGATATGTAGCGGCTATCAAACAGGTTATAGCTAAGGAAAGTCCCTATCTGGTCCTGGCCGGACACACAACTGTGGGTTACGACTTCACTCCGCGGCTTGCTGCAGGTCTAAGACGTCCGCTCGTAGCCGGATGCGTCGACTATGCCAGGCAAGGCGACCGTCTTCTCCTGACACGCCAGGTGTTCAATGCCAAGATGAACATGCGGGTGTCACTTCGAGGGGAACCGCCTTACTTCGCGACGGCGGCGACGGGTGCGTTTCCGGGCGACGAAGTCGAAACGGGCGGGAGCCCGGCCCTTGACGCCTTTGCGGCAGACCTGTCCGACCTGGAGATCCGCCGGAAGGTTGTGAGCAGGGA
The DNA here is from genome assembly GCA_964584435.1 of uncultured Solibacteraceae bacterium. Lineage (GTDB taxonomy): Bacteria > Acidobacteriota > Terriglobia > 20CM-2-55-15 > 20CM-2-55-15 > CAZOZZ01. Next base: position 4,165 of record CAZOZZ010000137.1, on the reverse strand, counting down.
GGAGGCCGAGAAAGGGCAGGTCGATCTCGGTTCGGCCGACATCATTGTCGCAGGTGGACGCGGGCTGAAGAAGAAGGAGAGTTTCCAGGTCGTGTCCGATCTGGCCGAGGCACTTGGCGGAGCCGTTGGAGCATCGCGCCCTGTCGTGGATGCGGAGTGGCTTCCGCGGGAATACCAGATAGGGAGTTCTGGACAGACTGTCTCGCCCAAGCTGTATTTCGCAATAGGGATTTCGGGAGCGATTCAACACCTGGTCGGGATGCAATCTTCCCGTTGCATTGTCGCCATCAACAAGGACAGCGACGCACCGATCTTCAAGGTTGCTCACTACGGTATCGCGGAGGATCTGTTCAAGGTGGTTCCAGAGATCACGAAGATCGTGAAGGAACTGAACGCCTGAATTCGGTCCGGCCTTATTTGACTCAAACCTGCTGTTCGCATTATAGTCGCGTCGGCATCTGTACGGGATCATCCCGGCTTCAGACAAAAGTAAATTCGAGGAGGAGGAGAACTATGCGGAAAGCTTCGTTTGTGATCGGGTTATGCGCCATTTTGGCCCTGGCCTTGAACGTCACGGCAATGCAGCGAAGTCACCCGGACATCATGAAGGAAATTGGAGCGGCACGTTCCAGCCTGAAACGTAACATCGATGCCGGCAACGGTGCGGAAGCTGCGGCAGATGGTGTGAAGTTGGCAGCCTTGTTCAAGGAAATCGTTCCGATGTATGAGGAGAGGAAGTTGGGCCCGGCCGTCGAGATGGCCAACGAATCGGCAGCGGCTTCTGCTGAAGCTGCTGAAGCTGCCGAAGCTGGAAACATGGCAGACGCAACGGCTGCGCACGGAACCGTCGTCGGCGGTTGTCGTGATTGCCACAGCCAGTACAGGGAAAAGTCTCCCGATGGTGGCTACCGGTTTAAGGGTCCGCAGTAAGATCCGGACAACGGACGTGAATTTCAGAAGGGCGGCCGGGCCGCCCTTTTTTGTTGCCCGGGAGAGGCTTCCGGGGTGGACAGATCGAGTCCCATTTTGTTTTGACATTCTTGTGGGAACCCGAGTAACCTTGCTTCCGTGAGTGGTGTCTGTTAAAAAATTAGATTTCCTCCACCATCCCACTCTCCCCGCGGCCGAGCCGCGGGGATTTTTTTTTGTCCATCCCGACACGACGCTCTATCTACTAGATTACGCCCATTTCCTTTCCTACACGTTCGAATGCGTCCAGTGCACGGTCCAGGTCCGTCCGGTTCAAGGCGGCAGAAATCTGTGCCCGCAGACGGGCTTCACCGTCCGGTACCACGGGATACCAGAGCCCCTTGATGTAGACACCTTCCTCGAGTAAACGGGCGCTCATGTCCCTGGCGAGGGCTGCTTTGCCCAGCATGATGGGCACGATCGGGTGTGTTCCATCGAGGATCGTGAAGCCCAGTTCCTGTATGTGTTGCCGGAAATAGGTCGTGTTTTCATGAAGCCTTTGAACAAGTGCGTTGTCTTCGCTGAGGATCTGGATGGCCTCCAGGGCTGCCATGACAATTGATGGAGGAAGGGAGTTCGAAAAAGTGTAGGGCCGGGATTTCTGCCGTAGGAATTGAATAGTGTCTTTCGTACTTGCGATGTAACCACCGGCGGCACCCCCGAGCGCTTTTCCCAGTGTTCCGCTAAGGGCTTCGATCTGGCCGTGTACACCCTGGGCTTCGGGTGTACCGCGGCCGGTCTCGCCCACGACCCCGACTGCGTGCGAGTCGTCCACAAAGAGCACCTGTCCGAACTCCCGGGACAGATCGATCAACAGTGGCAGAGGCGCCATATCGCCTTCCATACTGAACACACCATCGGTTGCCACGAATCCAAAGCGATAGTTGCCCTCTCGTCGATCCGTGGCCAGCATCTGGCGAAGGTTTGCCGCATCGGCATGGTCGTAAATTTTGCGGTGGACGACCTCGGCCCGGCACAGCCGTGTCCCGTCGATGATGCTCGCGTGATTCAGACGGTCGCTGTAGATGACGTCTCGGTACAGGTCCTGGCCCATGCGCTCGTTGATGATGGCCGCAAAAAACCCTTCGTTGGCTGCATAACAGGAAGAGAAGAGGATGCTGTCTTCGGTTCCCAGGAACTCGGCGAGTTTTTCCTCGAGTTTTCGATGGATTGTCAGGGTGCCGCATATAAAGCGGACTGATGCGACGCCGTAGCCGTATTGTTGGATTCCGTCGATGGCTGCTTTCTGGATCCTGGGATGTGAGGCCAAACCGAGATAGTTGTTAGAGGCGAGCATGACGACACCTTTCCCGTCCACGCGGACGACAGCGCCCTGCTCGGAATCGATCAACGTCTCCTGTTTGTATGTCTTCGTATCACGCAGGCGTGCGACTTCACTTTGAATGGCTTCCTTTAGTTTCATGGTCTCAAAATCACCTTGATGGCGTCCCGCTTCAAGATCGCCTGGATGCCCTTTTCATAGTCTTCCAGCGCCAGTTCGTGAGTCACGACGCCGCTCTGGAGCAGTTCGTCAGCCAGTCCGGCACGGAGGAAATTCCGCATGACTTCCCAGGTTCCGGACACCCGCCTTCCGATGATTCCCTTGACCGTGAGGCCCCGGAAGATGATCTCTCGAGAAAAATCCAGCTTCATCTCCCCTTCTGGCAGGCCCAGTAAGGCCATCGTCCCGCCCATTCGGACGATGTCAAAGCCGTCTCGATAAGCGCCGTAGGTACCCGACATTTCCAGGACCGCATCGACACCGGTACCGTCGGTCTCTTCGTTTACGGTTTTTCGTAGTCGTTCCGGCCCTCCCCGAAGACCCAGGTCGAAGCAATGATCGGCGCCGAGCCGGCGTGCCCGCGCAAAAAGGTTTTCTTCAATGTGTTGTCCTTGATCGGTGGCTGACGGGGGAGTGAAATCGGTGACGTAGATGCGTGAAGCGCCGCTGTGGTGTGCCAACGCCGTCGCCATCAATCCCTGGACACCCGAACCCAGGATCGCGACGGATCGTCCGGTCAGATCTACGTCGCCGACAGTGTGGACCGCATTGCCCAGAGCGTCCATAAACGCGAGGATCTGGACTGGGACCTCTCCCTTGCGAAAGAGGACCAGGTTCGAAGCAGGGACGATGACATACTCAGCGAAAGTACCGTCTTCGTGGACACCTTTGATCCTTGTGTTCTGGCAGACGTGTCGGTCGCCGATTCGACACTGGTAGCAGCAGCCGCAGCTGATGTGCATTTCCGCCGAGCAGTAGTATTGTTCTTCCACGAACTCGAGTAGACCCGGATCACTGGCCAGTTCGCCGGAGGTTCGTCCTCGAGAGAATTTTTCGATTTCGGCATCGTGGAGTGCATGCTGTTCGATGATGCTCGCCAGTCTTGTGCGTCCTTGCTCTCCGGCGCCGACGACGCTTCCACAGAACTCGTGTCCGATGATGATCGAGTTGAGGCAGGAATGAGCCATTTCATCCCGTAAGGATTCCTTGCTGTTGAAGATCCCAACGTCGGTGCCGCAGATCCCTGCAGCCAGAACACGGACCTTTACGTCACCCGGTCGGGTGATGTCGGGAACCGGTTTTTCCTGTAACTCCAGACCCTGCGGCCACTCGCAGCCGTTCTGTGGCCGGACCTTGACGATCGCCTTCATGCTTGGCACGGTTCACCCCAGCGCTACTACCCGGTCTATACTCGACAAACGGTGAAAATGCCGCGTTAGTGTAATGCCGCTCGACGAAAATGACTACAGCAAACTGGCGGACGTGCCGATAGATGTTGTGAAACGGTCGTTTGGAAGATACGCCCTGAACGTCCGACGCGGGGTGGCTCTTATTTCAAGGGGAGGAGCCGCCCCGCATTTCAACCTCAACCCGTAGGCAGGATCCGCCGGGCAAATATGGTCGGCGTCGCACCGTTCGATGCCGGGATGAGTTTTTTGTCGGGCCGCCCGCCCTCTGAAGGTAGAGAGGGGGCTCTCTGGAGCGACCAACGGGAGAGATGTCGGTTCGGTTTTGGACCTTAATGCCATGAGAAGCCTGCTCCAACGACTGATCTTTTTTACCCTTCTGTTCGAGGGCTTATACAAGCTGAACCTGGCCACTTTGGTGACCGGGATCACCGTTGTGATTGCGATGACGGCCTTTCTGCGTATTCCGCTGATCGTGAACACCAGTTCCGGAATCATGAACACGGAT
>CAZOZZ010000136.1:0-11468 GCA_964584435.1 uncultured Solibacteraceae bacterium | reverse complement strand
ACGGATCATCGTTCAGACCCCAATGCTTTGCCTACACAGTGGCAGCGAGGCCCCCCTTTTGTCAAACCCGGGAAATGGCGGCACTCGAAAAAAAAGGCTACCCGAAGGTAGCCCTTTTCATTCGAATCACTTGAGTTCGTCGAAGGCCTACGTGCCTTCCCCTCCGAGCTGCTCGGCCGCTTCTTCGGCGTTCTTCTGGCGCGCTTCAAGCGCCTTATTGAACCACTCGTCAGCCATCGCGAGGATTTCGACTCTCTTCTCTTCTGCCTCGGCTTCCGCTGCGTCCTGATCCTCGGCCTCCGGGTCGGCGACGATCAGCTCGGCTGCTTGCCGAAACAGCAGATTCTTATAGCTCATGGCATCTTCGTAGTTCTCATCGAGAGCAAGCGCCTTATCGAGATACTGCTGTCCCTCCTCGATCAGGTTGTTCAACTCCTCTACCGGCCGCTCGACGGTCTTGTCGAACACGATCATCCAGTTCAGGCTTCCGACACTGTAGTTCGCGACCGGATTATCCGGTGTAATCCGTGCCTGTTGCAGATAATAGTCACGGGCCTTGTCCAGGTCGTTCGTGTTCTGATAGATACTCGCCAACCCTGCAAGCGCGCTCACATTGGTCGAATCGCGACCCAGGACGCTCTCGAACGTTTCGATGGCCATCGTTGCGTGACGCCGGTTCTCTTCAGACAGCGCACCCGGGATGAACTGCTGCGAATAGGCTGTCGCCAGATAGAGTTCCGCATTCACCAATTCGGGATCGAGTTCAATTGCCAGTTTGAAGAAGTCCACCGCGCTCGGGTAGTTGGCCTCGCGGAACGCTCGGACTCCCTTATTCAGATTGTCCCGCGCCTGCAGCTTCTGGCAACCAGTCAGTCCCAGTGAAAGCAGTCCGAGAAGCGCGAAAACAAGTTTCGTTTGCCGCATTTTAAGCTACACCTCCGCGATGCCTTAATTACCTGCCGTGATCTGTTCAGTCATCAACCCAATCTTGTCCACACCGGAACCCTTAGCAATATCGATAACCTGAATCACATCGTTGAACAGAAGATCCGGGTCCGCGTTGACGAAAACTGTACGGTCATTGCGGGTCTTGAAGATGTCCTGCAACTGCGTGCTCAAGGTCCGAAGCTCGGCAGGATCCTGATTGATCATGATCTGCCCACGATTATCGATCGACACCACGACGGTCCGGTTTTCTTCATCCGGCGGCGGTGGTGGCGTTCCCGGCGGTGGCGGTTGGGGAACCGCTGCGTCGAGGCCCTTTGGCACCAGGGGAGTGATGACCATGAAGATCACCAGCAGCACCAGCAACACATCGATTAACGGCGTGATGTTGATGTCAGCTTTGGCTCCGAGTTTTTTTCCGTGTTTTGCTGCCATGTTAACCTCCGGTTACTGCCGTATCGCGTCGTCAAGCCGTTCGGTCAACAAGCCAATCCGATCGACACCAGCCGCCCGAACGCCATCGACCACCGATACGACGTCGCCGTATTTCGCCCGGAAGTCGCTCTTCACATAGACGGTCCGGTCAAGTCGGTTCGCTAGCATGTCGAGAACCTTCCCTGGCAACTCATCCAGGGTCACTCGATCCTTTGCCAGATAGAACTTGCCATCACGCGTCACCGCGACCAGCACGGCATCGTCCTGGTCCGCTTCGTTCATGTCGATGGGGTTCGTCGTCTTGGCCATCTCGACTGCGACACCTTTCTGCAACATGGGCGTGACCACCATGAAGATGATCAGCATCACCAACATGACGTCCGCCATCGGCGTCACGTTGATCTCGGCGTTTACTTCGCCACGTTCGCCACCGCCACCCATACTCATATCAACTACCTCGCCGCTTCACGAAATAATCGATCAATTCCGAGGAGGAGTTGGTCATTTCGATCTGAAATGCTTCAACCGAGTTGGAAAAAGAGTTGTAAGCCCAGACGGCGGGAACCGCAACGAAGAGACCGAAAGCGGTCGCCACCAAAGCCTCGGAAATACCACCGGCCACGGCAGACAGACCCGCAGTCTTTTCACTCGACATACCCTGGAACGCGTTGATGATACCAACCGTTGTTCCGAAAAGCCCGACGAAGGGCGCGGTCGCACCGATAGTCGCCAGCCCGGAAAGGCCACGTTTCAGCTCGGCGTTGACGATCGCCTCGGCCCTCTCACAGGCACGCCGGGACGATTCGATCTGTTCGCCGGATAACTCGGTCGAAGAGCCTTGAGCACGAAACTCCTGCAGTCCAGCCTCCACAACCTTGGCCAGGTGGCTTTTCTTGTTCTGCTCGGCAACACTGATGGCTTCTTCGATCTTTCCTTCTTTCAGGCAGCCGGCAACGGCAGGAGCAAATTCCCGAGACTGCTTCCGCGCCCCGGAGAATGCGATGTAGCGATCGATCATCACGCCGATGGACCATGCAGACTGAATGGCAAGCAGAATGACGACGGCTTTCGCGGCCATACCCATCTGCGACCACATCGAGCGAAGGTCAAATCCGACCTCCTGCAACAGCATCAGCCCCAAGAAATTGAGCTTGTAAAGCAACATAAAATCAAAATCCTCCTACAGATTCGTAACCAAGACTCTCTACGAAAAAATGCTTCTATACTTTCTTGAACGTCGTCGCCGACTAGTTCGCGAACGCGAAGTTCACCGTAACCGTTGTCACGACTTCGACTGGTTCGCCGTTAAGCATGGTCGGCTTATAACGCCACTGGCTCACGGCATCCTGGGCCGCCTTGATCAACAACGGATGGCCTGTTATGACGCGCAGATTCTGAATCGTGCCATCTTTGCCGATCACCGCTTCGAGGACCACAACTCCCTGAATCCGAGCCTGCTTCGCCAACGGCGGATACGTGGGCCTTACCTGGGAGATCATGTTCGCCTGCTGGACGTTTCCACCCACGCGAACACGCTGTGGTGGCGGTGGCGGTGGTGGCGGTGGTGGTGGTGGTGGCGGCGGCGGGGCCGCATCGGCCTGTGCCTTGAGCACGCCTCCGAGCACACCCGACAGCACGCCGGTGTTGGTTCCACCCACCACGCCAGCTACGGAAGGGGGTGGTCCGGTATCGACGATACGGGCAACCTCGTCAGGAATCTCTGTCGGTGCCACCATGGCGCCAGGATCGATCTGGACTTCCGTCACAACGATCGGTGCCGGCGGTAACTCCTCCGGCGGCGGCGGCGGCGGTGGTGGTGGTGGTGGTGGTGCAACCAGGAACGTCATCAGTTGCTGTGCCGGGAGCGCCTCTGTGTAGATCAACGGTATCAGGACCAACACAACGATCATGACAGTGTGAACGATCACCGATATGAGAATCGTGACCGGCTTTCTAGCCTTCCCCTGCCCTGAAGACTCAATTAAGGAATCCTCAAACATACCGTTCGTGACCTCCTTCTCTAAACTTCATCCGGTAAATGCTCCCTTCCAAAGGGACGACATTCCAAACTCTTAAGATTACGGTCCATCCGCACACAAAGCGACAATAGCGAAGCATGAAGCTGGGAAGCAGCAGATCGGTGTGGCGTATCTCTCAAGGAGCGATTCTTATACCAACCGATTCGTTAGCCTGTCAACTACAAATGCCCTGTCGCGTTGGCAGATTCCTTCTCCTTGGCACCCGCGGCTCAAGAGAGCTTCGGAGACGCCGTCGGACGGGTTTGCACCCGATTTCGGTAATTACTGTAAATCAGTACGGTCGGCGAAGCAATCGCGACGGACGAATATGTTCCAACCATCACTCCGACCAAAAGCGCAAACGCGAAATTGTTGATCACATCACCGCCGAACAGAAACATCGCCAGAGCGGCGACCAGAGTCAACCCCGACGTCAGGATCGTCCGGCTCAAGGTCTGGTTGATGCTCTTGTTCAACGTCGCTTCCAACGTCTCCCTCCGGCTGATCCGCAGGTTCTCCCGCACCCTGTCGAACACCACAATCGTGTCGTTGACAGAGTAGCCGACCAGGGTCAAGAGCGCCGCGATCACGGTCAGGTTGATCTCCTTGTTGAAGATCGAAAAGAAACCAAGGGTGATCAGCGTGTCGTGAAACACCGCCAGTACGGCCGCGCCACCATAAATCCATTCGAATCGAAAACCGATGTAGATCAGTATGCCGCCAAGCGCATACAAGGTTGCCAACACGGCTTGCCGTCTGAGATCCGCCCCAACCTTCGGACCGACCTCTTCCGATTTCAGGATCTCGAACTGACCTTCGAACCCCGCGTCCAGCGCGGCAGTGATGATTTCCCGACCACGACCAAGATCGTCTGCAACCAGCTCCTGCTCCACCTGGATCAGGATGTCATTGCCCTGGCCCCCGCTCAGGGCCTGAATCTGACTTTCCGGAGCACCGCCCTCACGAAGCAATTCCCGAATCCGGTCGGCCTCCGGGGGATTCTGGAACCGGACGTACACAATGGCTCCACCCTGAAAATCGACCCCATACCGGAGCGATCCTTTACTGACAATCGACACGAGACCGGCCAGAATCAAGACTGCCGAGATCCCGAAGAAAAGACGGCGTTTGCTCTGCCAATCGACCTTGATACCGCCGAAAAATTCCACCATCAAGCTTTACCTAACTGTAGACACCGGGAACCTCTCACTTGTTCCCGGAAATTCATGTTGTACTAAATGCTGAGCGTCGGAACCCGCTCGGCCCTACCCAGCAACCACTCAAAAAGCGTTCTCGATACGAACACCGCAGTAAAAATGTTTGCGATAAGGCCGATTACCAGCGTCACCGCAAATCCCTTTACGGGTCCTGTTCCGAACAGAAACAGCATGATTGCCGAAATAAGTGCAGCCAGGTGAGTATCCACGATCGTGATGAACACCCGGTTGAATCCGGTCACAACCGCTGACACCGCTGTCTTTCCGGAACGAAGCTCTTCGCGGATCCTCTCGAAGATCAGAATGTTGGAATCGATACCCACACCGATGGTCAGGATGATTCCGGCAATCCCCGGCAGCGTCAAGACGGCGTTGAAGTAAGCCAGCGCCCCGAACAGGATCACGATGTTCAGCAACATGGCCACTGTCGCATTTATTCCCGACAATCGGTAATAGAAGAGCATAAAGAAGACGACTCCAACGAGTGAGACCACGCCCGCCAGAACGCCTTGCCGGATCGAATCGGCACCCAGGGAAGGCCCCACGACCCGTTCCTCGAGGTATTCGATGGAGGCCGGCAACGCACCGGATCTCAAAACCAGTGCCAGGTCGGCGGACTCCTGCAGCGTGTAGCCGCCGGGGCCGCCGGTAATTTGTCCTGAATCGGTAATGCGGCCCTGGATTGTCGGTGCAGATTGAATCCTACCGTCGAGGACGATGGCCAGCGATCGGCCGATGTTTTCTTCCGTCACTCGGCCGAAGCGCTGGGCGCCGTCGGCGTTCAGATTGAAACTGACGGCCGGGCGGCCGTTCTGGTCTCGGGAGGTATATGCGTTCTTGAGATCTCGTCCGGTGATTGACGCAATCTGCTGGACCGCATACCAGGCCTCACCGGTCGAAGAATCAACTGAATCCAGCAGTTCGAGGTTGGGAGGTATCGCGCCGCCATAGCTCGCTACAACGGCCTGTTGGTTTGGAAAAGGCCCGGAATCGACGAGTTTTAACTCAAGCAGCGCCGTTGACTGCATGAGGTTCTTGACCCGCGCGGGGTCGTCTACGCCCGGCAACTGCACCAGGATTTCGTACTCTCCAGGGCCACCGTGCTCCTGGATCGTCGGCTCGGTAACACCGAATTCATCAATCCGGTTTCGGATCGTCTGAATCGCCTGTTCGACAGCCTGATCCCGAAAGATGACCTCTGTCGCTGTTCCAAGGGCCATCGTGTAGGTGTTGGGAACTTCACCCGCCGTGGACACCAGGTTCCACTCGCCGAACTGATCCGAAAGGATACGCCGAAAGTCCGAGTCCATGCTCGGATCAACGCCGACGATCTCGAAACGATTGTCCTCCAGACGGGAGCTTTGGCGGAACGCGATGTTGCCATCCCGCATAGCTACGGTCATGCGCTCGATCGCCTGATCGGTTTCAGCTCTTATGGAATCCTCTGTGACTACCTGCAACACCAGATGGGTTCCACCCTTCAGATCCAACCCGAGACGGATCCGTTCCTGAACGTTGGACACACTGGGAGGAAATCCAGCAAACAAGAAAACAGCTACGGCCGTAATCCCGACCGAGGCAATCAAACGATTACGAATTCTCTTAGACATACCGATCTCACTCGTTCTCCGGCTGTTGCAATGACGTCACGGCGTTTCGCGAAATATCGATCTTCACGTTTTCGGCAATACGCAGCTGCAGTTTGTCGCCCCTCAAACCGACGACCGTTCCGAGAATACCACCCGTAGTGATCACCTTGTCGCCAGTCTGCAGGTTGTCGAGCATGGCCTGCAACTTCTTCTGCCGGCGACGCGTCGGCAGGAAGACGATCAGATAGAAAATGCCAATGATGAAAATCAGGGGAAGAAACGCAGCCAAGCCACCCGCTTCGGGCGCTGGCACCTGTAACAGCACGCCTAAACCTCCGGAACGCAAAACGGGCCCAGGTGTTACTGGGCCCTGGAACTTCTTGTATCTATGAGCAGTTCACTAAATCGTTCAGATTCAATAAAATGCCTTATTTTTCGCATGGTGTCAAGGTAGAAAAACAGGTTGTGAACCGTGTTTAACATCGAAGACAAAATCTCTCTGGAAACAAAAAGATGGCGCAAGTACGCGCGCGAGTATTTGCGGCAAACAGGACAGCGGCAGTCCGCATCAATCGGTTCGGGATCGTCGCGGTATCTGGCATGCCTTATCACAATGTGGCCGTCACCGGTAAACAGCCAGCCGTTGCGAGCGTGGCGAGTAGGCATCACACAGTCGAACATGTCCACCCCCCTGGCCACGCACTCCACCAGGTCCGCCGGGGTTCCAACGCCCATCAGGTATCGCGGCGACTTGGCAGGCAGGCAGGCGGCAGCCTGTTCCACAACGTCATACATCATCGGGATCGGCTCGCCAACCGCAAGACCACCGATCGCATATCCTTCGAAACCGGTTTCGATCAAACGGTCGGCACTCTCTTTCCGCAGGTCCGGATAGATGGAACCCTGAACGATCCCGAACAGGGCCTGGGAAGAGGGTTTACCCGAATCAAAGTGAGCACGGCTACGGTTGGCCCAATCCATGGAGCGCCGCATGGAAACAGCCGCTTCTTCGGAACTTGCCGGATGAGCCAGGCAGTCATCCAGGACCATCACGATGTCGGAACCCAAAGCAGATTGGATGTCCACTGCGAGTTCGGGCGTGAGGAAATGAGAATCCCCGTTCAGGTGGGATCGGAACGACACCCCGTCGTCGTTGACGCTCCTGAGGTCGCTCAGGCTGAACACCTGGTAACCTCCACTGTCGGTGAGAATCGGGCCGTCCCAGCCCATAAACGAATGCAACCCCCCCAGGCGACTGATCACCTCGTGTCCAGGACGCAGGAACAGATGATATGAATTTGAAAGAATGATCTCTGCACCCAGTTCCCGAAGCTGTTCCGGCATGACTGCCTTCACTGTCGCCTGAGTTCCAACGGGCATGAAGACGGGTGTTTCGATAACCCCGTGAGGTGTGTGCAGCCGTCCCCGGCGCGCACTGGTTTCCGAGTCGGTTTTTAGAAGTTCGAACATCTCAGCTGTCAGCTTTCAGCGGGCAGCAAGCAGCCCTGGAACTCGTGGTGCCGCTGCCCGACCTGGGGCCTCGTACTCCTCATCCGCGTAATCCGCGTAATCTGCGTAAAAACCTCGGATCCCCTACCCGAGGAAATGGCACGCCGCCAGACGACCGTCGTCAATCCGTTCGAGCGGTGGTTCCTCGGTCCGACAACGGTCCTCCACGATGGGACAACGTGTGTGAAACCGACAGCCCGACGGAGGGTTGATCGGGGTTGGGACATCGCCTCGCAGGATGATGCGCTCCTTCGTCCTCCTGGGTTCCGGCACCGGGACCGCACTCAACAATGCCTGAGTGTAGGGATGCCGCGGCTTGACACAGATTTGGGCGCTGGTCCCAACCTCCACAAGCTTCCCGAGATACATGACACCGATCCGGTTGGAAATGTGCTCGATCACCGGAATCCCGTGGGAAATGAACAGATAGGTCAGACCAAACTGCTCTTGAAGGTCGGCCAGCAAATTGATGATCTGCGCCTGGATGGAAACGTCCAGCGCGGAAACCGGTTCGTCGGCGACGATCAGCTTCGGCTTCATCGCCAGCGCCCGGGCAATGCCGATCCGCTGACGCTGGCCGCCACTGAATTCATGCGGATAACGGGTCCCGACCTTCGGGTCCAGCCCGACGGTCTCGAGCAACTCGGCAACCCGGTGGTCACGGTCGGAACCGCTCGCCGTCTGGTGAATCGCGAAAGGTTCTCCAACTATGGAACGAATCGGCATGCGCGGGTTCAGCGACGCGTAAGGGTCCTGAAAGATGATCTGCATATCTCGACGACAGCTCCGGAGATCTCGCTGGCCAAGCGACCGCAGGTCGATTCCGTCGAACTGGATGTCTCCCGCGTCAGGTTCGATCAGACGCAGGACGGCACGGCCTGTCGTCGTCTTGCCACAGCCCGATTCGCCCACGAGACCAAACGTCTCACCCGCTTTGATCGAGAAGCTCACATCATCGACAGCCTGGACGTAATCAGTCACCCGCGACAGAACGCCCCCACGAATAGGGAAGTACTTACGCAGGTTGCGGACCTCGAGCAGGTTCTCAGGCATGGATGCACCGCACCCGATGTTTGTCGCCGACTATGTCGAGCGGGATGTCCGTCGCCGTACATTCGTCGGTCTTGCCACTGCAGCGAGACGCAAATGAACAGCCTGGGGGCAGGTGAAGCAGGCTCGGAACCACCCCATCGATGACCTCCAACCGCGCCTTCTCGCGCAAACTGGATCCGAGCTTCGGAATCGAACGCAAGAGGCCCTTGGTATAAGGGTGCCTGGCCTCGCGAAACACTTTTTCAGCCGGTCCGATTTCGACAATCTTGCCGGCATACATGACGGCGACGGTTTCGGCCACTTCGGCTATCACGCCCAGATCGTGTGAAATCAGCATCAACGAAAGGTCGTATTCCTCTCGAAGGCTACTGAGCAACTCAAGGATCTGGGCCTGGATGGTCACATCAAGCGCTGTAGTCGGTTCGTCCGCAATGAGCAGGGTCGGGTTGCAAACCAGGGCCATCGCGATCATCACCCGCTGGCGCATGCCGCCGGACAACTGGTGCGGGAAATCTTTGGCGCGGCGGGCTGCATCCGGAATGGCAACAGCCTTCATGGCTTCGACGGCTCGATCCGAGGCCGCGGCCTTGGAAACCTTCTCGTGTGCCAGAACGGATTCGGCGATCTGGTAACCGATCGTCAAGACGGGATTCAGTGCGGTCATGGGTTCCTGAAAGATCATCGACACCCGCGAGCCACGCCAAAGGCGCATCCCGGCTTCGTCCAGCGCCAGGATATTCTCGCCATTCAGGAAGATCTCTCCGTCGACGACACGACCCGGATGCGCGATCAGCCTCGTGATGGAAAGAGCGGTGACACTCTTTCCGGACCCGCTTTCTCCGACCAGACCCATGGTCCCGCCCCGGCCGATCGTGAACGAGACATCGTCAACGGCTTTCACGACACCTTCATCAGTGAAGAAATAGGTTTTGAGATTCCGAACGTCGAGAATGTTTGGACTTTCCATAGCGGGCTAGGAGCCTCGGCTCCTAGATAGTGACAGCCTCTCGATACTCGCCGAACACTCGACCGAGAGCATCGGAAATCTCGCCGACCGATGCATAAACCCGAACGGCGTCAACTATCAGGGGCATCAGGTTCTGATCTCCTCTGGCAGCTGCTTCGAGTGCGTCGAGCGCGGCCCGAACGGCATCGCTATCGCGACTCCGGCGAAGCGCTCCGAGCTTCATGACCTGGACTGACTCGAGTTCCGGGTCGGCCTTGTGGATCGGAATCCTGTCTTCCTCATCCGACACGTAACGATTAACCCCAACGATGACGCGTTCGGCGGTTTCGACGGCACGCTGGTAGGAGTAGGCGGACTCCTGAATTTCCTTCTGGACAAAACCGCTCTCGATTGCGGCAAGCATCCCTCCCAGCGATTCAATCTTGTCGAGGTATTCCAGAGTTTCCTTCTCGATCCGATCGGTCATCGCCTCGATGGCAAACGAACCTCCGACCGGATCGACCGTGTTGGCGACCCCGGATTCGTGAGCGATGATCTGCTGGGTCCGAAGCGCAAGGCGGGCAGCGTCCTCACGTGGTAATGCCAGGGCTTCGTCTTTCGAGTTTGTATGCAACGACTGCGCTCCACCGAGAACCGCGGCCAGCGCCTGTAGCGTCACGCGGACAATGTTGGCATCCGGAGACTGCGCTGTGAGCGACGACCCAGCTGTCTGAGCGTGGAACCGCAACGCCAGGGTGCGCTCGTTCTTTGCACCAAGACGCTTCGCAATTCGGGCCCACAGCCGCCGCGCAGCCCGAAACTTGGCACACTCTTCAAGAAAGTCGCTGTGCGCATTGAAGAAAAATGAAAGCCGGGGTCCAAAGTCATCGATATCCATTCCACGATCCAAGGCCGCCTCGACATAGGCGATGGCGTCACCGAATGTGAACGCGAGTTCCTGCACCGCTGTCGATCCAGCCTCCCGGATGTGGTAACCGCTGATGGAGATGGTGTTCCAGTTTGGAACTTCTCGGTGGCAGTACTCGAACACGTCCGTAATGAGCCGGATCGACGGCCGTGGTGGGTAGATGTAGGTTCCGCGGGCAATATACTCTTTCAGAATGTCGTTCTGGACGGTTCCCCGGAGTGAGTCGGGTGAGTGTCCCTGCTTGTCGGCCACGGCGATGTAGAGAGCCAACAGGATCGGCGCCGTCGAGTTGATCGTCATCGACGTGGACACGCGGTTCAGGGGTATCCCGTCGAACAGCGTCTCCATGTCAGCGAGTGTGTCGATTGCAACGCCGACCTTGCCAACCTCTCCTGCAGCCAGTTCGCTGTCGGAATCGATACCAATCTGGGTGGGGAGGTCGAATGCTACCGACAGTCCGGTCTGTCCGTTTGCGAGCAGGTACTTGAACCGGGCGTTGGTTTCTGCGGCGGAACCAAAGCCGGCATACTGTCGCATTGTCCACAACTTCCCGCGATACATCGTGTCACGGATGCCCCGGGTGTACGGATACCGACCGGGATCCCCAAGGCGCTCCGCGTAGTCATCGACATTCCCTTCCGAACCCTCGTAGACACGGTCTACTCGTGCTCCTGACAGTGTCTCGAACCGCTCTTTCCTCTCGTCGGATTTCATCGGCGTTAAGCGTAGCATATCGCCCGGTCGATGATTGGCTGTCAGCCGAAAGCGGCAAACGACGGTAGAGTAGGGGAGGACGCGAAGAGCGACCTCCCCCCTCGTCGCACCGGA
>CAZOZZ010000135.1:0-11561 GCA_964584435.1 uncultured Solibacteraceae bacterium | reverse complement strand
TCCGCTCGCAACCTCCTTCGGAGATAGTGACGTTATTTCTGGCGGGGACCACTAGGGCCCTGTGAACTGCCTGTCGATCAGCGTGGCTTCCACCTGGTCTCCTCTGGTCATTCCGGTCAGAGCAACGGTGTCACCGACGTTGAGCTGGCCGAAGCGGAGTCTCCTGGTATTGTGCCGAATGAGCGTGTCGTCGGTAACAAGGACACGAGACGTGACGTAGCCGATTCTTCCGGGCGTCGGGCCGCCCGGGAGGGGTAACATGACAGGAGACGGGAGGCGTGGATCGAGTCGGGGGTCCCGACGGCCGGTCCTGGGGTCGACTCGAGGATCAGGTGCCGGCTCTCCGGTACGAGGGTCGTCCGGGACGCGTGCGATGCGGGGCTCGACTCCGGAGATCCCGATCCCGACGTTGACCGCACCGGCCCACACACCGGAATCCGAAGTGCGTACCTGCACCGGCTCCGGGATGCGACTCCGAAGTTCGAACCATCGCTCCTCGACGTTGATCTCGGTGATGCGACCGATACCGGTAACTTCCGTTGCGGGTCCTTGTGGTTCCGGCAGTTCCTGTGAAGGCTCCGACTGCACAGGAACGGGCTCGGGAATGGGGGACGCCTTGATTTCCGCAGCAACCTCTCTGACCTCCTCACCACCCACGTCCAGAGCGTTCTTCGAACGGCCGAAGGGTCGATCAGGGTCCCGACCCTGCTCTACGGGTTCTCCAGCGCTCAGGTCCGTAACCGGGTTGGCTGCAGCAAACCGGAAAGCCGCACGATGAACGGCCCTCAACGGGAGTAACTCACTCGGAGCTCTAACCGCCACCTGGATTCGACGGTATCTCTCGTCTCGCTCGGAGCTGTCTAGTTCAAGACCGAGAACGTAGAGGTTTCCCATCGCTACCCGCATCCTGTCGGCGGCGGCACTTACCTCTCGTTCGTCATCGATCACAACGTGCAGGCCTCCGGTCTGTTCTGTGATCTGGTCCAGTATCGATCGGCTGGACTGCGCCGCCAACCCTCCGGGTCCAGAGCCACCGTCACCACCCCGGCTGACGGCATAGATCGGCAGATCGACCGCAGCAGCGGTATTCCGCATCTGTTCTTCCGTGTACCCGGCCCAATGCCCGGCTTTGCCCGAAACAATCACTATCGCCCGGCCCGGGTTCCCCGCCGATTGCATTTCTCTGGCGGCAATTTCGATCTGGGCCTGAAGCGAAACCGGACCCGTTGCTTCGGAAGACGCCAGCAGGAAGATGTTCCTCTGCAGGGGATCGCCGTTTCTCATGACCTGCTCGGCTACCTGGCGAGGCAACTCGCTCTCCAGCGCCTGGGCATCTGCGGATCGGGTCACTTCGTTGATTATTGCGATGAAGCTCGGATCTCCCGGGATCGAAAACTCCGAGATTTCCCTCTCTTCTCCATCCAACAGCAGACTGAAATGCTCCCGGCCGAGGTCTGTCACAAAGCGGTTTTCGGAATCCGTCACGGTTACCGGAATGCGGATCAGCACCGAATCGACCTCGTCGGACGCAGCCGGATCCCCAGCTGAAGCCACTTCTTGCGCCAACGGGACAATCGGCATCGTCTCTTTAGAAGTGTTCGAGGCCTGTGGAGTTCGATTGACACCGGGGGCGACCGAAACCGAGGAAGCCCGGGCGTCGGACGCGCCGGCAAGTGAAGTGTCCGGAACACTCGCCAAACTCGTCTGAGGCGTCCTCGCGAACGCAACGAAACCAGGTTGTTGGGCGACGGCCCACGAAGCGACTGCGAGGACAAGCACCATGGCTGACGCTTGCGCCCACAGCAGTTTCGTTCCCCCTATCCGCGTCTTGTCCAGGAGCAGGTCCACTCTTTCTTCAAGTCGCGAGTTCGTTCGAGCCGCGAACGCGGCCAACGGATAAGAATAAGCCCCAACCGCCAGTTCGGCGGCACGTGTCAGGCACCGTGCATATTCTCTGGGACGCCTGGTGGTTTCGACCACGAAGTCATCACACGCCACTTCTCGCTCGAACTCGATGTGGCTCTTGATCCACGACACGACCGGATAGAATACGAATACCGCCTCGATGATACGTTGAACGATCAGCGCGTAATCGTCTCGCCGACCAAGATGGGCGGCCTCGTGCAAAACCAACTGATCCAGTTCGAATGCATCCAACTCGTCGAACATTCGGGACGGAATGAGTACAGTCGGGCGGTACGGGCCACTGGCAATTGGCGATCGGATGTTCGGGGAAAGCGCTAATCGGATGTTGCGTGCAGGGCCTCCGCCGTCTCTAAGCCGTTTCTCCAGACGAGTGGCACAATCGTCCGGAAGGGCGAAGGCCTGTGCCTTTCGACTTTCCAGCACAACCCAGCTTGCGATCAGCCGGACCAGCATGAACAAACTTCCAAGCAGCCATGCTCCGCCCAGCCATGCGATCCAGGTTCCAGCCAGAAGACGAACCGGAAAGATGGGGGCGCTCGGCGGCGGATCAGGCGATACGATGGATTCTCGAAGGACGCGCTCGGTGTTCAGTCTGGGAGTCAGGCTCACTTCACCCACCAGCGGGCGGATGGCATTCGAATTCGAAAGAGGGGGACCGCTCCTGACAGGTACTGCTTCGTCGTTCGGGTAGGAGAACTCGATCGGCGCATAGAAGACCGGCAGCGTAACGGAAACCACCAGCGTCGCCATCCATACGACGTACCGTGTCCGTGCGTTCCAACGATGGCCCGGCTGAAACCGCAACAGTACCCATACCGCCGCCGTAAGTCCGAGACTGACCATGGCCCCATTTACCAGTGCGGTCCAAACGGCGATCATGCCCCTTCGTCCTCAATTCGCTTCCGCAGGCGGTCCAGGCTCTCGGCATCGATCTTTCTGGCCTCGAGCAGGTTCAGAACGAGCGCCCCGGGTGAACCTTCGAAGAAGCGTCCCAGCAAGTGCGTAACGGCTTTCTGTCTTGCCTTGTCGCGCCCGACGACGGCCCGATAGACGAACGCCCGACCTTGTTTCGTGTGGCGCGCATAACCCTTGTTCTCGAGTATCCGGAGGGTCGTCAGGACCGTGGAGTAGGCCAGAGGGGGCTTCTGCGTCAGGCTGGCCACCACTTCCGAGACGGTGGCCTCACCTCTATCCCAGAGTACGTCCATAAGCTTCAACTCCGCATCGGTCAGACCGGGAGTTTTCTTTCTCGCCATACGTACCGTCTCTGAAGATTAACTAATTAATACTTAACCCGCTCCTACGCCTGCCTTCTCAAGGTGTCAATCGATACATTGAGCTAGACCGCTTCCAGAATAGACACACTGCGAGGTAGCACCCTGGAACACATGACTGACGAACGGCTTCTGGAGCTGTTGTAGTTGGTTGGGTCGAACTCCGCTGTGCGGTGGTCGACCACACGGCAATCTCATTCCTCGGAAAGAATAAAGTAAACCGCAACCGGTGACAGCATCGAACAACTCCTGCACCCTGCGGTTATCACATTGGACGAACTTCAGATAAACTTCCCTGGAACTGGGGAGGGGACAGGAGGCACACAATGATTTCGCTAATGACGAACACCGTATATAATCCGCGGGCACAGTCATCCAACACGAAGCGGTGAGGAGAAACCATGAAGCGTGTCATGAACCCCATTGTCGCGATTTTTCTGATCACACTCGGTCTGCTGGTGCAGGGCCAGGGACTGCTCGGCGAGCCGGAACAACGAGGCCGTGGCGGGGGAGGCCAGCCCCAACCGCCGAGGCAGTTGGCCTGGGTCGATCGATCCGGTGAGGTTCTGGGGACGATCGGACCACAGATGGGCGGGATACTGGATCCATCGATCTCTCCTGACGGTAGCAAGGTTGCGGTACGGGGCAGAGCAGAACGGGGAGACACGGACTCGCTTTGGATTCTTGAAGGCACGACCAAGCGCCGCATCACAGACAACGAGGGTGCGGAACGTCATATGATCTGGTCACCGGATGGTACTCGCATCGCGTACTCCCTCCAGAGCCAGGGCGGGGTGTCCAACCTCTACGTCCGGGCAGCGGACGGCAGTGGAGAAGATCAGCCGCTCATCGTCAGCGAAGGAATGCACAAGTGGTATCCGTCGTGGACTCCGGATGCGCGAACTGCCGTCTTCCACACGAACAACCCGGACACACAGGCCCGGGACCTCTGGTTCGTCAACACAGCCGACGGCACAACCGGCGTCCTCGTGGATGATCCATCAATCGAGGCTCTGGCCCGCTTGTCTCCGGATGGAAAGTTCGTGGCATATCAATCCGACCAGACCGGCCAGATGGAGATCTTCGTGACGACATTCCCCAGGTCGGATCTCCGGGCGCAAATCTCGACGAATGGCGGCACATGGGCAAAATGGGCCGGGAGTGAGCTCTTCTATTGGGAAGGAAATACGCTCATGGTCGTCGAGACAAGTGCGGAAGGCGGATTCAGTGCGGGAGAAGCCCAGAAATTGTTCACCGGTGAACAGGTCGGCATGGGCGCCGACAACAACATGACCTCTTACAACCCGGAATACGACGTTTCAGCGGACGGAACCCGATTCGTCGTCACGCAGAGAGTCGACTGATACGAAGGATGTCGGAGACATTCGGGAATGAGCTTTTGACTGTGACTGACGGTTAGTCCGCGGGCGGCCAGGGACGGCCGCCCCGACACTCCATCCTCTACGTTTCTCGGGGCTGCGCCTGCCCTTCCACTCCCGGCATTGAGCCTTTCCGCCCACCCCTCCGTACAGATCTTGAGATGACAGGTTTTGATGTGAAATGTAGGTGCGGTCTATGACCGCACATTTCCAGAATCGAGAAGACGTGCGCTCATAGAGCGCACTACATCCGTCAACCGGCCGGTTCGCCGGTAAAGTAGTCGGGAGCGTTGAACTCCTTCCACTTGATGTTGCATCCGATACTGGATCTCTGGTCTTCGGAAACCGAGCGGCCGGCCAGGAGAGCGTCCGCGGCAGCCCGAAGGGACGATCCTGTTATCGCCACATCGTTCCCAGGACGGCTGGGGTCGAACTGGCCTCGGTAGATCAAGCTGCGATCCGCGTCGAACAGGAAAAAATCAGGCGTACAGGCCGCGTGGAATGACTTGGCAACCGCCTGGTTTTCGTCAAGCAGGTACGGGAAGGTGTAGCCTTCTTCCCGAGCCTCTTCCCTCATGTGCTCGGAGCCATCGTCCGGAGAAGCGGCGATGTCGTTGGAGTTGATGGCGACTATGGCCAGGCCCCGTTCCTGGTATTCGCGGCCGAAACGAGCCAGTCCCTTTCGGATGTGCTTAACGAAAGGACAGTGAGGACAAATGAACACAACCAGCAAGCCCCTCGCATCCAGGAAGTCGGCCGAAGACACCGTAATACCACCAGTATCGGCCAGTTCAAAGTGCGGAACCGCCGTCCCCAGCGTCAACATCGTAGAAGCCGTCATCACCATCGCTCAATCTCCCCTATCTGTTTCGTCTGTCGAACAATCCTCGACGAGGGATGTTGTGTCAGGCCGTCACATCGATCGTCGGCAGAAATTTCGGTGGCTGTCGATGCTTGGTCGCTTGTTCATAGCCGTAGGCCAGCCGGATCAACGTGGACTCGGTCCATGCCCGGCCGAACAGGGAGATGCCTACCGGCAGACCGAAGATGAATCCCATCGGAAGGGTCATGTTGGGGTAGCCCGCCATCGCGGAAGGTGTCGAGCAGCTTCCGCCCGGACCCCTTACGCCGAGTGGATCGAGCAAGGCAGCGGGTTCACTGGTCGGTCCCACAATAGCGTCCAGACGCTCCGATACCATCACACGATCGATTCCTTCGGCCCGCGAAAGCCGATGGCTGTTGCCAAGCGCCTCGAGATACCTGGAATCACTCAAAGGACCTCGCTCCTCGGAACCGGTCAGCAAATCCTGACCGAACAGGCTCAGCTCGAGATCCGCATTCGTCTCGTTGTGTTCAATGACTTCCTTCAAAGACTTCACAGGAGCGTCGGGACCGAGTGATGCCAGGTAGGCGTTCAGATCCGCCTTGAACTCGTAAGAGAGCACTTCCATCTCATAGTCATTTCCGAAAGTGAGTTCAGCGGGAAGCTTGATCGGATCGACGATTGTGGCGCCTTGCTGTCGCATCACGTCCAGGGCTTCTTCGAAAAGTCTGTCCACACGATCGTCGAAACCGGCATAGTCACGCGCGACACCGATTCGGGCCCCGTTCAAGCCATCCGGGTCGAGCGCCTGTGTGTAGTCCGTCAGGGAGTTACCCTGGCTGGGTGCCGTCAGCGGATCACGCGGATCGATCCCGGTCAGCGTACCCAGAATGATCGCTGCGTCCGCGACAGAGCGGGCCATCGGACCGGTACTGTCCTGGCTGTGAGCGACCGGGATCACGCCGCCGCGACTAACTAGCCCGATCGTGGGCTTGAACCCGACCAGGCAGTTCCTCGACGAGGGGCCGACGATCGAGCCATCGGTTTCCGAACCGATTGTCGCCGCCGCCAAATTGGCCGCGGCGCCAACACCGGATCCGGCGCTGGAACCACCCGGCACACGGTTCAGGGCGTATGGGTTTCGGCAGAAACCGCCCCGGCCTCCGTCCCAACCGCGGCCGCTCCATCCGGGAGTTCCACGCTCGAAGGATTTCCAGCCCGCCCACTCGCTCATGTTAGCTTTGCCAAGCAGGACGGCTCCGGCCTCGCGCAGCTTTCGGGCGACGAAGGAATCCTGGGGTGGGATCGAACCCCGAAGCGCGGTCGACCCCGCCGTCGTCGTCATTCTATCGGCAGTGTCGATGTTGTCCTTCAAAAGGATCGGGATGCCGTGCAACGGGCCTCGGGGCCCCTGGGCCTGAAGTTCCTGGTCCAGTTCATCGGCAATCTGCAGGGCGTCCGGATTAGTTTCCAACACGGCATAGAGACGGGGGCCATTCGTGTTGAGGGCCTCGATCCGACCAAGGTACATTTCCGTGATCGCCCGGCAGGTCAGTTCCCCCGAGGTCAGACGTTCGGAAAGTTCACTGATACTGGTCTCACCCAGATCGAATGGCGAAACCAGCCCGGTGGAGGCCCCATCGTCACCACTATCGGGCTCGGCGGCACGTGTACAGCCATAACCCGATAACGAAAGAAGGGCACCCGCAGCCGCCCCGGAACGAATGAACGCTCTACGATCCATCGACATGTTGCAGCCATCTAAATGGAGTGTCGGTCTAGGCATGGCCCCTCCTTATTACTGCTATGGACAGGGTGAAAGCTCCGCGATCTTATCACAGCGGGTCACGAACTCGGCCACATCGCGGGGCGGAGTGAACGACCCCACTCCTTGCAAAGCTCGGAGCGGGGGTGCATCATTTCGGATCGGGCAATTTGGAGTTTTGAAATGAGCCGACAACTGATCGAATGTGTTCCCAACTTCAGCGAGGGCCGGGACCTCGCCCTGATCAAACAGATCACTGACCAGATCGAAACCGCCGAGGGCGTCAGCCTGCTCGATGTCGATCCCGGTCAGGCCACCAATCGCACGGTGGTCACCTTCGTCGGCACTCCGGAAGCTGTCATCGAGGCGGCCGTGCGCGCAGCGCGGAAGGCCGCCGAGTTGATCGACATGAGCAAACACCAGGGCGAGCACCCCCGCTTCGGTGCAATGGACGTTTGCCCCCTCGTTCCTGTCGCCAGCATCACGATGGAAGAGACGGTACCCCTCGCTCACAAACTCGCCCAGCGTCTCGGCGAAGAGGTCGGCCTTACGATCTACTGTTACGAACACGCGGCGAAAACGCCCGCGCGTCGGAACCTGGCCGTTGTCCGTCAGGGAGAATACGAGGGTCTGGCCGAGAAACTGGAGAGGCCGGAATGGAAACCCGACTTCGGCCCGGGCAGCTTTAACCCCCGATCCGGCGTCACCGCGGTCGGCGCCAGGGATTTCCTCGTCGCCTACAACATCAACCTCAACACCACCTCGACCCGCCGTGCCAACGCCATTGCCTTCGATATCCGGGAGAAAGGCCGCAAAAAGCGCGAAAGCGATTCCTTGACCGGTCCTGTCGTCAAGGACGAGCACGGCAAGGACGTCTGGACACCCGGAAAACTCAAATGCGTGAAAGGCATCGGCTGGTTCATCGAGGAATACGGCGTCGCACAGGTGTCCTACAACCTCACGAACATCAACATCACACCTGTCCATGTCGCCTTTGACGCATCATCGGAAGCTGCCGCCGCCCGTGGGGTTCGCGTCACCGGATCTGAACTGGTTGGCCTTATTCCCCTTGGCGCCATGCTTGATGCCGGGCGTTATTTCCTTAAGAAGCAGCAACGCTCGACCGGCATCTCGGACGGGGAGTTGATCAAGATCGCCGTAAAGTCGCTCGGCCTCGATGACCTCTACGCGTTCAAACCCGAGGAGAAGATCATCGAGTACGCCATCGCGGCACGTGGAGCACAGTCGAAGAAGCTTGCGGACATGACGCTCACCGGTTTCGTGCACGAGACGGCATCCGAATCGCCTGCGCCGGGTGGTGGGTCGGTGGCTGCAGCCATGGGCGCGATGGGCGCGGCACTGGCCACCATGGTCGCCAACCTGTCGTCGCATAAACGGGGCTGGGACGATCGTTGGGAAGAGTTTTCCGACTGGGCAGAAAAAGGCAAGGCCCATCACGACGAACTGCTGCGGCTCATCGACGCCGACACCGAAGCTTTCAACGCCATCATGACGGCGTTCGGTCTGCCCGGTGCCAGCGACGACGAAAAGGCAGCCAGGAAGCAGGCCATCGAAGACGCGACCAAACAGGCCATCGAAATTCCCTTCCGCGTGATGCAGGTCTCTTATGAATCGATGGGGGTTGCCAGAGCCATGGCCGAAACCGGCAACCCCAACAGTATCTCCGATGCCGGCGTAGGCGCGATTGCTGCCCGCTCGGCCGTCATGGGAGCCTACCTCAACGTCAAGATCAACGCCTCCGGCGTGCAGAACAAAGCCTGGATTGGGGACATCCTCGAACGCGGAGAGGAGATTCAGGACAAGGCAATCGAAGAGGAAAGGGTAATCCTCGCGTTGGTAGATAAAGCGATGTAGGGAGAGGGTAGCGGGGAGCTTGGAGCGAGCAGCGGGCAGCTAGTCGGAACAAATCCCCTGCTCCCAGCTGCTCGCTTCTCGCTGCTTGCTACTCGCTACTTCCTAGAAACTAAACAAATTCGTGAGCTTGATGATCAGCGCACGTTCGAGAATATCGTTGCCACTGACACCGCGCCGCTCATTGTAGACGATGAAGAAATCGCTCAGAGGGTGATGGAGGAATCGGAATCGGATGTTGGACGAGATAGTGTGCGACGAGGTGTTGTACTGGACGAAGTTTTCGAGAAAGATCTTGGGTGAGAAAGCGAGATTAAGGCGCAATCCGACGAGATCGGTCGTGAACGACCCTCCGGCCAGATCCACCTTGTTGCGGGACCAGTCCACCCGCGAAGTAAAATAGATACTCTGTCGGTAACGCACACCGAAGCTTGTTCGACGCTGCGTTCCGGTCCAGAAATCACCCTGGGTCAGGCTCGCATTACCCGTCAGCTTTCTGCCGCCGGACCCCCGGACACTGATGTTCCAGTCATTGAAGGTGTAATCACCGGCGGAAATGTCGATGCCGCTTCGAATTCCGAACTCACCATCGAGCCGCTCGAACCGCATGTTGCGATTGAGCGTGATGCTGTCCCCATCCCTGAACCTGAAGGTGATGCCGGCACGTTGGCTGCGGGTCAGAAGCCTGTTGGCCTGATCGGTCACGTAATCGATGTTCAACTGCGGGTTGATTTCACGAATGAGACCGGTTCCTCCACCGGGACGCGGCTTGATGCCCGCGTTCACGTTGGTCTTACGTATCGCGTCGCGCCGGATGAACCCGAAATCATTCTCGAAGCCTTCTTCGACCGTCATGAACGAGCTCCGGAGAGTGTAGAAATTATCCTGGTACGCGGTTTGGAGCTGCCCGGCGAAGTTCTTGGTGTCCTCGCCCGGCGTATACGCCCGCATCGCCCAACCGGAGAAGGTGAGCCGGCGCTGGAGAAACCTCAGGTTCACGTCCGCGCCGCCCGACCGGTTCCAGTACCCGGTGTCTCCGCCTTGATTCCGGTTCAAAAGGAAAGTTCCGATGTCGGAGTTTGAAAGGACGTCCCGCTTCAAACGAAAAACAGACCAGTTGTCCGAAGGCGTATAGTCCTCCGAACCTTCGACGCCCTCCGAACCGACCTGCATGTTCAGAACTCCGACGTCGAATCCGGCCAGACGACCGGTCAATCGAGCCCCCGCAACGATCGGTAGTGGCGTGCCGCCCTCGGACAAACCGATACGACGGCTGAAGAATGGAATCACATCCCGACCACGGCCACCGATCGTACCTCCTCCTCCGGCGCCCCCGCCGCCTCCGGCTCCAACATCGAACAGCCCCTGGTTTTCGAGGAAGAAATCACGCTGTTCGGGAAAGAACAGGCTGAATCGAGTGAGGTTAACCTGCTGGGTATCGGAATCGACCTGCGAGAAGTCGGTGTTCGTCGTCAGATCCAGCGTCAGGCTCGAAGTGACACCGTACTTGACGTCAACACCGACATCCGGCTCGAACGTGTCGTCCGCATCGGGAGTGTAGTTGGTGACGATGAACGGCTCGACCTTCAGGTTGCGACCCTGTCCGAGTCCCTCCAGCCCGCCCAGCGAACCTGCGATAAAAATATGGAAAATGTTGTACGGCCTGCGGGCCGGTGTCCACATGGTCCATTCATTTGAGTAGCGGGCGATACGCAGGGCGTTAAAACCCCACCGTTGCTCCGGATTGCTTTCATCGAAACGCAGGGTCTTGAACGGCACTGCGAACTCGGCATACCAGCCCGTGTCGTCGATCTCGGTGGCGACATCGTACACGCCATCCCATTCATTGCTCCGGATCCCGCCCGAAGTCTGCTGATCGCGTTTTGCACCTCCGGGATTCGTCTGGAAGAAGAAGCCGTCACGATCGCTGTCGAAAGGGTCGAACATGATAGCGACGATGTCGCCGTCTCCTGGGGGATTGAAGTCGCGCTGGAGGCTACTCGTGATAATCGGTCCGGACTGGCGCATGCGCATAGCGACATATATATAGTCGTCGTCGTAGACGAGCCGGATCTCCGTCTGATCGATCGCCGGAACACCCCTGCCCGGCTCGACCTGGAAGAACTCGGCCTCAACCTGAACACCCTCCCACGCCGGCTCGTCAAACACGCCATCCAGACGAACAGGTCCCCTCGCCCTCGTGATCTCGTAGACCTTGGTCTGACGAACCGCTTCGTAGTCGGTGATCGGTACGATGTCCGAATCCAGTGACTGCTGTGCGATGGCAGGCGTCGAGACAACCAGGAGCAGGGGCAGGCACAATCCCCTTAATGTGCTGTGACACTTTCTAATCAAAGATCTTCACCTCAACGCCCGACTACGACTGGTCGGCGCCAGGAAATCGAAGCATATCAAAATGGCAAACACGTGTAAGAAGGAAATCAGCGACAGGGGCACGGAGACAGGTATTCAACATGATGGGATGGACTCCTCCTTTGACTTGGTCGGCATCTAAAGTGCCA
>CAZOZZ010000134.1:0-11697 GCA_964584435.1 uncultured Solibacteraceae bacterium | reverse complement strand
AGTGACGTTATCTCTGGCGGGGACCACTAAGGCCTCCACCGCCAGAGCAACCCGAGACCGGCCAGCATCAATATGTAGATGATGCTGAGATAGGCATACAGGAACGGCAGTCCGAGGATCAGTGGTTCAATCCGGTTGGCCCAGGCCAGGAACGGCCACTGGGTCAAGACAAACAGGACCACGAAATAGGCGATCAGGAATCGGCTTCGGCCGGTGCGCGGGAAGTAATGGGAAGGGATGCTCATAGAGTGGACAAGTCGAAACTTAGAGGACGTCGGCCTATTTCACGATGCTTGTCGGCAGTTTTGTCTTCTCATCGGTAACGGCACGGCCTACTTGCGCGGCGGTCAGTCCGGTCACCTCTGTGAGGTCGGTGCCTCGAAGGTCCGTGCCATCCAGGTTCGCGTCTCTCATGTCCGCCATCCACAAGTCGGCCTCGCGCATGTCCGCTCCGGCAAGGTTCGCTCCCATCAAATCCGCCACGCTCATCCTGGCCCCGTTCATGTCCGCTTGCTGGAGGTCGGCGCCGTGAAGGTCTGCCTCCTGCAAAATGGCACCATGGAGGTCGGCTCTCTCCCCGGACTCCCCCTTCGAGTCCAGCCACAGCCGGTGAGCTACGATAGCGTCTTTGATGTACATCATGTGAGGTTCATGCCGTGAGAGACTTGTCGGTAAGGCCGGACGATCGGTCGAAACCGTCCGCCCGGCTCGCAAGGGTGACTATTTGCTGGGTTGTGCGACGACACGCAAGTAAGGCTTGACGGTCTTCCATCCCCCGGGGAACTTCTCTTTAGCAACCTCGTCGGACACGGTCGGGACGATGATGCAGTCGTCTCCGTTCGTCCAGTTCACCGGTGTTGCCACGCTGTGATTGGCGGTCAACTGGCAGGAATCGATGATCCTCAGGACCTCATCGAAATTCCGGCCTGTGCTCATCGGGTAAATGAGCATTACCTTGATCTGCTTGTCCGGTCCGATGACATAGACTGTGCGAACGGTGGCGTTGTCTTTGGCAGAACGTCCTTCGGCGCCCCCTTCCGTGTCGGCAGGCAGCATGTTATAGAGCTTCGCCACCTTGAGGTCGGTGTCGCCGATCATGGGATAGTTCACCGCAGCTCCCTGCGTTTCCTCAATGTCCCTGGACCACGCCCTGTGATCGTCCACCGAATCGATACTCAGGCCCATCACCTTGACGTTCCGTCTGTCGAATTCGGACTTCAACTTCGCCATATATCCGAGTTCGGTCGTACATACTGGCGTAAAATCTTTCGGGTGCGAAAACAGAACGGCCCAACCGTTACCAATCCAGTCGTGGAAGTTGATGGTTCCTTCCGTTGTTTCCGCCGTAAAATCAGGCGCGGTTGCGCCTATCGCGAGTGCCATATTCTAACTCCTCCGTGCTTGTTCCGGTGAACGCGACAGATTCAAAAGGCCCCGGGGCCAACTGCCGGCATTTGTCAGGAACCCGTCAAAAGGGCCCACTTATTTTGAGAGACATCAGTTTACTTCATAGCCCGTTGGATGTTACAAATTATAGTTTGGCCAGCGCACCTCGCTGTGCACTGAGCAACCCCGTCCCGTTCGTCTAGCCTGGTCTAGGACACAGCCCTTTCACGGCTGCGACACGGGTTCGAATCCCGTACGGGACGCTAATCCTACTGAATGAAGCTCGCGGTCATTCCGGCTGCGGGCTTTTTCTTTCCTCCTTGGGTCAATGGCCAAGAAACGGTTCGGTCAACATTTCCTCACTGACCCCTCGATCCTCGAACGCATCGTCTCGCTCGCCCGAATCTCTCCCAGCGAAACGGTTGTCGAGGTCGGTCCCGGCCGGGGCTCGCTCACCGAAGCTATTGCCAGAGCGGCCGGGAGGGTTGTGGCGATTGAGATCGACCGGGATCTGATCGCGGCACTCGGTGACAGGCTCCCAGCTAACGTGGAGGTACTGGAGGCGGACGCCCTGGAGGTTGATTTTGGCACCCTCACCACCGAACCGTTCCACCTGATCGGGAACCTCCCATACAACATCGCCACTCCCCTGCTGGACCGGTTCATCCACGCCCGACGACACATCCTGTCCGTTACTGTAATGCTCCAGAAAGAAGTGGCAGACCGTATTCTCGCCGAGCCTGGTACAAGCCAGTACAGCCCCCTGTCGATCGGCATCCAGTACTACGCCGAAGTGACTCCGGGTTTCACGGTCCCGCCCGGAGCCTTCACCCCCAAACCCAACGTCCACTCGAAAGTAATCCGGCTGACCTGGCGCCCCGACATCCCCGACTCCCCCGACCTGATCGCCTTTGTCAGGCGCGCCTTCTCATCGAGACGAAAAAAACTCATCAACAACCTGGCTGGTATGTTTCCACACATGGACCGGCAGGGATTCATCGAAGCACTCGAGAGCTGCACCTTGAACCCGAACGCACGCCCGGAAAACCTGTCCGTTGAAGACTTTAAAAAACTACACCAGGTGCTGAATCGGGGCTGAAGGCTGAATAGATATATACTGATTTGCCATGGACAAGAGTGTAGATGTCGTAGCGCTTGGGGGCCTGGGCGAGTTTGGAATGCACATCATGGCGTTCTGCTCCCAGAATGAAATTATCGTCGTGGACTGTGGCCTGATGTTCCCCGAACAGGAGTTGCTGGGTGTCGACATCGTCGTGCCGGACGTCACGTTCCTGCTAGACAACCGTGAAAAGGTGAAGGCGATTGTTCTGACTCACGGGCACGAAGATCACATCGGGGCCCTGCCTTTTGTCCTCCCTTACCTGGACGTGCCGGTCTATGGAAGTCCTTTCACTCTGGAACTGGTGAAACGAAAACTTGACGACCACGGGCAACTCGAAGACGCGACTTTGCATGAGATCCACCCGGGCGACACGATCGATCTGGGCCCCTTCGGAGTCGACTTCATTGCGGTAACGCATTCGATTGTAGATTCCCTCGCCCTGGCCATCCGGACGCCGGCCGGCCTGATCATCCATACGGGCGATTTCAAGATCGACCCCTCCCCCATCGACGGAAAACACTTCGATCTCCCCGCCTTTGCTCGGTATGGCGAACAGGGCGTTCTGGCCTTGTTCTCAGACAGCACCAACGCGGAACGAGCCGGCTACACGCCCTCAGAGCGCGCCGTGGAAGATCGTTTCGAGACCATCTTCCGCAACGCAAAGGGGCGTATCGTCGTCTCCTGCTTCAGCTCGGCCATTCATCGAATGCAGATCATCGTCGATACGGCCAAGCGACACGGGCGGCTTGTGGCGTTTCTCGGAAGAAGAATGCTCTCGAACGTGGACATCGCCCAACGCCTGGGAGCGCTCGAGGTCCCACCGGGTCTGGTGATTCGTCCCAAGGAAGCCAAGAACCATCCGCGCGAAAAGGTCTGTGTCGTCGCCAGTGGCTGCCAGGGTGAACCGATGTCGGCATTGGCACGGGCATCGGTAGACCAGCACAAGGACCTTTCCATCGAGGGAGGAGACACCGTCGTCCTGTCCTCCCGCATGATCCCCGGAAACGAACGGGCTATCTCCCGCATGATGGACCACCTGTACAGGCGTCACGCCGAGGTCCTCTACGCGGATGGTGCGACACCCCCGGTCCATGTCAGCGGACACGCCAGCGCGGAAGAACTCAAGATCATGATGATGTTGACGAAACCACAGTTCTTCATCCCGATCCACGGTTCCTACCGACACCTGCACCGTCACGCCCAACTTGCCGAACAGACCGGCGTCATTCGCGAAAAGGTCGTCGTGGCCGAAACCGGTGACATCATCCGCTTCGACCCGGAACAAGTCGAAATCGTCGACAAGGCACCGGTCGGGCGCGTCCTCATAGACGAGGGAAGCCTTGAAGAGGTTGCCGACCTGGTCATCCGCGACCGTCGCCATATTTCCGAAGACGGCATCGTCCTCCCAATCATCGCGATCAACAAACAGAGCGGAGCGATCGAGACCCCACCGGAAATGGTCTTCAGGGGAATGACCGTGTCCGCAGACGACGAGCTGGTCGAGCAATGCCGCCAGTTGGTAATCGACACGATCGAGGAGTCCACTGTAGAGGAACGCGGCGACTGGGCCGTGATCAAGGAAAAAGTCCGACGCGCCCTGAAGCGCTACATCTCCAAGCAACTGTCGACACGCCCTTTGATCCTACCCGTCATCATGGAAATTTGATGGGGAAGTGTTCAGTGGCCAGTTGTCAGAAGCTGAATCGGCGGCTGTTTTGGGGAACTGAAGCACAACGCTAGTAACGCATAGATGTCGAAGTACTTAGAAACCAGCACCTTCGGTCCTATTTGGAACCACTGACCACTATCCCCATGGATCTCTTCCAGGCCATCATTTACGGCATCATCCAGGGCCTTACAGAATTTCTTCCGGTCAGTAGCACGGCTCACCTGGTCCTTCTTCCCTGGTTCGTGGGCTGGTCGGATCCCGGCATGGCTTTCGGGGTCGCGTTGCACCTGGGAACCCTGCTTTCGCTCGTCTGGTTTTTTAGAGTCGAGTGGATCGCCTTCGGCCGCTCTGCACTCAACGTTCTGTCAGGTCGCCCCCGTGGCCAGGACGAGAAGATGGTCCTGTTCATAGTCGTCGCAACCATCCCCGCCGCCCTTGCCGGAATCCTGGGCGAAGATTTCATCGATATCTACCTGCGAAGCCCCCTGGTGATCGCGTCGACCTTGATCGGACTGGCGCTTGTGCTGGTACTGGCGGAATGGAGCGGCCGACGAACAAAGGACCTCGATCAGATCTCCTGGACAGATGCACTGGTTGTGGGACTGGCTCAGGCCCTGGCACTCGTCCCCGGCGTTTCGCGCTCCGGAATCACGATCACGGCCGCACTTTTTCGAGGTATGAAACGTGAAGCTGCAGCTCGCTTTTCCTTCTTCCTGTCCACTCCGATCATCGCAGGCGCGGCAGGCAAGCAACTCCTTGATATGGCGGCCGGCGGAATCACACAGGCCGACGTCGCCACGCTGGTGGTGGGCATCATCACCTCCGCAATTGTGGGTTACCTGGCTATCGCATTCCTCTTGCGCTATCTGGCCACGAACACAACATATGCGTTCATCTACTACCGAATAGGCCTTGGTGTTGTGGTCTTTCTCGCATTCTGGTCCGGATTTCGTTAAAATACCTGACTGATGCAATTGATGGGATATCTGACGCCGACCGAACACCGGCGGCTCAATGAGTTCGTCGGTCTGGTTCTGGTGACCATAGCGGTTTTAGTGGGCCTGAGCCTGATTTCATTTGACCCGACGGACCCCTCTTTCAACATCAGCCGCAACCCCCTGTTCAACCCGGCTCCCAACAACCTGATCGGTGTCGTGGGCTCCCACTCTTCGGACCTCTTGTTTCAGTTTCTGGGTTACGCGGGATTCCTCTTGCCGATTTTCCTCGGCATCTACGCCTTTCACTGGCTCGCATCGTGGAGTGTCAAGAACATCGTTCCCCGTCTGACAGGGATGGGCCTGATGGCGTTGACCGTAGCCGCCGGCCTTTCGCTATTCCCGTCCCTGCCCCGAATCGGCACTCAAATTCCGGCAGGCGGTGGTGGCGGCAAGCTGATGGCGGACTGGCTCGCGGCGACCTTCAACCCACTTGGGGCTGTCCTTCTCCTCGTTTCGTTTTTCCTGGTATCTCTCCTGCTTACAACCAAGTTTTCGCTGGTCCGCACAGCGGAATCGGTGCAGTCACGCTTCGGATTCGTTGCCGTCTGGAGTCAGCGGTTGACCGGTTGGTACGAGGAACAGCTGAAGGAACGCACAAGAAGACGCATTCAGAAGAAGAACGAGGAACCCGCCGTCTCGCAGCCTAGAAAAAAGAAGGCGGATCAAACGATACGTTCGATCAAGAAGCGTCGGACGAAGGCAGCCGGGCATAAAGAGGTTCCCATCGACGAGATGGCCGTCACCAAGATCGCGCCAGTTTCCTTGACGGCGGTTCATTTCCCATCCCCTGAATTATTGTCGCCTCCCGAAGCGCAGATTCCCGTCGACGAAGACATGTTGCGGGAACGTGCCGAGTTGCTCGAAGCCAAGACCAAAGAGTTCGACGTAGTGGGCAAGGTGAAGCAGATTCATCCGGGACCTGTCGTCACCACGTTCGAGTTCAAACCGGAACCGGGTGTCAAGTACTCGAAGGTCACCGGTCTGGCTGACGACCTGTGCCTGGCGCTCGAAGCGGAGTCGATCCGGATCGATCGCCTCCCGGGCAAGGCAACGGTCGGTATCGAGGTGCCCAACCAGGAACGCGCCACGATCATGCTGCGGGAACTGCTCGAATCCCCGGAGTACATGAACACGAAGTTCAAATTGCCCCTGGCCCTCGGAAAGGACATAACGGGAAAGATCGTGGTTTCGGATCTACATCGGATGCCGCACCTGCTTATCGCCGGCTCGACGGGGACCGGAAAATCAGTCTCGGTCAACTCGCTGATCCTCTCGCTCCTGTTCCGTTCGAAGCCCGATCAGGTCAAGCTCATCATGATCGACCCAAAACGGCTGGAATTGGGTCTGTACCAGGACATCCCGCATCTCATGGTGCCCGTTGTCACCGAACCGGTCGTGGCATCGAACGTCTTGAAATGGGCGGTCGGCGAGATGGAGGGCCGCTACAAGAAACTGGCCAAACGCGGCGTCCGCAGCCTTGACGCCTACAACGATCACATCAAGCAAATGCCGATCCCGGGTATCGGCGAACCGGATGACGAAGAAGAGCGCGACCCCCTCCCCTACATCGTTATCGTGATCGACGAACTGGCCGACCTCATGATGGTGGCCTCGCGCGATGTCGAAGAATCCATCACGCGTCTGGCGCAGATGGCCCGGGCCGTGGGCATTCATCTGATCCTGGCCACGCAGCGGCCGTCCGTCGATGTCATCACCGGGCTGATCAAGGCCAACTTTCCTGCCCGGGTTTCCTTCCGGGTCGCATCCAAGATCGACTCCCGAACCATCCTCGATTCAAACGGCGCGGAATCGCTGCTGGGACGCGGTGACATGCTGTTCCTGCCACCCGGCTCTGCACGCCTGATGCGGGCTCATGGCCCCATGGTGACCGAGGACGAAGTCATGCGCGTGGCAGATTACCTGAAGGCGCAGGGCAAACCGACGTACAATGAACGCATTCTGGAATCGCCGGAAGAACGGCGTGAATCGATGGAGCCCGACGGCGCTACCGATGAGTTGTACGACAAGGCAGCCCGGCTCGTGGTCGACATGGGCAAAGGCTCGACGTCGGCGCTGCAACGCAGGCTCCGAATCGGCTATGGCCGAGCGGCCAGCATTCTGGATGCAATGGAAGCCGACGGAATTATCGGACCGCCCGAAGGTAGCAAGCCACGCGAAGTCCTGGTCAAGTCGAGCTATTTCGAAGAAATCGACAACGCGAAATTCGATACCGAATCCTGATTCGACCTTCCCACAACCCAAGCTCGGGATTTGAAGTCAGGCATCCGTCCCTGGAATTTCCCCCAAAAGAGGTTCAGTCATGGGATTCAGAACCGACGCCATTCACGCCGGGCAAGAGCCCGACCCCACCACCGGGGCGGTCAGCACGCCGATCTATCAAACATCAACGTTTGTTCAGGAAGGGATCGGTAAGCACAAGGGATTCGAGTATGCCCGCACCCAAAACCCAACCAGGATGGCTCTCGAACGCAACATAGCGGTTCTTGAAGGCGGCGTGGCGGCATACGCCTTCGCGTCGGGCATGGCGGCAGAAACAGCGGTCACGCAGTTGTTGCTGCGTCAGGGAGACCACGCGGTCTGCACCAACAACGTCTACGGCGGAACCTTCCGCCTGTTCGACAAGATAGTCAGCCACGGCGGCATCGAATTCAGCTACGTCGATACATCCGACATCGAGGCACTCCGAAACGCCATGCGCCCCAACACACGCATGGTCTTCGTCGAGACACCGACAAACCCGCTAATGACGATCACGGACCTGGCTGCAGTCTCCGAGATCACGAAGGAAGCGAAATGCCGCCTTGTGGTGGACAACACGTTCATGAGCCCTTACCTGCAGCGTCCCCTGGCGCTCGGGGCGGACATCGTGGTCCACAGCACAACAAAATTTCTGAACGGGCACAGCGACAGCGTCGGTGGTATCGCCGTTCTCGCTCATGAATCCGATGCCGACCAGCTTCACTTCATCCAGAGCGCAGCGGGTGCCATCCTGTCGCCGTTCGATTCCTGGCTCGTCCTGAGAGGCATAAAAACGCTGCCTGTCCGAATGGAAGCCCACAACCTGACCGGCCGCACGATCGCCAGATACCTGTCCGAAAAGAAACAGGTCCAGAAGGTTTATTACCCCGGCCTTCCCGATCACCCACAGCACTCACTGGCGAAGAAGCAGATGTCCGGTTTCGGTGCCATGATCGCGTTCGATCTCGGCTCCCTCGAAGCCGCCTCTCATTTGCTGGAAAACCTCAAACTCTGTTCTCTGGGCGAAAGCCTCGGCGGCGTGGAAACTCTCATCTCCCACCCCGCATCGATGTCCCACGCCTCGGTCCCGAAAGGCCAACGCGACCTGCTCGGCATCACCGACGGCCTGGTCCGAATATCCGTAGGCATCGAAGACACCGAAGACCTCCTGGCAGACCTCGAAAATGCCTTCGGCGATTAGGTCCCCTCTACCCAGAAAGAGTGTGTAGCCGATTAGTCACAGGCCAGCGTGTCGGGGCGGCCGGCCCTGGCCGCCCGCGTACAACCCCAATGTTCACGAAACACCGTCCACAGTATTTTGCTGTAGCGGCAGTCCTGACGGCGTTTTCTTTTGGACCTGACGACCCCATGCCAATAGAATTACGGTAGCCCTTGTGATGAACCGTGAATCAATTTCGGAACAGGCATGGTCAAGCTCAAGGAACAGTTCCTGGTAGATAAGGACGGAAACCGCATTGGTGTTCTGATCGGCATGGATGACTACCGTCAACTGCTCGAGCAACTGGAAGAGTTGGATGCTATTCGTGCGTATGACGCGGCAAAATCGGCCAACGACGATGCCGTTCCGTTTGACGAAGCGGTGGAAGAAATCGAACGGGAACGTTGATGCATTATACCGTCGCTATCCTGCGGCGGGCTCAGAAAGAATTGAGAGACTTACGTCGGGACGACTATGCACGGGTTCGCGACGCCATCGCCTCTCTTTCTGAAGATCCGTGACCGCCGGGTTGTCTCAAATTGAAAGGTCGAGATGGGCTTCGGCTTCGTGTGGGCAACTACCGGGTGATTTACGAAGTCGACGACAGCAAACGCCACGTAACAGTCCTGCACGTTGGCAATCGCCGGGACGTCTACAGATAGCAGGCTCTCACCAGGCCAGCGTGTCGGGCCGGCCGGCCCTGGCCGCCCGCGTACAAGCATCAAAATGGGCCCCTGCCGCCACCCTCACGCATCCACCCTCACACATCCACCGCCTTCGAAATCCACTCCAGATAGGGACGCGACCCATCCTCGATCTTGAACGCAATAAACTCCGGCACGTCGTAACTGTGCTCCTTCACAACCCGCCACCGGACACGGTCGATCGCAGCGGCCGTTGTCTTGATGATGAGGAGAAATTCCGAATCCCACTTCACCTTTCCTTCCCACCGATAACAGGACTGGACTCCCGGAACCACGTTTACACACGCTGCAAGCCTGTCGCCAACAACCGCCTGAGCGATCTTCTTCGCTTCTTCTTCCGAACCGCATGTGACAAATGCCACCATCGTTTCGATCATGAGAAATCGCTCCGTTCGAGACCCGCATCGACCGTCGATCCGCCAGTTGTTTTTCCGGGCTGGTAGAATCGAGGCATGGCCGCTGGAATAAAGTTCGGCACGTCGGGATGGCGTGCCATCATCGCCGACGAATTCACGTTTGCAAATGTCCGTCTGGTGACCGAAGCCATTGCGCAATACATCAAGCGAGACACCTCCTCCCCTACGCTCCTGGTAGGATACGACACCCGGTTCGCATCGGAAAACTTTGCCGAGCAGGTCGCACAGGTTCTCTCAGCAGCCGGTGTCGGCGTCCGACTCTCCGCAAGACCCGTTCCGACGCCGGCTCTCTCGTTCTCAACCAGACATCGCAACCTCGACGGCGCCATCAACATCACCGCCAGCCACAACCCCGGCGAATACAACGGCATTAAATTCTCGGATGCCGATGGCGCCCCCGTCCTGCCCGAAGTCACCGGTGAGATCGAAGACGGAATCGAACGCCTCCAGGCCGGAGGGTGGGAGTGGACCGGATCCCCCGACAACGCCGTTGTCGAGACCGTCGATATTCGCGACGAATACCTGGCCGATCTCCGCAACAAGATCGATGTCGAAAAGATCCAAAAATCCGGAATCCGCATCGGCTACGACCCTCTCCATGGAGCCGGCGCCGGCTACCTCGACCTCCTCCTCGAAGCCGAAGGCATGCAGCCGTTCGTCCTCCACGCTGAACGCGACGTCTACTTCGGAGGCGACCACCCCGAGCCCGACGCCGCCAACCTGGCAGAACTCCGACAAGCCATGCTGGATCAGCAACTTACGCTCGGACTTGGAACCGACGGAGACGCCGACCGCTTCGGCATGCTCGACGACAACGGTGACTTCTTCTATCCAAACGAAATTCTTGCGCTCCTACTGGACTATCTCGTAGAAACTCGCGGCTGGAAGGGCGCGGTGGCACGCACCGTCGCAACGACCCACCTGATCGATAGAGTTGCTGATTTAAACAATTTGGAGGTTCTCGAAACCCCAGTAGGCTTTAAGTTTATCGGCGAATACATCAAGCAGGACCGCATCATCCTGGGGGGCGAAGAAAGTGCCGGGCTGGCAGTACAGGGGCACATCCCGGAAAAGGACGGAATCCTGGCCTGCCTGCTGGTTGCCGAGATGGTCGCACACCGTGGGAAGTCGTTGAAAGAACAGCTGAAAAACCTTTTTTCACGGACCGGTGAAGTGTATAATCGGCGACTGAATGTTAGTTTGGACCCTTCTACCCGAAAAGCGGTCCGCGAAAAAATTGCGTCCGACGTGCGCGAGTATCACGGGAGACCGGTCCAGAGGCAGGATCGCACCGACGGACTGAAGCTGATTTTCGGCGACGGAAGCTGGGTTCTGATGCGACCGTCTGGTACCGAACCCGTCGTTCGTTACTACGCGGAAGCGGGCAGCCGCGAGGACCTGGAACAACTGCTCGAATGCGGGAAACAATGGATCACCGGAGCATAGGTCAAGGCATGATGGTTCGCGTCGGACTCGGCGTGTTCGGCCTTCTGACCGTAGCGACCCTTGTCCTGACGCTCATCAGCGACCGCGGGCTCCTGGAGGTTCGCAAGAAGGGGTTCCGCCTGGCCGAACTCGAACAGAAGATCGAAACGCTCGAGACCGAGAACACCGATCTCATTGGTGAGATCCAGACCCTCCGTTCCGACCCGGCCGAAATCGAACGCCTCGCTCGCGAAGAACTCCGCCTGGTCAAGCCGGGCGAATTCGTTCTGATCGTTCCCTCCCCCGGCCCGGAGATCGGCCCGTCCGGTCCCTGAACTTCTCCGTTTCCCGAAAAAGTTATCTACGGGCGGTTGACGATCCGCAAGCAAGCCCCTATATTTAACGTAACAATACCGCGGGGTGGAGCAGTGGTAGCTCGTTGGGCTCATAACCCAAAGGTCGGGGGTTCAAATCCCTCCCCCGCAATAACAGGCAGCC
>CAZOZZ010000133.1:0-11712 GCA_964584435.1 uncultured Solibacteraceae bacterium | reverse complement strand
TGGCCACCCGCGGGCAAGAGCTCCGTACAGGACAAGATCGAATGTCGGATCCAGGCTTTTCTGTTGGGTCGCTGCTAAACCCGCGGGCGACCAGGGACGGCCGCCCCGACACGCTATTTGAAATGCTTCTCTAATTCCGATCCGGCTCGGCATTCTTAAGACCGAAATTGGTTTTGTCTTCGGGAGTTCCAACGACAGCTCCTCCCACCGGTCGATCCCACCTGATGTATAATTTGTACGGCATGGGAGAGGCAGGAATAGATTCGTCTATCACGCGGAAGGTTGAGCAGGGAGAAAGACTTAGCTTCGCCGATGGCGTCGATCTGTATCGATCGGGCGATCTCATTGGTCTGGGGCGCCTGGCTGATCGCGTTCGTGTGCGGTTGAACGGCGATTCCGCCTTCTACAACGTCAATCGCCACATCAATTACACCAACGTTTGTGTCATCGATTGTCAGCTTTGCCAGGGTGCGTATGCCCGAAAGCCTGGTGAAGATGGCGGTTACACGATGACCCTGGATCAGGTCTTCAGTTTTGCCGAGCAGAAAACCAACGACTCGGTGACGGAGTTTCACATCGTTGGTGGACTCAACCCGGAGTTACCTTTCCAGTACTACCTCGACCTGCTCGAAGGCCTCAAGCTGCGTTTTCCGACAGTCCATCTCAAGGCCTTCACCATGGTGGAACTGGATTTCTTCACGAAGATCACCCGGAAACCGCTGGAATGGGTGATCGAACGGCTGAAGGACGCCGGCATGGGGAGCTGTCCGGGTGGAGGCGCGGAGATTTTTTCAGCGCGCGTGAGACCATTGATAGCCGGACACAAGATTTCCGGCGAGCGCTGGCTCGAATGCGCCAGGGTCCTCCACGGCGCTGGGATTCGATCTAATGCGACGATGCTGTATGGCCACCTGGAGACTATCGAAGAGAGGGTGGATCACCTGATTCGTCTACGGGAACTCCAGGACGAAACCAGTGGCTTTAACTGCCTCATCCCCCTTGCGTTCCACCCGGAAAACACCGGCCTCGGGGATCTGCAGCCCACAACTGGAACGGACGATCTTCGCACGATCGCGGTATCGCGTCTGATGCTGGACAACTTTCAGCACATCAAGGCTTACTGGGTTGCGATCACCCCCGGGCTTGCACAGGTAGCCCTTCGTTTCGGTGCCGACGATCTCGATGGCACGGTCATCGAGGAACGCATCATCCATGGAGCCGGCAGCGACACCAGTCTCGGGATGACCCGGAATCAGATCGAACAACTGATTCGGGACGCCGGTTGTACACCGATCGAACGGGATACGCTTTATGAGCCGGTTGGGCGGGCGAGGGGGGAGGCCGGGGGCCCGAGTCTGACGTCCGGGGTCCGAAGTCCGAAGTCCGAAGTCCAAGGTCCGAGGTCCACAGTCGGGAGCCCTGATGGTGGGTCCAACCAGCTGAAAGCTAATAGCTAACAGCCAGAAGCCAACAGCTAATTAATGCTCAACTCCCACGTAATGGCGTTTGCGAGGAAGGTGGTTCCAAAGGCCATCCTTCGTCGCCTGGATCCGTTCGAGGCATCCATCGAGTCGTTCGTTGCCAAACTGGCGGCAGACACCCCCGAGGATCTGGTCGTGCTGGACGCGGGAGCGGGTGAGTGCCGTTTTCGCGAAGCCTTCGCTCACGCAAATTATGTTGGGATCGATTTTGGACTGGGGGATCCTGACTGGGACTATTCCAGGCTCGACATCATCGGTCGGCTTGAAGCCCTGCCTCTCCCGGATCGGAGTTGCGACCGTGTGTTGTCGGTGGTCGTACTCGAACACACGCCGGAGCCGGGCCAGGTGATCGCCGAGTTCCGCCGCGTCTTGAAACCGCGCGGCAGTGTCCATCTCGTGGTTCCACTGATGTGGGAGGAGCACCAGCGACCGCACGACTATTTTCGCTACACTTCGGCTGGAATTCGATATCTGCTGGAACGTTCCGGCTTCCGAATTCTGTCCATTCGTCCGGTCGGTGGGTTCTTCTGGCAACTGGGACGGAGGTTCATGGGGATCCTGTCCTTCGCTCAAGAAGGCTGGCGATGGATCCTGTTTCCGGTCCTGGCTCCGGTTTTCGGTCTGTTGCTCCCCCTGCTCTGCTACTACCTGGACAGGCTGGACCGGGACCGTTCATACACTCTGGGGTACATCTGTGAAGGCTCTCTGGAATGAACGGTAAGGTTCGCAATCGGGCCCACATTGCCGCGAGTTACTTTCGCCGTCAGGCCGTCCTGCCCGGTGGTCCGATCGAGATCACCCTGGAGAGCACGGCAAAGTGCAACCTCTACTGCCCGATGTGCCCGCGGCACATCTACACGTTCGACAACGAAAGCATGGATCTGGATCTGTATCGGAAGATCGTCGCCGACTGCAAAGACTACGTCGAGTTTGTCTGGCCTTACGGTATCGGCGAACCGATGATCCATCCCCAGATCTTTGAGATGATTCGTATCACCAGGGAAGCCGGAGTCCGGACGGGTATGTCGACAAATGCGACTCTGTTGGATGAGCAGAATGCCGACATGCTTCTCGATGCCGGTCTGGACTATCTGATCCTGGCCTTCGATGGCGCCACGAAGGAAAGCTACGAGAAATACCGTATCGGAGCGGATTTCGACAAGACTCGCGATTACATCCTGAAGTTCCTGGAAAAGAAGCTCGAGCGGAAAGCTCAGATGTTCACCGTCGTTCAGATGGTTCTGCTCCGCGACAACACGCATGAGGTCGCGGCATACCGGAAGCTCTGGGACATCGAAGGCGTCGACCAGGTCCGCTTCAAAAGAGATGAAGTCCAGACCGACGGGTCCCGGATTCCCAACGATCAACTGGAAGGACAGCGGCGAAATCCCTGTCACCTCCTCTGGCGGGGGCCTCTCTATGTCCGCTACGACGGAAAGGCGTTTCCGTGCTGCTACTTGTACGATGAGGAGCCGGTGGGCGATCTTCGCGAGCAGTCTGTGATGGAGGTGTGGAACTCGAAGGGCATGGTCGATCTGCGAAAAGCCCACCTCAGCGGCGATCTGGGTCAGTATCCGCTGTGCCAGACCTGCCAGGCCTCACGTCCGGCCCTGCCCGCCTTCTACGGAAGTCTCGTTGTGGATGGCCTCACAGTTCGAAAGGCCGTCCCGGTCCTCGAAAAACTCTCCAATTTCTACAAGCTGAGTGTTTTCGAGAAGAAACAACCGCCAGGTTTGGCGGACTGAAGGAATGGCGATCAGCGAGTAGCGAGCAGCTGCCCGCTACCAGCTACTCGCTACCAGCTACCTGCCACCCTCACGAAACCCTATTTCGACCAACATAAACGCCATACCTTCCGGGACCAGGGATAGCGAGACGAATGCTGGACCCAGCGAGTTCCTGAGTTCGTCGATCACGGGGAGGTCGATGTGGTCGATCCGTAGAGTTGCCCGATGGAGATCCCCCTCAGACACCAACTCGCAATCGAGCGGATCGAGGGACTTGATGATGAAGTGGAGTCGGCCGGCCAGCGTTTCGGTCTTGATCTCACCTTCGACACGGACAATGCTCTCCCGCGGCAGCCAGCAGAACTGATCCACTCCGTACAGAGTCCGGTAGTTGCTGCGTTTGATCTCCAGGACCAGCCCGGCCTCTTTCGGTATTCCGAGCTGACGACGGAGGTAGGGAGAGCGGCAGTAGACGAAATCGCCCACATCGATTGCTTCAGCGTTCAAGTCTGACAGTATATCGACTTTCAGCCGAGCTGTGTCGCACACACGAACTCGGCAATCGTTTCCAGATCGATGTGAGCGTTTTCGCCGCAGGTCTGGCAGTTCGGGTCGCGTCGTATCTTGAACTGTCGGAAAGTCGTCCCCAGCGCATCGTAGGTAAGGAGGCGTCCGGAAAGGGGATCGCCGACACCGAGAAGGAGTTTGATCGCTTCGGTGGCCTGAATGATGCCGATGATTCCCGGGAGAACTCCCAGGACGCCCGCTTCGTCGCAGCTTGGCGCCAGGTCCGCCGGTGTCGCTACGGGGTACAGGCATCGGTAGCACGGGCCTTCGTAAGGAATGAACGTGGAGGCCTGGCCGTCGAAACGAAAAATGCTGCCGTAGACAACGGGCTTTCTGAGCGTGACTGCGGCGTCGTTGACCAGGTAGGCGGTCGCGAAGTTGTCCGACCCGCTCACGATGACGTCATAACCTTCCATGATGTCCAGCGCGTTCGTTGCGTCGAGACGAAGGTTGTAGGTTTCGACCTTCACGTCCGGGTTGACTTCAAACAACGTCCGCCGCGCAGAATCGGTCTTCGGTATGCCAACCGACGAAGTCCAGTGGAGAATCTGTCGTTGCAGGTTTGATTCATCGACAATGTCGTTATCCACAAGGCCGAGCTTCCCGACTCCGGAGGCTGCAAGGTAGACCGCTGCGGGCGATCCGAGGCCTCCGGCACCCACCAGGAGAACTTTGCTTCCCAGGAGTTTCAGTTGCCCTTTCTCACCGACTTCAGGGATCTTCAGGTGGCGGCTGTAGCGCGCCATCTGGTCCTTTCCTACAGTTTCGGGAACGACGATTTCATACCCGTTGTTTTTCCATTCGTTGTATCCACCGGCCATCGAAAGGACGCTCTCGTATCCGAGTTGGTTGAGGCTCTTTGCCGCCAGAGCTGACCGGACGCCGCCGG
This sequence comes from uncultured Solibacteraceae bacterium, assembly GCA_964584435.1. Taxonomy (GTDB): domain Bacteria; phylum Acidobacteriota; class Terriglobia; order 20CM-2-55-15; family 20CM-2-55-15; genus CAZOZZ01. The sequence continues at coordinate 7,048 of CAZOZZ010000133.1, read as the reverse complement.
CACAATACACGACAATTGGGCTGAGTTTGTCGGTCAGCAACTTCTCGACCTTAACCTCAAGGAAGCCCCGAGGCAGGAAAGTCGCTCCGTCCAGGTGTCCCTCGTCCCATTCGTCTTTTTCGCGGATGTCCAACAGAATGAACTCATTAGCTTCACTCAACTTGGCTTTGACTTCATGGACGGTGATTTCACTGATCTCCCGCTTTACGCTGGCGAGCAAGTCTGGGAAGTGCGAGCTCATAGTTCTCCTCGGCCTGTTATTTGTCTTACTTAATCAACTTCGTCATGTATGCAGTTTTTAAGTATACCAAATCTTCCGCTCAACCCAACTGTTCACGTTCCCACCGGTCGCCTTCCATCTTGAGTCCATCAAGGACCCGTTGCATCTCGTCGCGACTTTGACGCACCTGATTTTCGTCCGCGTCGGAGGGGACCCAGATAGGCGCTGCCTCGAACACCATGGCTCGCGTGAAGGGATATGGAACCTGAAAATGGTCCCAGCTGTTGAACTGAATCTTCTTCTTCAGTGCGACGTGGAAGCAGAATATCGCAGCGCCCGTCTTTCGAGCCAGAATGGCAGGACCTTGCTTGGCGACGTATCGAGGCCCCCTCGGACCATCGATGGTGAAGCCGACATCGTTGCCGTTTCGTACCTCCCGAACCATTGTGGCAAGCGCCCGCAATCCACCGCGGGAACTGGAGCCGCGAGCTGCGCCGTAGCCGAGACGCTTTATGGTTCGAGCGATGGCCTCACCGTCAAAATTGAGGCTCGTCATCACAACGATCCCACGGTTCCGCCAATACCAGGTAGCAGGGAAGATTCGACCGTGCCAGCAGGTGAAGATGGCCTGGGCGTCGGCCCGGTGGATTTCATCGAGATGATCCACATCGGCTGATTCCCAACGGACACTTCCGCCTATCAATCGGAGGGCCCAGTAACTGAGCCAGGCGATGAGGGAAACCTTGATACGTCGCGACCTGGAAAATCGCTGCATCCCGTCCGGCCGAGGCTGCTGCATCGGATCTCTACAATCAGAGGTAATCTTTGGGGCTTCGAACGAACTGGTCCTTACATCCGGCCGAGCAGAAGTAATATTCTTTGCCCTTGAATTCAGTCTTATACTCGGCTGTGTCCGGGTCGACCAGCATCTTGCATACGGGATCAGTTTCCATCCGTTACTCCTTCTAAATCTGTTTAAGCAGGTCAGTCATTTCTTGGCGACTCTTCCGATCTCGCACGCCGGAGGGACCCACGATCCAGAACCGCGAGGCCTTCCCCACGATGCTTTCCGGGGAAGCCTTGCCCGGCGCCTGCTTCCCGGCGTTGCCTTTTCTGGCCCCACCCTTGACCGCAGACTTTCTCTTCAATACCTTGCCGTCCAGTAACAAGAGGGTACCGTAGAGGGGGGCATCGACAGTGATCTGGGTTTGGGTCTGACTTGAAAACGCGCAAAGTTTTTCGAGCGATACGTCGGAGCCTTCTTCCATGGGTGTCTTTCCCTTAGCAAAAAGCAGGCAGCCTCAAGCGAGCAGCTTTATGTTCCGGGCTCATTGGCTGAATGCTGAATGCCGGTGACCGACCAAGCTTCTAGTCGCTGAAGACGTCTTTTTGTCGCAACTTAGGATAAAGCAAAACCCGCAACGAAGAAACCGAACTAGGTGCGATTTCCTCGCGTGGGCCTGAACCTTTTGAATCTTCTCATCTCGGAGCCCGTCTATCTTCTCATCCCAGAGCCCGTCTAAATGAGATGTAGTGTGGAATGGTGCCGAAAGTGCAACACCTAGAGGAAGAGTTTATTGGAGGTGGGACCATGATCTGTCCAAGATGCCTGACTGAGGGTGAAGTCGCCTATTCGGCTCTGTCCAACGGGTTGGTGTGCCTGATCCCCGATTGCGGATGGGAGCAGGAACTGGATGCCGCCGAGGCATTCGAGATGTTGGAGGCTGTCGAAGAAACGGCACTCTGCGCTTAGGACCCGGCTGGCCTCAGGCGCCAGTCAAAGTCTAACGAAGAAAACGGTTTAGGTGCGTTCTGGTCAGGAAACCAGGACGGTGAGCAAGCCGCCAGTGTCTCGCACAAGTCCTTGAACGCCAAGGCACTTAAGGAGTAGTGCGGCTTTTTTGACATTACGAGTCGGAATAGTCAAGACTTTGATTTTGCGTTTCGATCGTTTAAGGAGAAGAACTGCAGCAGTCAGTTCTCTCATGTCGTCTCCTACGATCTGGAGCGCCACGACTGCTTTTTCAGTCGAGTTCCTCGACTGCTCCCATCGCCCGGCACGGATTCCCAGCCGCTGCCGGTGCCCAGGGCTGTTATCGTTTCTTTTCTCCATACTTCCTTCTATATCGACTCGCGGGTGGCCGAACCTGAGCCGTTTCTCGAAAACTGTTCGGTCCACAATGTAGAATGAATCCATGAAGTTGCTGCTCTTCGATGTCGATCTGACACTGGTCAACACGGGTGGTGCCGGCCTTCGTGCCCTTGATCAGGCGTTCACCGAGGTGCTCGGTGTCAGTGCCGCAACCGAAGGCGTGGCCCCGCACGGCAAGACCGACCCGGCGATAATCCGGGAGGTTTGCCTGAAGCGATCCCTGTCACTGGACCCGGATGTGGATTCGATCGTCAGTCGCATTCTCGAACGCTACGTACATTTCCTCGAGGCCGAGGTCATTACTTCTCCAGAATATCGGGTGCTTCCAGGAATTCTCGACGTTCTCGAAGAGGTGGACCAACGAGAAGACGTCTTGACCGGGTTGGCGACGGGAAATGTGGAGGCGGGTGCCCGAATGAAACTGGAGCGAGGGGGATTGAACCCATATTTTTCGTTCGGCGGATTCGGGTCCGATTCCGAGGACCGCACCGAGGTCGTGCGAACCGGGGCGCGAGCGGGTGAAGAGTTGCACGACAGGCCGGTCGCGCCGGAAGATGTCTTTGTGATCGGCGACACGCCCCGGGACGTGGCCGCAGGGAAACAGGCTGGCTTTAGTACGGTAGCTGTTGCAACCGGCGGTTATGGGGTCGACGAACTTGCCCGGACCGGGGCCGATCTGGTCATCAGTGATTTCAGCGAAGGCCGCGATCAGTTCTTCCGTTCAACTCGCATCGTGTAGATGTCCACCCGTTCGAGAGGTGTTTCTCCATCGACCTCGACGCCCTCGACCTGAGTGACGACATCCATCCCTTCGACAACTCGTCCAAACACAGTGTAGAAGTCGTCGAGCGGAGGCTGATCCGCCAGGACGATAAAGAAGGACGTCAAGGCGCTGTCGATCTCTTCTCCGCGCGCCATCGACACGATCCCCGCGGTGTGTTTCATCTCGTTGATCTCGGCGTTGATGGGAACGACAAACTCTTGTGCCGCCTGCGGGTAGGTTTCGGTCCTCGTGTTCAGATCTCCGGCCTGGATGACGAACCCCGGCGCCACGCGATGGAACGCGGTCTTGTCGTATACCCCGAGCGAGGTCAGGCGCAGAAAGTGACGCACATGATTCGGAGCTACATCCGGGAAGAACTCCAGGACGATGTCACCTTTTGAGGTTTCCATAATGACGCGGTGCTCGGCCAACTCTTCCACTGATTCTTCGGAAAACGGCGGAACAGGTGGTGGTGGAATCGGCCTGATCGTAATGCCAAGAATCTCCACCCTCTCCATGGCGATCTGTTTTTCGTCGATCGGCGTCGTTGAAATCACATCGATGACTTCCAGGCCTTCGACGACGTGTCCGAAAGCGGTGAACTGTCCGGTAAACTGGGGCTGATCGCCCACGCAGACAAAGAACTGTGACCCCGCGCTCGCGGCGTCTCCCGGCAGGAGCGTGGCTACGACGGTCCCTTCGACAAACTCGAGGTCGCTGATTTCCGGTTCCAGCCCCAGGTTGAACCCGCCCGTTCCGTATTCGGCTTCCCGGTCCGCTTCCTTCGTCAGCGGGTCTCCGGCCTGAACGATTCCGTGTGAAACCATGCTGTGAAAGGCGGTTCCGACGTAATAGTCCTCACGAGCCAGTTTCATGAAATGGGCGACGTGGTTGGGTGCCTGGTCAGGGTAGAACTCCATCACGAACTCCCCGGCCGAGGTTGAAATCACCGCCTGAAGCCCGCTGACGTCTTCGGTCGCGATGTCGGTCTCGATTGAGTCGAGGACATCCTGTTCGACCCTCGCCGGGACCTCCTGCTGGAACATCAGGAAAAAAAGGAACAGTGCGGTCATGGTTTCTTCAGGCTTTCGTCTTCCGCGTGCATCTTTGCCTGTCGCGTTCTTTCGATCAGGCCCTCGACGCGAGCTTTTCTTCGACGTTCGATATCGGCTCTTCGCGTGGAGCCTCGAGCATCCAGGTCTGCGATGGACTCGATGAACGAAACGACTTGTGCGTCATAGAGCGCCAGGGCCCGCTTGTAGTCCTCGATGGCTGCTCCGTACTGCCGACGCTGGGCCCGTATCGCCGCCCTGGAAAAATAGGCATCCGCGTGGCGCCGATTCTGTGCCAGAACGCGCTCGAAATGATCCAGGGCCACGGCAAGGTTACCCTCCCGCATGTGTACGGTGCCGAGTGCATACAGGGCTTCAGGGAAGTTCAGGACGTACTTGAGCGACTCTTCGTACAATTGCTTTGCCCGATCCAGATCGCGCCGGGACAGCCAGACGTTGCCAAGATAGTAGTATGCCTGATAGCTCGACGGATTGATCTCGATCGCCCGCTCGAAGGAAGGCTCCGCCCTGTCGAACTCTCCCGCCTGGAGTTCCGTCACGCCCAGACGCAGATGTGCAACTTCGTAATCGGGGTTCAAACCGATGACTGCCGTGTACTCCTCCCTCGCCGACTCAGTCTCATCCAGACCAGCCATGTAGTCTCCGAGCAGGATTCGACCTTCGATGAATCCCGGAGCCAGCTCCGTTGCCTTTCGGTAGAGGTTTTCGGCAAGGTCTTCGTCCGTAGTGTCCTCGGCTGCCGAGATGGCCTGTGCGAGCCCGATGTAAGACCGGAAGTGCCCGGGGCTCAGCTCCAGCGCCCGTTCAAACGCCACTCGGGCCTCGGCGTAATCTGCCCTGATGAGCCAGTAATTCCCGAGTTCGTATTGGATCAAGGCCAGGTCCGCGCCCAGTTCCGATGCCCGAAGAATCGCGTTTTCCTGACGTCGTGTGTTCGGATTCAGCTTCCACCTGACGAACCAGTTCATCGGGTCGTCCGGCTCGAGTTCGATTGCCGCTGCGATCTTTCGAAGAGCGGTGGGGTCACCACCGGGTTGGAATTCGTCGAGCAAGGTTATTGCTTCGATTCGGAGAACGAACGCGTCATCGCCGCATCCACTGCTCTCTTGAGGGTCGCTCTGCCCATCTGTCGGTGTCATGCCTGCCGTTAGCGCCCGCTCCAGGGCACTCATGGCTTCGTCGCGGGTCGTCTCGAACCCCTCGAGATTCAGCCTTTGCTCGAGCGCGCCAAACAGAAGGGTTTCGGAAAGATGTAGATGATAGTGACAGTTGTCGGGTGAGATTGCGATCGCCTGTCTGAAATAGTCGGCTGCCTCGGTGTAGGCGTGGGGCGTGAACGCTTCGAACCTGGCCAGACCCTGTTCGAACAGGACATCCTGGGGCAGTGCCTCGAGGGTAGTGGAAACTTCCGCCCGCCGGGAACATCCGGGCAGAACTGTCAAAATGCAGGCCAGCAGGATGCCGCCGGCCCCGTTTCTCGGAGCCAGCCGGCCGATCATGGTCGTGACGGCGAGCATGGCCGGGATTGTATCACGACAGTTCGGATCCCTTTTGAAGGGATGTTCGGCCGTATTTTTCTCTTATTTCATCGAGTGTGTGCTCGAGCTTTTCGTCACGTCGTCGGGAGTCGGAAAAAAGACCGAGTTGTTCGGGTTCGTCGCCGTCACGCGACAACTTTCCGGTTCCCACACCGATCAGCCGGATCTTCTCTTCGAGCGAAAACTCTTCAAAAAGGGGAAGGACCACCCGAGCGATGTCTTGCCCGGTTTCAACCGGACTCGGGACCGAGGATTGTCTTGTGTGTGTCGTGAAGCTGGCGTACCGGAGTTTGAGCGTGATCCTGGATGCTCGAAATCCCTGCCGCCGCAACCTTCGGGCGACTTCTTCGGACAGGTTGTGGATGGTGGTCAGGAGCCGGTCTCGATCGTCGGTGTCTTCGTCGAATGTGGTTTCGCAGCTGATTGATTTCGGGTCCCAGTCCGCCACGACAGGACGGTCGTCTTCACCCCGGGACAGATGCCAGAGGTGCTCTCCCGTACTTCCAAGAGTCTGGATCAGCCTTTCCCGGGGAATTGCGGCCAGTTCTCGAATCGTTCCCACTCCCAGGCGCCGCAGGCGAGCCTCTGTCTTCGGTCCCACCCCCCAGAGACGGGATATGGGAAGCCTTTCCAGAAAACCCTCCACGTTGTCGTCTGGAACCACAACGAACCCGTCGGGCTTCTCCAGATCAGACGCGATCTTGGCCAGGAATTTATTCGGGGCCACCCCGACCGACGCTGTCAGGCCCGTCACGCCACGAACCTCGGACTTGATGTCGCGTGCGATTTTTTCGGCGGACCCTTTGAGTGTGATGGACCCGGTGACATCGAGGAATGCCTCGTCAATGCTCAGCGGCTCGACCAGGTCCGTGTAGTGCCGAAGGATGTCCATGATCGTTCGGGATACCTCCTGATAGCGGCTGAGCCGCGGGCGCACATAGCACCCGTGGGGGCAAAGCTTCCAGGCACGGCTGATCGGGAGGGCGGAGTGAATGCCAAATTTTCGAGCTTCATAGGAGCAGGCGGCGACAACGCCGCGGCCTGCACCCTTCCTGGGGTCCGCTCCGACGATGACGGGTTGGTCTCGCAGTTCGGGGTGATCCCTCTGTTCGACCGACGCGTAGAAGGCGTCCATGTCGACATGTAGGATCCTGCGCATGATCTGGGTGTCTAGTGGTCCCCGCCAGAGATAGCGTTACTAGCTCCGAAGGAGGTTGCGAGCGGACTGATAGGTGAGATCCACCGTCTGGTGTGTGTGTGATTTCCAAGGTGTTGAGCGTTCATGAGGGGCAACCTCCATCG
>CAZOZZ010000132.1:6601-11712 GCA_964584435.1 uncultured Solibacteraceae bacterium | reverse complement strand
AACCGTCTCTTAGCAGATCGGCTCTTCTGTCCGAATTACTCTGACGACGTACAGCTCTTGTGAACATGAAACCCGCTGATCGGCCTGTACTAATCCTGGGGAAATAACTCTCCAGTTTGCGGGGCGCACTCCACTCGGGATGTCCGACGCTGTAATGGGAGAAAAGCTTGGCCTGACCCGCGCTGCCTATAGAGCTCTCAAGTTCAAGAAGACGGCCAAAGCCGGTTATCCCAATCTCGCGGCTGCTGTAAAGAACCTCAACCTCGTCTTTGAGCATGATGGGCTTGTATTTGGACCCCGCAACCGAATCACCCCCACGATCGAGAACCCATTCAAGGGGGCAGACAGATTGACAGTGGATGTTGACAGTGGAGCCAGGCGCCATCTCAGGATTCAGCCGGACTTCGAACCGTAGCGGCTGGCTGCTGCCCTGACCGATCCGGTCCGCCTATGGCCATTTTCCGGATTACCGCCCACTCAGCGACTTCCTGTGGCACCTCCCGCGATAAGCCGCACAGGTGATTTCGGACGTGGACTACGTCCTCGCGGAGCCATGCCTTTCGAGTATGCGTGCAATCTGGTCGCGAAGGGTATCGTTCATGCCGGGATCCGCTTTCGAGCTCATCGGTCAGCGCCCATGTCGTCTGAGCGCTCGGGTCACCGGCTCCGCGTTGAACTCCTAACGCGAAAACCCTACGAAATCCCAAACTCCCGGAACATGTACTGAAAAAACGGATCGTTGATGTAGAGGTGGGCCCAGTTCAACCCCAGAACGTGTTGCTCGAAACGGTCCGACAGCTTGCGGTAGACGGCGGGATCTGAACGGTTCCAGTCCATCTCGGCGACAATGTTGTAGGAACGACGCCCCTGTTCGGTGTAGTACTCGGCGCTGACAGCGCGTCTTGACCTCTCAAAGCGTTCGGGGAACAGGCCAAGCATGAACAGCGTCAAGTCGCCCAGGTGCTTGTAATGTTCACGCCGGCTTGCGGGATCGGACGCCTGATTCGCGGCTGTCAGGAGATCGGAGATGTATTCGAGTCCCTGACCATGCTCGTCGCGGACACGGTAGGCATCTTCGAGTCGGAGGAATTCGGTCAACAGATCACTGATGTAGCGAACCGTTTCATCGTCGTGGACCTTCGCCACATCCATCCCTCGTTCCGTCAAGGCACGAAAAAGAGGTCGAATCTCGTGATTCTCCGGAACGTCGTTCGTGGTTTGCTGGATCATCGGGACCTCCTGTCAGCTGTATCGCCCTCGGCCGGTGCAAGATTTAGGCATTTCTGTCTCATCACCGGGTGGAAAAACATGCTCTGCCCGGCTGAACTCTCCTGCCCGCTTAAACTTACGTCGGTTTTCCCGTGCTAGAATAGACGCCGGATTTGACCAAAAGTCTCTAGATTCCATGCAGATTGCTGTCATCGGAAGCGGTCCATCGGGCTGCCTCGTGGCCCGGTTGTTAGCTCTTGAGGGCCACGATACGACACTTATCGACGCCCAGGGGCCTTGGGAAAAGCCTTGTGGTGGAGGGTTGACTGCAAGGGCTCTTGAACTGACGGGGAGCTTACAGAACGAGCTTCCACGCCAGGCAATCGACCGCATTTCAGTTTCTTTCGGTGACGAGACGTCGGTCACACTCAAACCCGATAGTCCGCTGGCGGTACTTTCTCGCAAACAACTCGGAATAAGTCTTTTAGCGGCAGCCGAAGCCGGGGGTGTTCACTTCGCCAAAGGTCGTGTCACAAGTCTCGACCGGACACCGTCCGGGTGGATGATCCACACGCGGAGGTCGGTTTTCGAGGCCGACTTCGTTGTCGGGGCCGACGGTGCGACAAGTTTTGTGAGGCGAAGTGTTTCGACGCCTTTTTCAAGCAACGATCTCAGCGTAACGCTTGGATATTTCATTCCCGGAGAGACAGGTTCCCACATGAAGATCTTCTTCCTCCGGTCGCTGGAGGGCTATATCTGGTCCTTCCCCAGACCCGACCACCTTTCATACGGCCTGATCACCCGCGCCGAGCCAGGCTGGACATCTCGCGGCAAGGCAATGCTGTCTAACTTCATCGAGGCGGACCTGGGTTCGGACGTGATGCTGCGGGCGGAATTCTATAGTGCTCCGGTGCCCTGCCTGGATCCTCGCTCGTGGGCCGACAACACGGTTGCGGGTGATGGTTGGGCTCTTATCGGAGATGCGGCCGGGCTGGTTGACCCGATCACGGGCGAGGGAATCTATTACGCGTTCCGGTCCGCGCAGATTCTTGCCAACACCCTGCCCGATGCGGCGGGCTATTCCGAAGCCTTGAAAGCTGATTGTTTCGTAGAGTTGGAGCGGGCGTCGCGTATGTACCACCGATTCTATCGCGGCCGCTTCGCCGGCGGAAACTTCAGGAAACGCCTGGTCCAGTTCGCCCGACGCAGCCCGACGATCCGAACAGTCCTGGGAGGCCTCATTGCAGGCAGCCAACCCTACGTCGGCCTGAAGAAACGTCTCGCGTGGTCCGCCCCACGCGTCGCCTTGGATATGGTCCGGAATAGTGGTCAGTAGACAGTGATCAGTTGAAAGAGCGGCGTTGCACTATTCCGGCTCTATTTCGGCTCCAGGCGAATCCGGATCCGTGTCTCCGCCTCGATCTTCTCTCTACTGTAGAGCAGTGGGAACGCTTCGCAGTTCCGCCACGGATCCCACAGGTTCCGATAGAACGGACTGTCGGGATCGCCCGATTGCCCGGGGTTGCTCATCGCGATAGCCGCGTCCCAATTTCCAACATCGAGAATCTGGCGCCAGGAGGCGTTGGTCATACCAACGGTTCCACCGGCAGAACACTTCTCTTCCGGAGCAATATCGATGCGGGCTCTGGTTGCCGCGTCTACGACCCCCGACAGAGGATGCTCCAGGCCCATGCGGTTGTACTCACCGTATCGCCAGGACGAGGGATTCGTACCGAAACGTTCTTCCAGCACCCCAACTGCCGCGGCCAGAGACTCCAGGACAGCATTCGTGACGGTGCCTTCCGGGTCGCTGTCAAACCACTTCTGCGGGTTGTCCACCATGTCCAGCACAATCAATTGGTTTGGGTTGCGGATCACGGCTGCCATCTCGTCGGACACCCCTTTCGGAAAGAGGGTGCGCCCGAAGCGACCAAACCAGACGTTGAAAAGCGCCGCCGCGGCAGAATCATTTTCCATAACCAGATTCCAGTCGTTGAGAAGTCCGAGGGCAGTGGAGATCCTGGAATCCGAAGAAGTGATGGCGGCCAGTGTAGGTTGCATCCGCTGGGCGGCAACCGAAACGTGATCGGTCTGCAGCTTCAGCATGTCCGCGACCGTCACATTCGAGGAGGCCGACAGGACCTGGCTGATGCGTTGTTTGCGCGATGGGTTCGACCACTCGAAGCCGAGCTTGCGCTCCCGGTAAGGGTAATCAGCAGGCAGGTTCATCTCGTTGGCGCTGGCCGACCAGCCCCTGTCGGGGTTGTGTTCGACCGGCAGCTGGTCCATATCCCAAAACCCTTTCCATTCGAAGCGACCGTCTCCGGGAACCGGCATCAAGCCGTCCCAGTTGGGCCGGACTGGCGCTCTGCCGCCCGGCTTCCAACCGATGTTGCCGTCAACGTCGGCATACACCTGGTTCTCGGATGGAGCGCCCCAGCGATTCATCGCAGCGAGAAACTCGTCCCAGTTCTCGGCGCGCATATATTCGACGCTTCCGAAGTACGGTGCCATCCCGGGCTCAAGCCACGCAGCCCGAACGGCAAACGCGGATCTCGTCCCCGGGTCCTCGTAGACCACGGGGCCGTGACGGGTGAACTTCAGCTCGACCGTCACCGGTGCCTGGCCGCGCACCTGGATTGTCTCTTCCACGGTCTCCATCGGTTCCCAACCGCTCTTGTACCGGTATTCGTCCGGATTGGCGGGACTGGTCGAGTAGACGTAGAGGTCTTCCTGATCGATTGAGAAGATCGTCAGACCAAAGGCAACGCGCTCGTTGTGCCCGATCGATATTCCCGGCAGGGCGGGCTCGCCGGCACCGATGACGTTCAGGCCGGGCGCCGAAAGATGGACGAGATAGCGAAGCGACGGCACGGACTGACCCCGGTGCGGGTCGTTGGCCAGAATGGGACGGCCGGTCGCGGTCAGCCGTGGCGAGACGACCCAATTATTACTCCCGATTTCGTCCGCATCCGCGATTTCACCCTCGATCGCAGGATCGGCCCTTCGGCCGGGGCGGGGGTTGTCGAGTGCAAGCCTCAAGGTCTCCGGTTCAAAATTCACGCCCCGCGTTGCGAGCTGATACACATCGAGAACATCGTCGGGAATGATGTCCAGATCAAGCCCTTCGGGAAGCGTCGTCTTCCACTCCGGCGAGAGAGGTGACCGGAGCGCGTCTGCTTCGAGACTGTTGTCGCGCACGAAAAGCGCTCGCCGGACCTCGCTTCCCACGTTCCGAACCAGGCCGTGGCTACGGATACGTACCGTGTCCGACGACGACCACGCGGCCGGTTCGTAATCCAGGAACTTGAACTCCCAGGGCATGAGGTCCGAATCCTGTCTCGCCAGTTCGATGTAGGCATTCACGCCGGCCACATAGGCTGTTGCGATTCGTTTAGCGTCGGAACCATATGCAAGCCACTCCGAATACATGTCTCCGCGGTAAAGAAACAGCCGGGCTGCCCGATCCTTTTCCACGAAACCCGGACCTAACACTTCCGACAGTTCCCCGAGACCCCGTCTGCGCCAGATATCGAGTTGCCAAAGCCGATCCCGTGCCGCATTGAATCCCTGGACAAAGAAAGCGTCGTATTGGGTTTCAGCATATATGTGCGGAACACCCCATCGGTCTACCAGGATCTCGGCCGGTCCAGACAGGCCCTCGACCACATAAGTCTTTTCGGACACGTCCTGGGGGCCGGCAACAAGCAAACCCGAAGTAGCGAAAACCAGAAAACAGCCAGTTACCGCTCGCTTCAGAAAAAGCATGGTCGATACTCCTTTTCGGCCGCAGAAAATCGGCCGCCGACAGGAAAGAATGCCTGGGCATTTTAGGGCTCGAATGTTAATGGGAGTCCGCGAGGTAAGTCAATTGCTGGCTGCTGGCTGCTGGCTGCTGGCTG
>CAZOZZ010000132.1:0-6501 GCA_964584435.1 uncultured Solibacteraceae bacterium | reverse complement strand
TCAAAAGCTAGTAGCCATCTCAATGAACCGTCGGCTCGTCTCCTTGGGGGAGCAATTCCTGGACTTCGCCGGTGTCACTTTCGACCAGCGTCGCTGCGGCCACATAGTCTTCGTCGCCGAGCTTAATGAGTTTCACGCCCTGGGTGCTGCGGCCGACCTTTCTCATCCCGGTCGCACGAACGCGGATCAGCTTTCCGTCCTTCGTGATAACCATCAAGCCGGACTCGTCCGTCACCTGCATGATCGCAACGACCTTGCCGTTCCTCTTGGTCGTCTTCACGTTGATGATGCCTTTGCCGCCGCGGGACTGGATACGGTACTCGTTGATCTTCGTCCGCTTCCCGAAGCCGCGCTCGGTAACGCTCAAGACGTTGCCGGACTCGTCGGCACTGATCATTCCGACGATGTAATCGTCTTTGGCGAGACGGATGCCGCGAACGCCATAGGCCGTGCGGCCCATCTGTCGAACATCTTCGTGGCCGAAGCGAATCGAGAGACCCTTGTGCGTTCCCAGGACAATAGTTTCATCGTCGATGATGAGCTGGACCGCAATCAGTTCGTCTTCCTCGGGGAGGGTCATTGCAATGATGCCGCGCGCTCTCGGATTGCTGAAGGCCGATAGCGCAGTCTTCTTCACCTGCCCTTTTCGCGTGGCCATAATCACGGAGGTCGCATCCTCGAAACCGCGTACCGAAACGACCGCAGCGACCTTTTCGCCGGGTGCGATGCCGACCAGGTTCACGATCGCCTTGCCGCGCGCGCTTGCGCCGACGTCCGGTATTTCGTAAACCTTCAGCCAGTGCAGTTTCCCGCGATCGGTAAAGACGAGTATGTAGCTGTGCGTACTGGCAACATACATCTTCGTGACGATGTCTTCCTCGCGGGTCTTCATCCCGATCCGACCCTTGCCACCCCGGGTCTGGTTCCGGTAGGTTGCCAATGCCGTCCGCTTGATGTAGCCGGTGTGGGAGAGTGTGATCACGGCGTCTTCGTCGGCAATGAGATCTTCGATGCTGAGCTCGGCCTCCTCATCCATGATTTCAGTGCGCCGGTCGTCCCCGAATTTCTTCTGGATCTCTCTCAGCTCCCTGACGATCACCTGTCGCAGCCTGTTTTCGTTCGCGAGGATTTCCTTGTAGTCGGCGATCTTTTCGCGCAGGCCTGCCATCTCGTCTTCGATCTTCTGACGCTCGAGGTTGGTCAGGCGCTGGAGTTGCATTTCCAGAATCGCTTTGGCCTGCCGCTCGGAGAACTCGAAGCTGGCGATCAACCCGTCCCGTGCTTCTGCGGGTGATCCCGCCGCGCGGATCAATTTGATCACCTCATCGATGTGGTCCAGGGCTTTTTGAAGCCCTTCGAGGATGTGTGCGCGCTCTTCGGCCTGTCGCAGAAGAAACTGTGTGCGGCGCCGGACCACGTCGACCCGATGGTCGATGAAGTGCCGGAGCAATTGAAGCAGCGACAGAACTCGCGGTTGACCGTTGACGATGGCCAGGTTGATGACCCCGAAGGTCGACTGCATTGCGGTCTGCTTGTAGAGCTTGTTCAGGATAATAGTCGGCTGCTCTCCGCGTTTGAGTTCGATTACCACGCGGATGCCGTCCCGGTCGCTTTCGTCACGGATGTCGGATATACCCTCGATCCGCTTGTGGTTGACGAGCTCGGCGATCTTTTCAATCAATCGGGCTTTATTGACCTGGTACGGCAGCTCACTTATGACGATCGCGTGACGTTCTTTGCCGAACGGCTCGATTGTCGCCCGGGCGCGCATCGTGATCGAACCGCGGCCGGTCCTGTGCGCGCTCTCGATACCGCTACGCCCATAGATAAAACCAGCCGTCGGGAAGTCGGGACCGGGAACCATTTCCGCGATCTCCTCGAAAGTGGCGCTCTTCTTCTGGATGAGGTGAATGACCGCGTCACAAATCTCCCTGAGGTTGTGCGGCGGCATGTTCGTCGCCATCCCTACTGCAATGCCGCCGGAACCATTCACCAGAAGGCCCGGAACCCTTGCCGGAAGGTAGGACGGCTCGAATCCGGATTCATCGTAGGTTGGAACGAAATCGACCGTGTCCTTATCGATGTCTTCGAGCAGGGCCTCGGAGATCGCCTCCATCCGCGCTTCCGTGTACCGCATCGCAGCCGGCGGATCGCCATCGACGGAGCCGAAGTTCCCCTGTCCGTCCACGAGCGGATACCGGTAGGAAAAAGGCTGGGCCATCCGCACCACCGAATCGTAGATCGGGCTGTCGCCATGGGGATGGTAATTCCCCATCACTTCTCCGACGATCTTGGCGCATTTCCGATAAGGACGATTCGAAGCCAGGCCCATCTCGCGCATGCCGTACAGGATCCGGCGGTGGACCGGTTTCAGTCCGTCGCGAACGTCGGGAAGCGCCCGGCCTATGATTACGCTCATCGCGTAATCGAGGTACGACCGGCGCATCTCGTCTTCGATGTTTACAGGAATGTGATTCGATCCGGGAGGTGTCTGCTCGTCTGCCATTTTGCGTTACGCGGATTACTCTAGTTGAAACGGATTTCTTGACGCCAATCTGCGTCTAAACGTCCAAATTCTTCACATCCAGGGCATTGTCCTGAATGAACTGCCTGCGCGGTTCGACCGCATCACCCATCAAAATGCTGAATATTTCGTCGCTGCCGACCGCATCGCTGACCTGTACCTGGAGCAATCGTCGCTTCTCGGGGTCCATTGTGGTTTCCCACAGCTGATCGGGATTCATTTCTCCGAGACCCTTATATCTCTGGATCTGGAGGTCTCGCTTCCCGACGGCCAGAATGTGGTCCAACAGGTCCTGCCGGTCTTCCAGTTCGGTCGTCGACTTGTCGGTCTTCACGGTGAACGGTGGCTGGTCCCACTCCCCGCTGGCCTGATGCAGCTGTACCAGGTGCTGGTACTCGGCACTTGAGATTTCCGCATACCCGATCTGACGCTCAACGGAACTGCCGTGCCGAAAAACGATTTTGTCGACGCTGTGTTCTTCGTCGGCAGCGAGGTTGGCCGTATAGCCCAGCTTGGAAATCTTCTTCGCCAGCTCCTTCATCTTCGTTTTCGACCCGAGGTACTCACGGCCGTGGACTTCGGATTCCAACAACATGTCGACGATCCTGTGGTCCCTAAAATGGCGGTCTACGCGTGTGAAAACACGCGTAATCTCCATGAGCCGGTCGAGAAAACTTCTAAGATCCCGTCCTTCCAGGACCCTCTCGGCGGCTTTCGATTTGCCTACGCTCAGGGTGACGTTGTCGACCGCCTTCTTCAGTAGAAATGCCGACATGTCCCTCTCGTCCTTGATGTACTGGGCGGCCGCCCGGCCCTTCTTGACCTTGAACAAAGGGGGCTGGGCGATGTAGACGTAACCGTGTTCCATCAACTGCGGCATTTGTCGGAAGAAGAAGGTTAACAGCAGGGTGCGGATGTGTGAGCCATCCACGTCGGCATCCGTCATGATGATGATCTTGTGATATCGGAGCTTTGTGATATCGAAATCTTCCTGGCCGATGCCGGTCCCGAGCGCTGTTATCATCGCGATAATTTCCTGGTGCGACAGCATCTTGTCGTACCGGGCCTTTTCCACGTTCAGGATCTTTCCCTTGATCGGCAGGATCGCCTGTGTTCGGCGATCGCGTCCTTGCTTGGCCGACCCGCCGGCCGACTCCCCCTCTACGATAAAGATCTCCGAAAGCTCGGGTGACCGTTCCTGGCAGTCGGCAAGCTTACCTGGCAGTGAAGTGCTGTCCAGGGCACCCTTTCGGCGAACCAGCTCCCTTGCCTTGCGGGCAGCCTCGCGCGCCCGGGCAGCCTCTACCGCCTTGCCAATGATCTTCTTGCCTACCGACGGGTTCTGCTCCAGAAACGCACCAAAACCCTCATTGATGAGTGTCTCAACGATACCCTTGACCTCGCTGTTGCCCAGCTTCGTCTTCGTCTGGCCTTCAAACTGTGGCTGCGGAAGCTTCACGCTGATGACGCAGATCAAGCCTTCACGAACATCATCACCCGAGAGATTCTCTTTGAGGTCTTTAAACAGATTGTTTGAAACGGCGTAGCTGTTGAGTGTTCGCGTCATCGCAGCCTTGAAGCCGCTCAGGTGCGTTCCACCCTCGTGCGTGTTGATGTTGTTGGCAAACGAAAAGATCTGTTCCTGGTAGGAGTCGTTGTACTGCATGGCGATCTCAAGGTCGACGCCTTCTCGTACACCGGAAAAATAGATCACCTGTTCGTGGAGTCCCGTCTTCTTCTTGTTGAGGTGCTCGACAAACGAAACAATACCGCCCGTGTAGTGGAACTTGTGCTTTTTCTCGTCGCGTTCGTCTTCGATCGTGATCAGCAGACCCTTGTTCAGAAACGCCAACTCGCGGAGCCGGCGGGACAGCGTGTCAAACGAATAGGACGTGGTGTCGAAAATCTTCGCGTCTGGCTTGAAACGGATTTTTGTACCGCGACGGTCGGTATGCCCTGTAACCTCCAGATCGCCTTGGGGCTTGCCGCGTTTGTAGCTCTGGACGTAAACCCTGCCCTCACGCCAGATTTCCAGCTCCAGGTTCTCAGCCAGGGCGTTGACGACCGAAACCCCCACACCGTGAAGGCCACCCGACACTTTGTACGCATCGTTGTCGAACTTTCCGCCGGCGTGAAGCTTTGTCAGGACGATTTCGGCCGCCGGCTTCCCGTCGCGGTGCATCTCGGTTGGAATACCTCGGCCATTATCCACAACCGTGACCGAGTCATCGATGTGAAGATGGACGTGGACTTCCGTGCAATAACCCGCCAGTGCTTCATCGATCGAATTGTCGACAACCTCATAGACAAGGTGGTGCAACCCGGCCTCTGCGGTCGACCCGATGTACATTGCCGGGCGTTTGCGGACAGCCTCCAGGCCCTCCAGGACTTTAATGTGCTCAGCGCCGTACGCGCCTTTTTCGTCTGGCGAAACCCCGACATTCTGGTCGGGCAGATCGATCCGGTTGCTCATTTTCTGTCCTTACTCGTGATCATTTGGCGCAAAAGTCTTCCAGCGGCACGTATCTAGATCGTAAACCACTGATATCGCATATATTTATGGGGGGCAATGCTAGTCGCTGGCCAGCGGTTCGGGTTGCTCGTGTGACGGACTGCATTCACGTGCCAAATCAAACACTCATTTTAACAGAAAGACCGGGTTTTTCCTGCTGAAAAATAAGGCTTTTTGCCGATTTTGGGGTAGAAGTTTGGGCCTTGTGGGGGGGCTCCGACCGGATAGCCGGGCATAAGGGGTCAAATCGGTGAAAAATAAGAGTTTACCGGAAACAGAATCGTTTGGGCTCAGATGCGCATCGGCATGACGATATACCGGCTACTGTAGTCGTCGCTGGGGAGGGCTCGAATCTGGCTTGCGCTTTCGCCGTCCTTGAACTCAAAAGAGACCTCAGTTTCTGGAATTGTGGAAAGAAAATCAATAAGATACTGATGATTGAACCCGATCTCGAAACCCTCTTTCTCGTATTCGATTGCCAGCGTCTCATTGGCTTCGCCCAACTCGGAATGGCTGGCGGCGATTTCAAGCGATCCATTCGACACAGCAAAACGTACAGTTCTCGACCTCTCATCCGCCAGGATCGAAACTCTTCGGATGGCTGCCGCAACCTCGTCACGGTCAATCACGAAAGTCCGATCGTTGTTGCGGGGAAGGACGGCTTCCCAATTTGGAAACTGCCCGCTCAGAACGCGAGAAACCAGCAGGCGATGACCCAGGTCGAAAAACAGATGATTTTCATCCCTCGAGAACATGACTTTACTGTTTGCTTCGGTCTCAGTGAGCATACGCAGCAATTCGCTCATGGCCTTCTTGGGTATCAGGACCTTCGTTTCTTCGGAAACATCGTCGATCGCATCGCGCTTTTCAACATGGGACAGGCGATGTCCGTCAGTGGCAACCATCGTCACCGACCCCGGCTTCATCACCAGCATCGCACCGCTGAACGTGTACTTGGAATCTTCAGTGCTGATAGCATAAATGGTGCGGGATATCAGCTGGGACATGATGTCGAATGGGATCGCAACACCGTCTTCCTTCGGATCCGGCAAGAGTGGAAAGTCTTCTTTCGGCAGCCCTGCGATACGAAATCGACTCGATCCACAGGTCACTGAGATCCAGTTAGCGTCTCCCTGCTTGAAACGAATCTCCTTGTCGGGAAGGGCTCGGACGATTTCATACAGACGTTTTGCCGGGAGTGTGATCGTTCCACCGGCCGTAACGGTTGAAGCACATGTTGACTTCAATCCAATCTCCAGGTCGGTCGCGAGAATCTCCAGCTTGTCTTCTTCGGCACGAACGAGGACATTAGCCAGGATCGGTATCGTTGTCTTCCGTTCAACAACGCCCTGAATCAAGGTCAGCTCTTGTAGAAGATCGAACTTTCTTACAGTAAATTCCATAACAGATCTATATATCTATATTCTTATATGCTGTGAATAAGTAGGAAAAACAACCTAAGCTG
>CAZOZZ010000131.1:0-11805 GCA_964584435.1 uncultured Solibacteraceae bacterium | reverse complement strand
GTCCGGTGCGACGAGGGGGGAGGTCGCTCTTCGCGTCCTCCCCTACTCTACCGGTAAAAATCTCTTGTCCCCTTTCGCGTCCTTCGCGTCCTCTGCGTCTTTGCGGTGAATCCCCGCCTAAAACCCTAATCGTAAGTGAAACTGGATGATTCGCCCGGCATTCAGCGTGTTCGTGATCTGCCCGAAGGAGGTCGAGGCCACGCTACCGTTGGGTGGGGAAAACTGCGGATGGTTGAAGGCGTTGATGAACTCGGTGCGGAACAGCAGGGAATGTGTTTGATCGCTCGATAGAGAGAACGTGCGGCTGATGGCCACGTTGAAGTTCGTCGTTCCGTCTTTGCGGAACATGTTCGCCGACAGGTTGCCGTAGCCGTTTCTGGACGGCGCTGTTGGGTCGAATGCCTCGGCCACGAGAACTTGTTGTGAGGTGTCCGGGTCGTCGATGCTTCTTCCAAGCAGACTGAGATCCAGTATCGAGGGGCGATCACCCGACTCCCCGTCGGCGTTGCCGAAAGGTGGCGCATCGCTTCCCGTTGTTACAGAGAAAGGCGTACCGGATTTCAGAATCGTGGTGCCCGAAACGACCCAGCCGCCGAGCACCCGTCCGGGAAACTCGAAGGAATAACCCAGGACGAAGCTGTGCGGAGTATCGAAGTTGCTGCGGCTCTTGACGTCGCTGAATCCCAGGTTTTCATTCTGTGCGGTCTTGCCCCTGTTCGTGCCCGGACTCGAGAAATCCGATCCCGTGTCGAGCGCCTTGCTCCACGTGTAGGCTCCACGGAGGGCCAATCCCCGACCGAAGGTCTTGTCGATTGAGAACTGGCCTGCGTCGAAGTATCCCCGAGCCTGGTTCGTCAGCCGGGCGATGGAGAAGATCGTCGGATCGGGCCGGCGCTCGTTGATCGTGCTCGTCCTGAACGGGATCCCTTCGACCGGCTCTCCCCGATTCTCCCTCACGCCCCGAAACAGCTTCCACGTCCGGCTTCCGATGTAGGACGCTTTCAACGTGATGTCACCTGGCAACTCCCTTTCAAACTCGACCGTGTACTGATGGGAGTATGGGGCGACCAGTTCGGGGTCCAGGAAATTGCGGCTCGCCGGAGGTATCACGCCTGGTGTCAGGACGACATCCTTGAGGGGATCCAGGATATCGGGGCTCTGGAGCCGCATCCGGATCACCTCGGGTGGATTCAGCTTGGTTGTCCGGAACGTCGCCGGAAAGATGTTTCCGTATGAGATGCCGTAACCCAGACGGAGGACCTGGGGGCCCGAAGCGTACGCCAGGCCGATGCGTGGGGCGAAGTTGTTCGCGTCCGAAGAATGCGGAAAGCTTGTCAGCTGGTTCACCTCGTTGGGCTTGCCCGCAAATTGATAGCGGAGTCCGAGCGTGAGGTGAAGGTCGGGAGTGATCCGAATGCGATCGTTCACGAACAGGTTGAAGTTCGTGTAGCGGAAGCCGCGGTACAGATCGCCCAGAACGGTCGTGTATCGGGTCAGTGCGCCCGCCACGAAGTTTTCGATCGCGGTCCTTCCGAAGTTTCGCGTGAAGCTGAACGTGCCGCGCGTGCCGTCGGCCTGGAATTCGTTCAACTGTGCACGCTGCACCTGCCCGCCCCAATCGATCTGATGGTCGTCCAGTGATGTGCTGACCTGGGCGAGGTACTCGAAATCGTTGCCCATCCTGCGGACCGGAAAGTTGAACGACGGGCCGAGGGACTGGATGTCGCGTGAGACGTTGACGTTTGGGCCGATACCAGGTGACACCAGAACGTGGACCTTTCGTCGGAGATAGTTGAATCCGACGCGCAGGAGCGTTCGATCGCTGACCTGATGCTCGGACGCCAGGTTGAGAGTCTGAGGCCGGAGTCTCTGGTTCGGGTTCTGTCCGATGACCAGTTCAAAGGAATCGATGAAGTTGTCGCCGTAGGAATAGCGGGCCGACAAGCGAT
This sequence comes from uncultured Solibacteraceae bacterium, assembly GCA_964584435.1. Taxonomy (GTDB): domain Bacteria; phylum Acidobacteriota; class Terriglobia; order 20CM-2-55-15; family 20CM-2-55-15; genus CAZOZZ01. Next base: position 9,856 of record CAZOZZ010000131.1, on the reverse strand, counting down.
GGCGCTCGCTGCGATTCCAATCCAGCCGGAACGTACCGACTGTGTTGCGGATCTTCTGCAACGCGTTTGTGTTCAACATCCGGGGATCGATTTCGGTCCGGTTTGGAAGTTCGGTGGGATAGAGCGCGAGCCAGCTGTCGATCAAGGCGCGTATGGCGGGGTCGGTTGCCGTCGATGCTCGTTCGTTCGGTAAAGGTACCAGCACGTTCCCGTTGACGAACCCGGATTCCCGTGTCTCCTGGCCTGTAACGAGAAAGGAAAGCTTGTCCGATCCCATCGGACCGCCAAATCGAAAGCCGTACTGGTTCATCCGGGACGGCTCGACCGAGCCCACCTGGAAAAACGTCCGGGCGTTCAGCACGTTGTTGTTGTGTGTCTCGTAAATCTCTCCATGGTACCCAGATTGCCGGCTCGCCCGAAGCAGTTGGGGGCTCCGACCGACACCTCCGAGCTCATACGCATAGTTCGGGCGAACGGCCGAGAATTCCGCGACGGGTCGCACCCGTGCTCCCGCACGTCCCAGCGATTCGATCAATGCCTGCGTGTCCACGAGGTTGACCTGAATGTTCTGGTTCCGCCTGGCCCCCTGCTCCTCCTGGGACTCGGCGAGAGATTCGGGATTGACGCTGATTTCAATCGATTTGGTTGTCGGTACGACAACCTCGGAGACGGACGCGACTACGGTTCCCTCCACGACCGCCCGGACCGTATAGGAACCGTCGGCCAGTTCTTCGAAGACATAGTCGCCGGCAGCCGGAGCCGGCATCTGCTCGACGACATTACCCAACTGGTCCACAACAACCAGCGTCATGTCTCGAACATCCTGTCCAACGTGGACCGTCAGCCCCGCCATCAACGTGATCAACACCGCGATCATACACGCACCATCTTATGCCACAGCCGCTGGGAAGAACATCGCCACCCCCCGCTCCTCCGTACCTGCGGTTCTAATCTTTTCTGATCTAAAAGATCAACCTCAAGGAAAACTGTACGTTCCGGCCGTCATTCTGTGTGTTCGTAATCTGTCCGAACGAATCGGCGGCCATGCGGGAATTGGGTGGAGAGAACTGCGGGTGGTTGAAGGCGTTTATGAATTCGGTTCTGAACAGCAGCGAGGCACGATCTCCGGGCAGGGTGAAGGTCCGGCTGATGGCAAGGTTGAAGTTCGTCGTGCCGTCCTTGCGGAAGCTGTTGCGGGCGATGTTGCCGTATCCGTCCCGCGACGGTGCGGTCGCGTCGAAGATATCGCGGCTGAGGACGTCGAGGGCTGTGTCCGGATTGTCCACGCTCGACCCCAGCCGGCTGGGGTCGAGTATCGAAGGCCGGTCATTGCGTTCTCCATCAGCGTTACCGAACGGTGGAGCGTCGTTTCCCGTTTCGACGGTGAACGGGGTTCCGTCTTTCAGAATCGTTGTCCCCGATACGGTCCAGCCCCGGAGAAAACGCGTCGGCAGTTCGAAACTGTACGCCAGGACGACGCTGTGAGGCGTATCGAAGCTGCTGAGCGCCTTCAGGTCCTCGACAGCTCTGGATTCATTCTGTGCGATCCGTTCCTGCATGTTCGTGCCCGGGTTGGAGAAATCGGATCCCGAGTCGAGGGCTTTGCTCCATGTGTAGGTCCCACGGAGTGCCAGCCCCTGACTGAAGACCTTGTCGATCGAAAACTGTGCTGCGTCGAAATAGGCACGGGCCTGGTTGGTCATCCGTGCGATCGATTGCGCCGTCGGGTCGGGGCGCCTCAGGTCGATCGTTCGAGTCACGAACGGGATTCCCTCAACCGCCACCGCCCTGTTCCCTCGCACGATTCGGAAGAGCTTCCACGTTCGGCTGCCGATATAGCTGGCCCTCAGGGTGATGTCGCCCGGCAGTTCCTCGGACACGTCCAGCGTGTAGAGTTGCGAGTACGGTGTGACCAGCTCCGGGTCCATCCGGTTCTGGGCCGAGATGGGTGTTGCACCTGAGGAAAAGTCCAACCCCCCGATCGGATCGATGAGGTCGGGGGCCTGAATGCGGATCCAGGCCACATCGGGCAGATTCAAACGTGCCATGCGAAACGTTGCCGGGAAGATCTGCCCAAAGGAGACGCCGTAGCCGGCACGGACAGTCGTTCGGCCCCGAGTCCAGGCCAGACCCAATCGAGGAGCCAGGTTGTTCGTGTCGGAGGAGTACGGAAACTCGGTCAGGTTGTTCGCTTCCGACGGCTTCCCGGCGTATTCATATCGCAAGCCGAGCGTGAGATGGAGATTCGGCGTCACGCGGATGCGGTCGTTGGCGTACAGGCTGAAATCAGTCATCCGGTAGCCACGATACAATTCCCCGAAGATCGTCGTGTATCGACTGGCCTCGCCTGCCAGAAACGCGTCGATCGCGGTCGCGTGGCCGAAATTGGCTCGAAAGCTGTAGACCCCCCGCTGAGCGTCGGCCTGGAACTCGTTCAGCTGGGTGCGCCCCAGGAATCCACCCCAATCGATCTGGTGCGCGTCGAGAGAAGTACTTCCTGAGACCAGATACTCGAAATCGTTGCTCGCCCGCCGGATGGGAAGTTCAAACGACGGTCCCAGGAAAGCCAGACCCGAGGCGTTGACGAATGGGCCGACCGCCGCTGGCGGCAGCAGGACGTGCACCTTCCGTCGGAGGTAGTTCACGCCGGCCCGCAGGACGGTCCGATCCGACAGTTGCTGTTCGAGGGTGAGGTTGAGCGTTTGAGGCCGGAGCCGCTGGTCTGGGTTCTGGCCGCCAACGAGTTCGAAGCCGTCGATGAGATTGTCAGAAAAGGAATAGCGCAACGTAAACTGCTGGTCCTCGGTGCGCTGCCAGTCCAGCTTGAAGCTGCCGCCGGTGTTGCGAACCTTCTGGACGGCGTTCGTGTTCAGGAGGCGTTGATCGATTTCGACTCGATTGGGCAGTTCGTCAGGGTAGGCATCGAGCCACTTCTGGATCAGGGCACGGGCCTCAGGGTCCTGTGCGGTCGGAGTGCGTTCGTGGGGCAGCGGAACGAGGACGTTCCCGTTGACGAAGCCGGATTCCCGCGACTCATTTCCCGTGACCAGGAACGAGAGCCGATCCGATCCAAGGGGGCCACCGAAACGAAAGCCGTACTGGTTGCGCCGCGAAGGCAGGACTTCGCCCACCTGGAAGAACGTGCGTGCGTTCATCGTGTGGTTGTTATGGGTCTCGAAGAACTCGCCGTGGTAGGCAACCCGCTGGTCCGGCCTGACGATCTGTGGACTGGGCCCGACACCCCCCAGTTCGACCGCATAGTTTCCGCGGGCAGCGGAGAATTCCGTAACAGGTCGCACCTGCGCGCCCTGGCGCCCGAGCGATTCGATCAGTGCCTGGGTGTCGATCAGGTTGACCTGGATGTTCTGGTTCCGCCGGGCGCCTTCTAGTTGTTGCCCGGACTGTTCGGCCGATTCGGCCGTAACGGTTATCTCGATCGAATCGGTCAGCGGAAGCAGGATGTTGGCCACCGAGGCCACGACCGTATCGCGTACCACTGCACGAACTGTATAACTGCCGTCGGTCAATTCGGCAAAGACATAATCCCCGGTCGTCGGTGCCGCCACCTGCCCGACAATTTCACCCGCGCTGTTCGTGACAACGAGTTCGAGGTTTTCGACGGTTCCTTCGAGATGAACCGTAAGACCCATTACGACTGAAAGTAGTAGTGCGAGCATAACCCACCATCATAGTGCAGGAGCCAGAGTCCGTGAGCTGAAAAAGTGCGCGCCGAGGAATCAGAAACGGGTAGTTCCCGGAACTGACCACGGGGCGTTGGAACTGGCAACTTGTGTTTCGCTCAGAAACTGAAACGAAGCGTGAACTGAACAATCCGCCCCGCATTCACCGTGTTTGTCACCTGACCGAACGAAGAGGAAGAAAGGTTCGTGTTCGGCCGGTCGAACTGCGGATGGTTGAGGGCGTTGATGAATTCCGTCCGGAAAGTCAGAACCCGTGTCTGATCGGCCGAGATCGGGGAAGTCTCGCGAGATGGCAACGTTGAAGTTCGTCGTTCCATCCTTCCTGAAACTACCGCGTCGAAGGGTGCCGCGACCATCCCGGAAAGCCGCTTCGCGATCGAATGCTTCGACGACCAGGATGGACTGGGCGGTATCCGGGTCGTCGAAGCTGGTTCCCAGGATGCTGGGGTCCAGCAACGTCGGGCGGTCGTTTCGCTCCCCGTCGACGTTTCCGAACGGAGGCGCGTCGGTTCCGGTTTCAACTGAGAACGGGGTGCCGTCCTTGAGGATCGTTGTTCCCGACAGGGTGAAGCCACCCAGGCGCGATGGGAATTGGTAGGAGTATCCCAACACGAATGCATGCGGGGCATCGAAACGGGACAACGTTTTCAGATCTTCAAAATACAATGCTTCGATCTGAGTCCGGCGTTCATCGCGTCCAGTGCCGGTATTTGAGAAATCCGTCCCCAGGTCCAGCGCCTTGCTGAACGTATACGTCGCGCGCAAAGCCAGACCCTGGCTGAAGACCTTGTCCACCGAGAGTTGTCCGGCATCAAAGTACGCCCGCCCCGCGTTGGTCATCCTTCGTATTCCGAAGATGCTCTGGTCGGGCCGTCGGAGGTTAATCGTGCTCGTTGTCAGCGGAATCCCTTCTACCCGTGCGGCACGATTTTCGCGGGCCACGTGGAAGAGTTTCAGGTTTCGACTTCCCACGTAAGAAGCCTTTATACGGAAATTTTCGGGAAGTTCCCTCTCGATCTGGAGCGTGTACTGGTGCATGTAAGGTGCTACCAGGTCGGAGTCGAGGACGTTGAGGCTCGATCGCGGCACCTCACCGGGAACCTGTACGAAATCCTTCAACGGATCGAGAACGTCCGGACTTCGGATGTCGATACGTATGACATCGGGCGGGTTGAGCCGTGCGATCCGGGACGTCGCAGGAAAGACATCGCCATAGGCGATCCCGTAGCCGGCGCGGGCGACCCAGGCGCCGGTCGAGTAGGCGATCCCGATCCGGGGCGCGATATTGTTCGTGTCCGCGGAATACGGAAAAGTTGTCAGGTCGTTGACCTCGCTCGGCGCACCGGCGAACTCGTACCGCAGTCCGAGCGTCAGATCCAGTCCCGGCGCGAGACGCAGGCGATCGTTCAAGTAGCCGTTGACGTCCCATCGCCGGAAACCTCGATACACCTCGCCGATGACGATGGAATAGCGTGACGGTGTGCCGAGGCGAAAGTTCTCGATCGAACTCCGGCCGAAGTTGTTCCCGAAATTCATGTTGCCGCGCTTGCCGTCGGACTGGAACTCGTTGATCTGGGAGCGTATGACCTGTATGCCCCAGTCGAGTTGGTGTGCTCCGGTGTTCGTGCTTGCCTGGGTGAGATACTGGAAGTCGTTACTGGCCTTGTTGATCGGGAACTGCTGCCCGGGTCCCAGGGCTTCGAAGTCCCTTCCGAAGTTGACGAATGGCCCAACCGCGCCTGGCGGCACCAGCACGTCCACTCTCCCGCGCGTGTAGTTGACGCCGAACTGCAGGGTCGTTCGACTTGAGAGCTGCTCCGTCCATGCCAGGTTCAGGGTCTGTGGCCGCAGGCTCTGGTTCGGATTCTGACCGACGACGAACTCGAAACTGTCGATGAAGTTGTCGTTGAATGTATACCGAAGCGACAGATTCCTCGTGTCGTGAGGTTCCCAGTCGAGACGAAAGGTTCCACCGGTATTTCGGACGGTCTGGACCGTATTCGTGTTGAGCAGGTTTGCGGCAATCTCGGGCCGGTTCGGTGCCTCGTTCGGATAGGCATCCAGCCAGCCCTGGATGAAGGCTTTGACGTCCGGGTCCTCGGCGAGCGCGGCTCGCTCATTCGGAAGCGGGACGAGAACGTTGCCGTTGACGAACCCCGACTCACGGGTCTCTTCACCGGTCAGAACGAAGGAAAGCGTGTCCGAACCCAGGGGGCCGCCAAAGCGGAATCCGTACTGGTTGCGCCGCGACGGAAGGACCTTCCCGACCTGGAAGAACGCCCTGGCGTTCAGCTTATTGTTGTTATGCGTCTCGTAGATCTCACCATGGTAGGCATTCTGCCTGTCTGCCCGAATCACTGAGGGATCGCGTCCGATACCGCCGATTTCGGCCGCATAATTTCCACGAACCGCGGAGAACTCCGTGATGGGGCTGACTTGTGCTCCCTGCCGGCCGAGCGATTCACTCAGCGCCCGGTTGTCAACGAGATTGACCTGGATATTCTGGTTGCGGCGCGCACCCTGGTCGGCAGGGGTATCCTGGGCCACCTCCGACCTGGCAACGGATTCCGGGCTAACGCTGATTTCGACCGATTCAGTCAGCGGAACATTGACGTTCGCGATCGATGCAACCACGGTTTCGTCGACCATCGCCCGGACCGTGTAAGACCCGTCGGCAAGGTCGTCGAAAACGTAGTCTCCCGGCGTCGGGGCCGCCTGCCGTTCAACGACAGCGCCGGTACGGTCCACGATGACGAGCGTCATGTCCTCGACGCTCTGGTCGACATGCACCGTCAGGGTCAGCATAGATGCGAGAAGTATTGCGAGCATGAATCCTCCCTCATAAACCGAAAACGAGGAAATGCCGCCAGGAGCCTCGGCGGTAGAAGGGGACGTCTCAGGGAATCGATGCCAGATTTTCTCGATTTTGAGGCGAATGGTGGTTCTACTTAACGAAGAAGTTGGGAAATATGGGCTAATTCTACCGCTTTCGCAGTAGATGTCTTCTGCTGCCGAAGTGTCCGATGAACAGGGGCTGATTCAAAAAGGGCGCGCCTCCCATATATTAATGGATTGGCGCGCCCTTCCTGGAAACAAACTGTCTGTCTACGGCCTGGGTTTCGGAGCGATCTTGCCTGATGTCGGCCTTTCGACCTTCTCGACCACGTCCAGTCCTTCGGCCTTCCAGTCGCGAATTCCACAGAACTCACCGGCGTTGTAGCCGGCGTCGGCAAATTTCTTAGCGGCACGCGACGCGCGCCCACCACCGTTTCAGTAGAAGACCAGTTCGATATCCTTGGGGATATCCTTCATCCGGGCGTCAAGTTCGGCGACAGGAATGTGGATGGCGCCCTTTATCGCACCGTCCTCCTCGAGTTCGTAATCTTCCCGGACATCGATCAACAGGAACGTCTCTCCACTGTCGAGCTTCTTCTTCAGGTCGGAAATGGCGATGCGATCGGCGTCGGATTGTTGGGCCATCGCCAGGGTGTTCGATCCGAACACGAGCAGGCTCGCCACGCCGATGAACGCCAGCAGTCGTTTATTGGACATCCTCTCCTCCTTGCATGGTGATACACCGGCGGCGGCCGGTATCAGTTCGAATACTAACGCCAGGAGTCAACGCGTTCAAATTGTTTAGAGTGCAGGGTTCCTGGTGTGAAGGGTCTTGAGGCGGTCCCATCCGACCAATTCGTGCCGCTCTTCGTCCCACAGTCGCAGTCTGAGAGTTCTCAGGCTGGTAATCAGGGTAATAGTCGTGATGTTTCTAAACAGCGGATTCTCGTTGTAGCACTTTTCCAGGAAATAGTTCGGGATGCGCGGGCCGAGGTGATGGATATGGTGAAATCCAATGTTGCCGGTACACCATTGCAACACTCGGGGCAGTTTGTAGTATGAACAGCCCTCAAGGGCAGCCGCCAGGTAGTCCCAGTTCTCGTGCCTTTCCCAGTAGACCCCCTCAAACTGGTGTTGGATGTAGAACATCCAGACTCCCGCTGATGAGCCGATCAAGATGATTGGTATCTGGATCATGAGATACGCTTTGAAGCCGATAACAGCGCTGATCAGGGCCGCGACAACCGCGATACCAAGGTTTGTTCGATGAACGTTGCGACGTTCCCGCTTTTGGGGGTTGTGCAGGGGGAATCGATACTCTATGAGGAAGAGAAACGCCGGTCCAACAATGAACAGGACAAGAGGATTCCTGTAAAGTCGGTATGCCGTCCGCTTCCAGGGCGACGAACCCAGATACTCGTCCACGGTCAATGTCCAGATATCCCCGAGCCGGCGTCTGTCGAGATCACCTGATGTTGCGTGGTGGACCGCGTGCTCATATCTCCAGTAGTGGTACGGTGTGAACGTCAGGACACCGAGGATGTAGCCCAGGAAGTCATTGGCCTTCTGAGATTTTGAGAAGAACGCACCGTGGCCGCAATCGTGAAGAATGATAAAACTGCGAACGAGGAAGAGGGCCGCAACGGCTGCCAGCGCGATCGTGAGCAGGTACGACACGGAAAGGCTCCGATACATCAGGTACCACAACACGGCATAGGGCACGAGAGTATTAGTCATCTGCCAGAGGCTTCGCCATAGGATGGGCGTTTCGTATGGTGCAACCCCTTTCCGCCACGCCAACTTGTCTTCTTTTCTCACAATCTGGACCCAAACCCCGGTTCAGGGTAAGGCGCTCCGTCAGGATCGGTAAATCCCTCAAATGAACTAATTCACTGATTCATATGAGCTAGTTCTTTCTTCCTCGATGGCGCTGGCGATCTGCTCCAGCGACGACAACCGTTCGAAAAGCTCCTCGTGAGTAATCGTGCCCTTGAAACCCGGTATAGAATGGCTGCCGCGTGACCAGATTATCTTCACTGGAGGAGATTCGATGAAACCCTATCGATCAGACGTTGTGGGAAGCATGCTTCGACCGGCCTACCTGCTGGAAGCGCGCGACCAATTCGCCCTCGGGAAGCTCACGGATGTGGAGTTCAAACGGATCGAAGATCGTGCCGTGGATGAGTGTGTCGCCATCCAGGAACGAGCGGGTGTCGATGTCGTTGCCGATGGGGAAATGCGTAGAAACGTATTTTCCAGCCAGCTGGTCCAGGCGGCGGAGGGTTTCGAGACAGTCGACAACAACTCCGTCGACTGGTTTGACATGAATGGCAACATCCAGACCAGCCCGGTTACCGTCGGTGTGACGGGGAGGATCCAACGAAAGCGCCACCTGTCCGCAGAGGAATTCTCCTACCTGAGGGCGAAGACATCGCGTGCGACGAAGGTGACGATCCCCAGTCCGACGATGTACGCCTATTATTGGATACCGGGTGTGTCGGACGCCGCATACCCCTCAAACGATGTCTACCTGGCCGATGTCGTCGACATCCTCAGAGACGAGGTGGCCGAACTTGTTCGACTCGGGGCCGCCTACATCCAGATCGATGCGCCCGAATTCGGGATGCTGGTCGATCCTCATCAGCGGGAGTGGTTTGCCGCCAAAGGATTCGACCCGGACCGGTTGGTCGAAGACGGCGTGGAGATGGTCAATACGGTCATTGGAAGACATTCCGGAGTCACGTTCGGCTTGCACATCTGTCGCGGGAACGATGCGAACCGTTACATGGCCAAGGGAAGCTATGGCCGGATTGCCGAGATGATTTTCAAGCGAACACGCGCCGAACGGTTGCTCCTCGAGTATGACGACGAGCGATCGGGTGATTTCCAACCTCTCGAAAAGGTGCCCGATGACAAGATGGTCGTCCTTGGTCTGATAACAACCAAGAACCCGCGAGAGGAAAGTGTTGAAGAGCTCAAGGCCCGAATCACAGAAGCCGCTCGCTATGTTCCACTCGAACGCCTGTCCCTCAGCCCCCAGTGTGGCTTTGCCTCGGTGGCCAAAGGCAACGCGATCAGTTCTGAGGTACAGGAAAGGAAGCTGCGGCTGATTGGAGAAGTTGCGCGCCAGGTGTGGGACGACTGAAGAACTCTGGCTTGGGCACGGAGTTGGGAAGAGGACTTCAACAAGAACGCGCGAAGAACACCGAGGGGATTTCTTCACCGCAGAGGCGCAGAGAAAGAAGTTTTCTAAGAACAGCCCATTCTTCTCTGCGCCTCTGGTGCGCCAGGCAAAGCTTGGGCATTCTAGCTGAATGAAA
>CAZOZZ010000130.1:0-11949 GCA_964584435.1 uncultured Solibacteraceae bacterium | reverse complement strand
CGAGTCTGCACGCCCTCGAATACCTCAACCGCAAGGAGGGTCGGACTTCTCGGCCGGCGTCGGTCCGTTCCATGATGGACACGAACCCGGTTACGGTTACACCGGAGACCCTGCTGCTCGATGCGATCGGATTGATGCATTAAGAGAGGGCCGATTGCCTGCTCGTGGTCAAGGAAGACCGTCTGGTCGGCATCGTTACGGAACGCGACGTCCTGACACTTGCGGCCCAACTGTTGGAACAAAGGTCCGGTCGGGGCGAAGAACCTGAATGAGTCTCGTGGATTCGAGCGAGCGCTTCCGGCGTGTGGTTGGCCGATATGTGGGAGGCGTTCCGGGCTCCCTGGTCATCGCGATAGGAGGGCTGCACGGAAACGAACCGGCTGGAGTATTTGCCTGCCGGAGGGTGCTGGAAGCTCTCGAGAAAGAGAGGCCGGAGTTTCGGGGAACGTTTCTCGCCCTTGCCGGTAATCTGCCGGCCCTCGAGCAGGGAACTCGCTACATCGACGAGGACCTCAACCGGATCTGGACGTCGTCTCGCACGGGATCTCCCCCTGCCCATGGGTCCGACGGCACCGTCGAAGCAAACCAACTGCAGGGCCTTCGGCTGCAGATCGAAGCAGCTCTCGATGAGGCCCCTGGTCCGGCCTATTTTCTCGATCTCCACACGACTTCTGCTTCGGGCGTACCCTTTTCCGTTTTTGGCGACACTTTGCCCAATCGCCGTCTTGCCCTCATCCTGTCCGCCCCCGTCGTTCTCGGCCTGGACGAACATCTTGACGGCACGCTCCTGAACTACATCAACAACCTCGGCCACGTGGCTGTCGGCTTTGAAGGGGGCCGGCACGACTCCCCGTCCGCCGTGGAGGGCCACGAACTGGCCATATGGCGGACGTTGACCCATTCCGGGTGCATTGATCAATCCGATGTTCGGGACATGACCCGATTGACACGGAGTTTCGAGGAGCGTGTCCGGGAGGTTCCGAGGATCGTAGAGATCCGCTATCGGCACACCATCGACGAGAATGACAGCTTTCAAATGCGGCCGGGCTTTGAGAATTTGAAACCCGTTGTCGACGGCGAACTGCTCGCACATGATTGCCGTGGGGAAATAAGGGCCGGCGAATCGGGGCACATGCTGATGCCTCTATACCAGGCTCAGGGCAATGACGGCTTCTTCATCGTCAGGGAAGTGCGCCCGTTCTGGCTGGCAGTGGCGGCCTGGATGCGGGGCCTGGGGCTGGATGCGATTGTCCCATACCTGCCCGGCGTGGATCCTCATCCCGAGCGTCCGGACACGCTGGTCATCAATCCTCGAATAGCCAGATGGTTTGTAATCGAGATCTTTCACCTGCTTGGGTTTAGAAAGCAGCGACCGGAAGATGGTCGATTGGTACTCAAACGAAGGAGGGAATCTGCGGATCGGCGCTAGGTGGGACGGATGGGTTGTTATGACGGAACGACGTTCGGTCGTCCCCTCCTGGTCTTTCTCAGTCGATTTCCTCCTCGCGGAATCCGATGCGTTCGAACGGGTTGACGATACTCGACGAAATATTCATCAAGTGTGCGGCGATCCTTTTCAGATATCGGGTGTATAGAGCGGTCGAAATGGCATCGTTCGGACTCAGTTCGGGATCCGGAGACGTGATCAGATCATTCACTATTTCGTCGCACTTCTTCAGAATCCACCAGTTGCTGCTCATGACACTGCGAGCAGCATCCGAATCCGACACTTTCAGGGCCGGAAGAACCCGCTCATATATGTCTCCGACACCGTCTTCAATTCGCGCGATCTCGCTGTCGTATCGACCGCAGCGTAGTCGTTCCGGATGTGCGACCGCCAGATCCTTGATGTTCTTCGCGTAGTCTCCGATCCGTTCTATATCGATGACGATGCTGGTCAGGATCAAGCCCGGGATCATGTTGACCCCTCCGGTGATTGCCAGGTGCTTGAGTACCTTCCGCCGAACCTGTTGTTCGTACGCGTTGATGGTCTGGTCCATCTTGTGGATGTCCAGCGTCAACTCCGCGCTGTCGGTCTGGCGTAGCGTCTTGACCGACTCCGCAAACATTTCGTGGGTGCTCTGGAGCATCACGTGTGAGTCGTCGAGCGCTTGAGTCAGCGAGTTGGCTGTCTTCCACAACTCAATCAACTCTTTGAACCTGAACATTTGGAATCACCCCATTAGATAGATTAGTAGCAGAGGAAACAGAAAAAATACCAGACCAATGTAGACGACCGGAATCAGCTTCGACTTCATGGTCTGTTCCGCCAGTTGGGTTGCCAGATAGATCGGCACGGCCCGCATTGGCCAGACGATGATGATGCCGATGACGTTGAACAGAACGTGTGCAAAAGCAACGGTGACGGCCGACAACTCGCCGGTTACCAGAGCTGCCAGCATCGCGGTGATCGTCGTCCCGATGTTCGCGCCCAGGGTCATCGGAAATATTTGTCGAAGGGTCAGGATACCCGCGCCGGCAAGAGGGACGGCCAGAGACGTCGTAATCGAACTGCTCTGAACCATGATGGTCAGGATCACCCCGAAAATGAGTGCCCGAAAAGCCGTCTTGAAGAGCACCGTGTCGAAGAATGCCTCCACGCGCCCGATCACCAGTACTCTCAAGTTAGCGACGATATATCGCAAGGCCGTGAACAGGAGAACGATCGATATGATCAGCATGATCGTGCCGGACTCGCCGGTGACCGAAGCGATGAAATCGGCCACGGGATCAACGACCAACTTGATGGGGTTGATGAGCTTCATCCCTCCGGCATCCTGGAGCTGTGTCCCCAGGAAGTTCGATGCGCGTCCGAGGAAATTGGTCCACAGCTGCAGCGGAAAAAGGACGATCACGGCGATCAGGTTGAAGAAGTCGTGAATTGTCGCGGCTGCGAAGGCCCTTCGGAACTCTGCAGGCCTGGAGATGTGTCCGATTGAGACAAGCGTGTTCGTGACGCTTGTCCCGATGTTGGCTCCGATAACGATCGGGATCGCACCGGTCACTTCGAGGGCCCCACCGGCGACCAGGCCGACGACCATCGACGTAGTTGTCGACGAGCTTTGGACCAGGCTCGTTGCAAGGACTCCTATGAAGAGCCCGACGAATGGGTTGGACGTGGTTGTGAGGAGCTGTTCGGCGAATCCACTGCCGAAGAACTTGAAGGAATCCCCCATCAGCGTGATGCTGAGGAAGAAGGCATACATCAGCAGGAGCAGCAGAGCGGCTCTGACCGGCCCAGGTATGGATCGTCCGTCAGAAATGGCGCACCTCTTTCCCAGACATAAGACGAACTTGGCTTTCTCGAGGGATTAGTGCTTCGAAGCTGGTCTAGGGTTCAGACGCCCGGGAGCGTCCATCCGGACGCCCCCGAGACAGTTCATTTCAGCCTACTGGTTGCTGGAGGATTGTCCAATGATCCGGCGAATAGCCTCGACCGTGGCACTGGCCCGGATATCGACGAGCTTCCTGCCGTTTGCGATCGTTTGTTCCTTCGGTGCGATGCTGATGCCGTTGATCGACGCCTTGCCGGCTGCAACCCTCTGGTCGTAACGCACGGCTTCCGGGTCGACCGTCATGATGATCGAATTGACGCTGTAGTCATCATGGATTCCCTCAGAGACTTCCGCCTTGCCGGTGACCTCCTCGATGGCCCCATCCGATGCCTGCCAGCTCTCGTAGTATTCCCTGACAAAATGAATGGCGGTCGGTCCACCGTTCCACTTCGCAGTCAGCTCCTGGGTCACTTCTTCAAGACCACGCTGGTTGCCACCGCTGTCTCCGATCATGATGATGTTCTTGAAGCCATGAGCTCTCAAACTGGATGCCACGTCGGTCAATATTGCCTTGTAGGTTTCCATCCGAACCGGGATGGTTCCCGGGTACCTTGGGCTTTCCGGGGTTCCGGGCTCGTACCTGACGATCGGTGCGATCAGGGCATCGCCGAGTTTTCGAGCGGTCGCCTCGGCCGTCGCCCGAAGGACGTAGGCATGCTTTGCTGTCGGAACATAGGGCCCGTTCTGTTCCAGGCTGCCTGCCGCAATGATGGCCGTCGTCTTGCCGGCCGCGATCTCGTCGCGCACTTCCATCCAGGTGAGTTCTTCGATCCAGACGCTGTCGAGGGCGTCGATCGGACGAGGCGCCTCCATATCCTGTGCCAATGCCGGAACCGCGACCGCGACCATCATGACAATGATGAGCAGTCTCGTTAATTTCATCACTCGGGACCTCCTGACCGGTCGTCTCTAGACGGAGACCCCGGTAGCCTTTAAGATTGCGTTTACGCCGAAACCAGCCCGGCACGTTGAAGCATCGTTCGATTCTACCTGATCAGCCCGGATTTCTCACCGGTTGTCGTCCCGAAGCGTACCATCAGGCGGGTCAGATCTCTACTAATGTCGAGCCGGCCCTCCCATTCCCGACTCATCGTCAGCGCCGGCACGGTAGTTTGGTGGGTGGCGCCTCTGATTTCTGGTGACAGAGATACGCTGCCACGGTATAAGAACGGGCGAACCCGGTTCTTGAAAAAACTGTCTGTGCCTCCGGTCGTTTCTGTTACCGACCGGTCGGATGGCCGTATCAACTTCTGTCCATCAGGAATGCCGACATGAAATCCAAAACACTCAGGATTCTCTTCATAATCGCCGTCGTGATCGCGACGGTCGGTTCCGGGGCCGCTCAGGGGCTTCAGGCACCGGCCGAGAGCGTGAATTACCAGCAGGGCGGCACGTTGTATGAGCCGCTGATGGAGTTCGTTTACGAGCTTGAATCGCGCACGGAGCTGATGAATGTTCAGAAACTGACCGAAACGCTCATGGGGCGTGAGGTGGTTCTCTGCATCCTGTCGAATCCTCCGATATTCAAGCCGGAAGACGTCCGGCGCTCCGGTAAGCCAGTGGTGCTCATCGTCAACAACGTGCACGGCGGAGAGGTCGCCGGGAAGGATGCGAGCATGGAGATTATGCGTGACCTCGTAATGGGCGACCTCCGCCCGCTGCTGGATGACGTTGTGGTTTTGAATGTGCCTACGATCAATCCCGATGGTGCCGAAGTCCGGAGAAGGACAAACGAAGAAGGGTTCGATCTGAATCGTGACTACCTCAAGCTGGAATCTCAGGAAATACACGCACTTGTGACGATGGTCATCAACGCGTGGGATCCGGACATCCATATCGACACTCATCATGGCGGCTCCGCTCCCTACACCCTGACCTATCAAACGAATATGAATCCGGCCGGCGATCCGGAACTGGTGCGTTTCGGGAACGAACGAATCCTGGCGCGCGTCCGCGAAGCTTTACGATCCGAAAACTATGACGGGTTCTGGTACACGGGTCCGGGACAGGTGGACGGTGTTGACGGCTGGGTTCCCACTTCCGTGGAGCCCCGGAAACAGCACGTGTATTCGACCCTGGCGAACATGGTCGGCTTCCTGTACGAGTCCCCGAGCAGCACGCACCGAGTCGTCGACAACGGTGCAAGAGTTGTCGAGGTTCCCCCGGCGGAGCGATACCGCCATCAGGTGCGGGGACAGTACATCGGGCAGCGTGAAGCGATCCTGTTCGCGGCCGAGCACGGAGGGGAACTAAAGCGCCTGATCGGGCGGGCGGAGGCGAGGGCCATCGAGGTCGGTAACGACGATTCCGATGATGACCAGATCCCCATCGAGTACCGTCAGGTCAACAAGGGGAATGAGGACTTCTGGGTGCGGAGTGGAGGCCGAGGTGCCGGGCCTGTGGAGTACGAACTCGTCAATCGGCCCGTGTTTACCCGGTTTGAGCCAACCCGGACCGCGACCCGGCCCTGGGGATACCTGATCCCCCCGGGCCAGGCCAAAACCATTCCGTTACTTCTGGAGCATGAGATCACCGTCAAGCAACTCACCGCGTCCGCGATAGTCGACGCTGAGGTGTATTACGCAAAGGAAGTTCGCGACACGCAGTATTTCCAGGCGCACTACCTGAAGGCCGTGGATGCTGAAAAGCGCGAGGAGACAGTCGAGGTGCCCGCCGGCTCGTTCTTCGTTCCGTCGGGTCAGCCGAAATCCAACCTGCTGAGCTACCTTCTGGAGCCGGAAACCAACGACAACCTCATTACCTGGGGCTTCCTGGACAATGTTCTCCAGGTGACTCCCAGCGCCGAGGAACAGGAAATACGGCGCCAGGGACAGATGGAGCGCCTGTCCCAGCTCCCGCCCGACCAACGTGCCAGGCTACAACGACAGATCGACCAGGCCGACCGCGGTCAAAGGATCCCGATCATCCGCCTGATGAAGAAAACCAACCTGAAAGGCATCCTGATCGACTCGTTTAACCAGTTCCAGAAGAACCGCTACATTCGGAATTGAGACGTAGGCTTGAACTGGGGCTTCTGGGGATTTCGATCGACTGATTTCAACGCAAAAACGCAAAGACGCAGAGGGCGCGAAGGTTATTGTCCGCGGAGTTCCCGGCTGGACTGTGGATTCTTGTCTTGTGGACGGGTTGGCATTTCAACGCGAAAACGGAGAGGTTGGACGAATGTGTGAGAATCAAAGTTCTGCGTCCTTTGCGTCTTCGCGGCTTTGCGTTGACAACCTCGTTTCCGGTAAGCTTCGGCTCTTGTGCCGGAGTATTCCGGCCAGGCCTGGGCGGACCGTCCCGTTTTTGACAATTCTGACCTTTAACAGGAGCATTTAATGAACTACTACGGAGCCAGGGAACTGGCGGCAAGCTTTCGAACGGTTCGCGGCAACACGATCCAGATCGCCGAAGACATTCCGGAAGACAAGTACGGCTTCGTGCCGGCGGACGGTACCAAGAGTGTTGGCGACACTCTGGTGCACATCGCACTTTCCTACAAGTTTGGCTACCTGGTACATGCCGAAGAAAAGCGAGACACGCTCGAAGGGATGGATTTCCCGTCACTGATGGAGAAGATGGCTAAAGAAGCGGCCGAGCCGAGAACCAAGGCCGAGATCATCGATCTGCTCAAGTCAGAAGGGGAAGTTTGGGCCGGCTTTGTCGAGGGCGTGTCCGACGGCTTCCTCGCCGAACCTGTCGGTATGCCCGCCGGCGCGGAACCGCCAAGCAAGAGTCGTTTCGAGATGATGCTGTCGGTGAAGGAACACGAAATGCATCATCGAGGGCAACTCATGCTTGCCGAACGCCTCGTCGGCGTCGTGCCCCACCTGACACGTCGCATGCAGGAGCATATGGCCCAGATGCAGGCCGCCAAAGCTAATGGTTGAAACGACAAACCTGGTCGATAACGATCGATTCATGGCGGGATATACGTGGGAAGAGTATCTCGATCGTGTCGAGAGGAACCGCGATCAGTTTCTCGCGGCTTACGAGGCGCTCGAGTTCACCGGGGCCGAAGAAGCGTGGGTTCGAAGTATCAAATGCAAGACGTACGTCCTCGGCATCGGTGAAGACTGGTGCCCGGATGTGTTCACGAACATGCCGGTTGTACCGAAGATGGCATCGCTGAACCCCGAACATATCGTCGTGCGAATATTTCCACGCGACGAGCGCAAGGACGGCAAATCCGCGCCGTATCAGGAAGTCGGGAAGACGCCCGATGTGGTGCGGTTCAAGAACCACGACTTGATGAGTCTGTACCTTCACGGAGAAAACCAGAGCATGTCGATTCCCGCCTTTGGATTCTTCGACGAAGACTGGAATGAATTCGGCCGATTCGTCGGCGGGCGGCCCAGGTTGTACTGGCACTGGCTCGACACGATGGGAAAGGAGCGGGCGATCCAGGAACGACTGGGAGAATTCATGAGACACAACCGCGGCAGAGAGATGTTCTGGGAAATCCGAAAGATCCTCGAATCCCGGTAAGTCCTGGGGGCGGGAAGAAAGCCGAACCCTGATCAGATCGGGATTCGGCTTTCTTCCGGGTTCCGATCCTATTGCGGCCACTCCGAACACCACAACGCTGAACCGTTCAGCCAGTTCAATGCGGGATCGCCGATCGGCGCTCCAGGAGGTGCAGCGGGCGTATCCGGCTGCTGGAACGTATCGGCGGGTCGCGTCAGGAAGCGCTCGATGTCGGTTGCGAGCATGGCGTAATGGGCTTGATCCGATGTCTCTCCACCCTCGCCCGCGGCCAGACGTCGATTGACCTCCCTCAATCGCAACGTCGCAATCGCTCTTGCTTGTGGCATGTTGGCTCGCGCGGCCAGCGACGTGAGCCCCTCGACGACGACGCGTTCCACTGCCCGGCTCACTTCCGCTTCGTAGCTGTTGGAAGGTCGAATACCGAAGCTTCCTTCAAGCAGTCCATCGATGATGTCGTCCAGACCGGGCAAAGACGAGTCCAGGGCGTTCTGCTCCACCAACCTGGCGGCACGTTCGGGATTCAATATGTTGCTCACCGTGATCTCGGCCAGCACTACAGCGGGTGAAATCACATCGAACATCATCCCTGTATAGCGCGGAAAAAGCTCCCGGTGCCGACCGAAACCGGAGGGTCGGGGTGGAAGGTTGTCGACTACCGCATCCGGCAAGACGAGTTCTCCCGGATGGATTGTCTCCACGAGGGTCGCAAGTATGTCTCGCTGCACGGACCCGGATATGCGCTCAAAAGGTGTCTGACCGTCTCCCCTCAGGGCATAGCTGTAGTTCAGGCCTCCCAGGCCCGACGCGGCTGCCTCTATCTGGTATCGGTGGTGCAGGTACAGGGGAACCAGAACCTCCTCCATCGTTGCCAGCGGCATGCCGTTCTTGATCGATGTTTCGCCAAACTTGTTCAACCCGGCGCGTCGTAGATCCATCAGGCGCTCCAACTCCGCAGTCGGATCGCGTCCGTTGGCCCACTGGTGAACCAGCGGACTGACCTGGAGGTCCTGGTTCGACATGTAGATCAGTCCCTGTTCCCGGGCATCGGCCAACAGCTCTTCCAGGGCGGCCCTCTCATCGGTTCCCGCCGGAAAATCCTGATATGCCCACTGGACGGAGATCTTGTCCCACTCGCCGATTCCAACGTCATAGGCCTCATCCAGGTTCATCGTTCCGTCCTGCTGCAACGTGATCAACGGGTGGGGGTAGTCCAGGACCGAGACCCGGCCGGCCGGACTCGCATAATAGTTGTGTCCGAATCCCAGCGTGTGCCCGACTTCGTGAGCGGACAACTGGCGTATGCGGGCCAGTGCAAGTGCGGCCAGCTCCGGCGGCGCCTCATCTCCATTTTCGTATGGTGAGAGCAGGCCTTCGGCGATCATATAGTCCTGACGGACCCGCAACGATCCCAGCGTAACCTGGCCTCGGATGATCTCTCCGGTTCGTGGATCGGTAACCGAACCTCCCGAACTCCAGCCCCGGGTCGAACGGTGGACCCAGTTGATTACGTTGTAGCGTACGTCCATCTTGTCGGCGCCTTCCGGCATGACCTCTACGCGGAACGCGTCGCGGTAACCGGCGGCTTCGAAGGCCTGGTTCCACCAGTTTGCACCTTCCAACAAGGCCGAGCGGACGGGCTCGGGAGCTCCGCGGTCGAGATAGTAGACGATGGGTTCGACTGGCTCGCTTATGGCTGCTGTCGGATCCTTCTTCTCCATCCGATGACGCCTGGCAAAGCGCTTCCGCATGGGCTCTCCCAGCGGTGTGGAATAGTCCAGGTACGTCAATGCACCGACGCCGGAACGGGGGTCGGCCACCCGGGGTTCGAAACCCGGCCCTGGCAGCTCGACCAGGGAATGGTGGAGTCGCAGCGTCACCGCGCCTGAGGTCGGTGTGACCGTGCCAACCAGATTCGACGGCTGGTCCGAGGTGTAGGTCACCGTGACGTCCATTTCCGTGTTCTTCGGAAATCCCTTCGTGTTCGGCAGGTATACCGCGCTGCGGGTCTTATCCAGGCGATAGGTCGCCTGTTGGCGCCGGAGGCGGCCGATCACGTTGTGTGCGTCGCGCAGAAGGAAGTCGGTTGTATCGACAAGGACACGGTTGTCGGTTTCAGCCCCGACAACGAAGCCGAAGAGAACGGACTTGGCAAAGCCTTCTTCTACCGCCCGCCGCTCATCCGGATTGTCACTCGAAGCCCGGTACGCGTAGTTTGGCTGGACCATCAAGACCTTCGGTCCGATTCGCTCGAAAGCCACTATCCGTGTGCCCCCTGATTGACCCCGGTCCAGCCCGATGTCATTCGATCCCAGGCCGGCCGACAGTCCCCGAACGTACAAAACTTCCGTGTCGAAACGGGAGATCTCCAGCCAGAGTTTGCCTTCTTTGTTGTCCCAGTACATGGGGAAGTAGCCGTCGATCGTCCTCATACTTTCGGTCTTGTCCTCAATCGTGGGTGTTTCTCCGCCGTTGTCTCGACCCTGCGCTCGGAGCGTCGAAATCGAACCCATTAGAAAGACCATGGCCAGTGCCGCCACCAGACAGGTCGAAGAGTGACGAGTGGTCCTCTCTGTCATTATTGAGTCTCCTTCACCGGCGTCCGCGTGAGCCCGGCGGTTGGTTGGCGTGTCATCATGTAGATCGGATGAACTTCAATAGGATTCGGGAAGCTTATATTAGTTCCGACAGGGGCGTCAATTTGATCAGGACCGCCGTGCAGCGGCCTCTCCGGATAGCGCCTTCCGAGGAGTTTGGGTTAACATACCGACAAATTGACGTGCGTGGGACGCACGCAACCCGGGATTGGTGACGTGAATGGGACGTGGACGTGTCTTGGTTGCCGACGATCACGGCGTGGTGGTGGCCGGTGTGAGAGCCGTGCTCGAGCCGGAATTCGAGATCGTTGGCGTCGTCGAAGACGGCCGTGCGATGGTTTTGGCGGCGGCCGAGTTGCATCCCGACATTATCGTCGCCGACATCTCGATGCCCCTCCTCAATGGTATCGAAGCGACCCGGCAGATAAGAAAGGCGGACCCCGGGGCCAGGGTCATCGTCTTGACAGTTCACGAGGACATTGCTCAGATCGTCGAGGCATTCCGAGCCGGAGCATCCGGATATCTTCTCAAGAAGTCCGCGACGACGGAACTTCCCGCGGCCGTACGGGCAATCCTTAAAGGGGGGGCGTACGTCACACCCCTCATCGCCAGGGAAGTACTCGACAAACTCCTGCTATCAAACGGCGACGCCAAATCAGTCGGAGAACCCACGGAACGCCAGCGAGAAGTCATCCAACTGGTTGCCGAGGGAATGTCCATCAAAGAAATTGCGACGGTGCTGGGTATATCGGACAAGACAGTCGAGTTTCACAAGCGTAAGATCAGCGAGGAACTCGGACTTCGCAGTGCGGCTGAGATCACCCGTCATGAGGAGGGGAACTGGCGATCGAGACCCACGCCGTGCGTTTTGGCGAGGACTCCGAGTTGCTTGATCTGAGAGCGGGATCCTATGTCAGTCTGTCCGTTCGGGATACGGGAACCGGGATGGACGAGAGGACAAAAACGCAAGCATTCGAGCCTTTTTTTACGACCAAGGCCGTCGGTCGTGGAACCGGCCTGGGCTTGTCCACGGTCCACGGAATCGTCCGGCAGTCGGGAGGAAACCTATCGGTCGAAAGCGAACTCGGCCGGGGAACCTGTTTCACGATCTACTTGCCGGCCAGTACGGAGGGTGCCGCTCCGGAAGCAAGATCCGAGGTCGATGACACAGTCGGTGGCACCGAGACCATCCTTCTGGTCGAGGATGAGCCTTTCGTACGCCAGTTGACCCGGGAAATTCTCGAGCGGCGAGGCTACCGGGTCCTGGAAGCGTCCAACGGCCAGCAAGCCATTGCCATTGTCTCCGAGCAGCTGGGAGGGATTGACCTCGTCCTGACCGACATCGTCATGCCCCGTATGCGAGGATCTGAGCTGGCCGAGAAACTAGCCGAAATGGGTTCGAAAGCCAGGGTCCTGTTTATGTCGGCGTATGCGGAAGATACTTTCGATCAGGTTGTGCTTAAACATGGGACTCCTCACTACTGTCCGGCTATATGTCGAATAGAATCAACTGATTCGAGTCAACGGGT
>CAZOZZ010000129.1:0-12137 GCA_964584435.1 uncultured Solibacteraceae bacterium | reverse complement strand
ATCTAGCCCCATGGCGCTCGTAACGCGACCCTACAGACTTCCACCACGGGCTGCTCGGCGCGCGAGGCAAAGGCGACCGAGGCGTATTCCGATACGTCGAGGAGCGTTTGTGAGCGCAACAACGCCCTGCCGACTTCTCCGCCCCTCGACCGCTAAGGAGCCGTAAATTCGACTTTGGTGGGGGCCCCGAGGTACTCACTCCCGGGAGGAGCCTTCCGGTACGTGACCAGGACGGGCATTGGCGGGTCGACCGGACCACAACTGATCTCGACTCCGACTTCCAGGTTATAGCTCGCGAACTCGATCCGTTCGGGCTCGCGTGTGTGAAACAGGACCGGGCCTCGATCGGTCTCCAGGGTCAACGTCAGGCCTTCTCTGCAGTCCATCAAACTCAACAGGCCCTTCTGCTGCTCACCCCGGACGACACGGCTCAGCTGAATTCGATCATCCACGACCAGGGAAGGGACGGGCGGCTCGGTGCTGGGCATAGCCCCAATCTCAGCAACGGTACGTCCCGTCTCGACCGGAGCCGAACTGATCTCGGCGAATCCTTCCCCGGCCAAACCACTGGATTGCCTCTGACCCTCGATGGATCTCATGAGGTCCTCAGCTTGGCGACGGGCCGCAGGGTTCCGCCCTTCATCAAGCAACGGAAGGAGCACGGTTCGCGCCGACTCATACGTTCCCTGTTCGATCAGAACCCGGCTGAGAGTAATCAGATAGTCTTGATTGCCGGGACGCAGGTCCAGCGCACTATCGAGCAACTGAACGGCCTCGCCAAGTTCCTCGTCGGTGCCGAGATACGTCAAGGCAAGTTCATGGTAGGCGGCGGGAAAACTCGGTGTCAGACGGATAGATTCCCTCAGTTCATCGCGAACACGCGTTTTGATTTCGTCCGTAAGGGTCGCGTTCTCCCGGATGAATCCGAGGGCATAATAGTAGTGGCTCAGGTGACCTGCTCCGTCCCCACCAATCGCTTTCCCAAGACTTTCCCTCGCTTCAACGAACTTTCCCTGGCGGATCTGTAACGCACCCAGAGAGGTGTGCGGCGCCGCCAGATCCGGGTCGATACCGATCGCCCGGAGAAAGTAGGCCTCCGCCTCGTCGGTCCGCCCCTCGTGGACCAGCAGGTCGCCCAGGTAGGTTTCCGCCTCGGCCCTTGGAATTCTTGGACGCTCGACGGAAGCTTCCGAGCCGGAACCGCCGGCCAGCGGCATGCTCAGGTACGGATACGTACCCCTTTGCTCGAGGTGGGTCTCGAATTCCGCCTCAATGGTTCGAAAGCCAATCCGAAAGGCGTCTTGAATCGCTTCTTCAAATGAATTGCCTGACGCCATCGATTGTACGAAACGGCCGGTGTCCCGCTCCCCCTCTCCTCCATTACGGGTCATGAGAAAATGAACGAAAGCCCAGGACTGCGCGTAGAACATTCGGTTCCGATCCGCTTCGTCGTATTCAGGCGAGTTTCGATCGACCGCGGCCAGGCCTTCAAAACTGAGGCGTTTGTCCTCGTCCCGTGCAAGGCGGATGTGGGAATTGATGGGACTTCCCATCAATACGTGTGTGCCTTCGGATGACCAGTCGACCGTGCTGTAGTACTCGGCCAGACCTTCGATCAGCCAGAGAGGCGCGTTCGGAAGATTTTCTTCGGCAATGGCGTGGAAATAGTCGTGAAAAATCGACGGAAACGGCTTTCGGCGGCGCGTTTCGGGAACGAGGACAATGTAGTTATCCAGGGGGCCGGGGAAAAAATATCCATCTCCGTCACCGGTTCCGCCAAACGGCCTCAATTCATCCTCGTCGTCCAGGATCAGAACGGTCGTTGGAGGTAGAGATCGGTAGCGGGCACCGGCAAAAAGACGTAGAACGACGGCACGGAAACCTTCAAGCCGGGCTGCAACCTCCTGGATTTCGTCCTCGTCGGCGCTGCCGGCCAGAATGTAGTGCTCGGACCGTACACCTCGCCAGCCCTCCTGGGCAGCAACTGTGTGAGCGTGGAAACCCAGGACCAGGCCGACCAGCACGCCGGCCATCGTGGGAACCAGGGATCGCTGTCTCACGGTAGCCTCCTCCACCTACAAGGGAATATTCCCATGCTTCTTCGGTGGACTGGTATCACGCTTTGTGTCGAGCATGCGTAACGCCTGAACCAGCTTTGGACGCGTCACGCTGGGTTCTATGATCTCATCGATAAAGCCGTGTTCTGCCGCAACATACGGGTTGGCGAACTTTGTCCGGAATTCATCAACGCGTTCAGCGCGGACCTGATCGACTTCATCCCCGGCTTCAGCCAGCTCTCGGCGGTGGATGATACTGACGGCGCCCTCAGAGCCCATTACCGCTATTTCCGCGGTTGGGAAAGCAAAGTTGATGTCGGTACGAATGTGCTTGCTCGACATCACGCAATACGCCCCCCCATAAGCCTTTCGTGTGATCAGCGTGATCTTCGGCACGGTGGCCTCCGCAAAGGCGAAAAGCAATTTGGCACCGTGCTTGATGATTCCACCAAACTCCTGGTTCGTTCCCGGCAGGAATCCCGGCACGTCCTCGAGCGTTATCAACGGAATGTTGAAGGCATCGCAAAATCGAACGAACCGTGCGCCCTTGATGGAACAATCAATGTCC
Organism: uncultured Solibacteraceae bacterium; assembly: GCA_964584435.1. Taxonomy (GTDB): domain Bacteria; phylum Acidobacteriota; class Terriglobia; order 20CM-2-55-15; family 20CM-2-55-15; genus CAZOZZ01. The sequence continues at coordinate 9,512 of CAZOZZ010000129.1, read as the reverse complement.
AGGCATCCGGCGAGAAACGCAGGTTGATTGGCCACGATCCCCACTGGACGGCCGTCCAGGCGAGCGAACCCGACCACCAGGTTCCTGGCATAGTGTTCCTGGACCTCAAAGAAATAATTGTCATCAACAACTGTGTGAATAAGATCCTTGATATCGTAAGGCAGGTTTGAATCTTCAGGAACCAACTCGTTCAGGGTAAGGTCGGTGCGATCCCAGGGATCCGACGTGGGACGGATGGGCGGATCCTCCATGTTGTTTGACGGAACGAACGACAGCAACTCCCGAACCATCAGCAGGCACTCTTCGTCGTTTGCCGCCGAGAAATGGGCAACACCACTCTTGCTGTTGTGGGTGCCGGCCCCTCCCAACTCTTCCTTCGTAACTTCTTCGTGTGTCACCGTCTTGATGACGTCAGGGCCGGTTACGAACATGTAACTGGTCTTGTCGACCATGAAGATGAAATCGGTAATTGCAGGGGAATAGACAGCCCCACCCGCACAAGGCCCCATGATGGCGGAAATCTGCGGTATGACGCCTGACGACAAGGTGTTTCGAAGGAAGATGTCGGCGTATCCACCCAGTGACATCACGCCTTCCTGTATACGAGCGCCACCTGAGTCGTTCAGTCCTATCACCGGCGCACCCATCTTCATCGCCAGATCCATGATCTTGCAGATCTTCAAGGCGTTGGCTTCGCTGAGAGAGCCCCCGAACACTGTGAAGTCCTGGGCAAAGACGTAGACCAGACGACCGTCAATCCGGCCGTATCCGGTGATGAAGCCATCTCCCAGATATTGCTGTTCTCCGATGCCGAAGTCGGTACTGCGGTGCTTGACGAACTTGTCCAGTTCCTGGAATGAATCTCTGTCCAGAAGAATCCCGATACGTTCGCGGGCCGTCTTCTTCCCTTCGGATCGCTGGCGCTCGAGCCGCTTCTGACCACCACCGAGTTCGGCATCTCGGTTCCGTTGTCGAAGCTCCTCGATCTTATCCTTCGCAGTGATTTTTGAGGTCATCAGCTATCGTTGGGCCCCTGGAGTGGGATAGTCGCGAGTGGTCGGTGGGAGTGACCAGCTTGTCGAACACGGTGCTGGCCCCTGCTTCCATCACTTCTCGACCGGTGATGCCATTTGTTCCCAATCTTTCAAGAAACGCTCTAGTCCGCTGTCGGTCAGGGGGTGCTTCACCAAGGCCACAAAAACCTTGTAGGGGATCGTACAGATGTCGGCTCCGAGCCGACCCGCTTCGATGATGTGCTTCGGCCCTCGGACTGACGCCACCAGAACCTCGGTATTAAAATCGTAGTTGTCGAAGATCATCACGATGTCCTCGATCAAAGACATACCATCCTGGGAAATATCGTCCAACCGCCCAACAAATGGGCTTACAAAGTAGGCTCCGGCTTTCGCCGCCATGATGGCCTGCAGTGGCGAAAACACGAGGGTTACGTTGACCCTGATGTTCTCATCGCTCAACGTCTTTGTCGCCTTGAGCCCTTCCATGGTGCAAGGGTATTTGATCACGATGTTGGGGTGTATCTTTGCCAGGGCACGGCCTTCTTCCACCATCCCCGGAAAGTCGCGGCTGACCGCCTCCGCGCTGACCGGGCCTTCGACCACGGAACAGATGCCGCGGAGCTGATCTTCAAATCCGTTGCCTTCTTTAGCGATTAGCGACGGGTTGGTGGTAACGCCGTCCAGTATCCCTGTGCTCGCGGCCTCACGAATCTCATCGAGGTTTGCGGTATCGAGGAAAAATTTCATGCCGGGTCATTCTCCTGTTTTCGGTCTCGGACTTGGAAGTTTCGTCTCTCGGAAGGCCTATTCTACCGAATTTTTACTGGCGGGTCAGGTTGAAGCTCGCAGCCCGTGTCCTCCGTCAGGGAACGACCTCGGACCGAAGGCTCTCGTTGCCCGCCTCGTCTATCGCGGAAACAGCATAGTGGTAACCTGGAAGAAACTCCGGATCAAAAAAAGCGGTCGTCGTCCGGGGCTCACTCTCGAGCGCCCGGAATTCCCCTGCCGGCGACTCCCTCCTGAATATCCTGTATCGAACCACATCGGTCTCCGGACTCGTATCCCAAGTGACAAAGACGCCGTCTCCCGCAGGTGTCAGCGACGACCCTCTGGGAGGTGCCGGTGGCGTCCGGTCCAGTGCGGTTAGCTCGAGCGGCTCCGCAGCAATTCCCTCCACCCACCCGGACGAGGTACGTCGGAGGGACACGACGGTATATTCATAAGACGCCCCGACCTCGAATCGAGTGTCGTCCAGGGCGGTAGAAACGATTGGCTTGTCCGTGACCGATTGACCGGATCGATACACGCGATAGGCATCCACCGGGGTATCCAGATCCGTGGGCGGGAGCCACGCGAGAGATATTCGACCCTGATCGAGGACAGCACCCAGATTCACTGCAGGACCCGGGACTTCCACGACCGTGATCCCCACTACGTTGGAAGGTGCGGACACCTTCGCATCCGATGTCTCAAACCGGACAGCGAATTCCATGCTCGACCCTACCAGGTCTCTTGCCGGCATGATGTGGGTTTGAGGCCCGGTCGAAGATGTCCGAGGAATCCGCGCAACAACGGCCTCCCCATCCGACAACAGGATCCGCACGACATCGGTGGAGGCAGACTCGTCCACATTACGAACGGGATTCGTCCAGACGAAATGCAGTTCGTACGCGCGCTGTTCGACGCCGAAGTCGAGGGCGGCCTCGGGCATTCTGACAAACGGTGGGAGGGGATCGCCAACTTTGCCACACCCGAGTGTGACCAGAACAATCCCAAGAGTTAGCAGGCGCGGGAACCCATTCACAGAATGTAGCGGCTAAGGTCTTGATCCTTAACAATGTCCTGGAGCATCTTCTCTACGTAGGCGGCATCGATGTCAACGTTCTTCTGCTTGAGGTCCGGTCCTTCAAACGACAACTCATCCAACAGTTTCTCCATGATCGTGTGAAGCCGGCGCGCACCGATGTTCTCCGTGTTTTCGTTAACCATGGCCGCGAATCGAGCGATCTCGAAAACGGCCTCGTCCCGGAAGCTGAGCCGGATGCCCTCCGTCTCCATCAACGCGACATATTGCTTGATAAGGGCATTCTGGGGCTCGGTCAAGATCCGAACGAAGTCCTCGACTGTCAGCGACTCCAGTTCCACGCGGATCGGAAAGCGGCCTTGCAGTTCCGGGATGAGGTCTGACGGCTTGCTGACATGGAAGGCACCGGCCGCAACAAACAGAATGTGATCTGTTCGAATCATCCCGTACCTGGTGTTGATCGTCGTTCCTTCGACTATCGGGAGGATATCGCGCTGGACCCCCTCGCGGCTGACGTCCGGACCGTGGCCCGACTCACGTCCGGCTATCTTGTCAATCTCATCGAGGAAGATGATGCCGCTGTTCTCGACTCGCTCGACAGCGATTCGCGTCACCTGCTCCATATCGACGAGCTTCTGCTCCTCTTCCTGGATCAGATACTCGATCGCCTCGGCAACCTTCATCTTCCGCTTCTTGGTTCGCTGACCAAGGAACCCCGGCAGGATGTCCTTGATGTTGATGTCCATCTCCTCGACGCCACTGTTGCTGATAACTTCGAAAGCGGGGAAGTTTCGTTCCTTCACCTCGACCTCGACGGTCCGATCGTCAAGTTTTCCTTCCCGTAGCTGTGCACGCAATTTTTCGCGGGTTCGTTCCCACTGCCGCGCAGCGGCCTCACGTTCCTCGGGGTCGGTATCTCGATTCGCCGGAACCGGCGGCAGCAGCAGGTCCAGGATTCTTTCCTCGGCATTCAGTTCGGCTTTTTCTGCAATCTCTTCAAGCTTCTCATTGCGCACCATATCGATTGAGATTTCCGCCAGATCTCTGATCATCGATTCAACATCTCGCCCGACGTATCCCACTTCCGTGAACTTCGAAGCCTCCACCTTGATAAACGGAGAACTCGCCAGCTTTGCAAGCCGACGCGCCACTTCGGTTTTCCCTACTCCAGTCGGTCCGATCATGATGATGTTCTTCGGCATCACCTCTTCGGCCATATCCGGCGCCAGCTTCTGCCGGCGGACACGGTTTCGAAGCGCAATTGCAACCGCACGCTTCGCCGCCGCCTGCCCGATAACGTACTTGTCGAGTTCGCGAACGGTTTCTCTTGGCGTCAACTCATCGAGATGAGAGTTGGGGTTCACTGGATCGTATGCAAGCATGGTTGTCGCCTATCCCCAGGTGCACTTCTACAGTTCTTCGACTGTTAAGCTCGTGTTCGTATAGATACAGATGTTGGCAGCGATTTTCAGGGCTTCCTCCGCGATCTCACGGGCTCCCAATTCTGAGTGACCCGTCAACGCCCGGGCCGCGGCGAGCGCATACGCTCCTCCCGAGCCGATCCCGAGCAGTCCGTCATCGGGCTCAATCAAATCGCCGGTTCCTGAAATCAGAAACGTGAGCTTTTCGTCCGCAACGATCATGACCGCTTCGAGGTGTCGAAGGGCTTTGTCAGTCCGCCAGTCTCGGGCCAGTTCTACTGCGGCCCGGCTAAGGTTGCCGTGATATTGCTCCAATTTGGATTCAAACCTGGAAAAAAGAGCAAAGCTGTCCGCGGAGGAACCGGCAAAGGCCGCAAGAATGCGATCGTTGTACAACCGTCGAATCTTCTTCGCGCCGTGCTTGATAACAGTGTCACCCAGCGTGACCTGGCCATCGCCGGCCATGGCAACCTTGCCGTCCTTGCGCACGCAAATGATGGTGGTGGAGCGTGTTTGTTCAGGGTGCATCGATCTTAGTTCTTGCCGGCAGCGGTAAAAAAACGCTCAGGCACTCCTGTGTTGTAGGCAACCTCGGTCATACGGAGTTCCATCGTCTTTGCCCCGTCCGTGTACCGGTTGATCATCAGCGGGGTCAGGATATCCTGAATCAGGTGGTAGTTGCTGTAGACCTCCTCGTGGACACTCGGGCTGTCGATTCGGCGTACGGTCTTCTTCATCACTAGTCCGCTGTCACGTTCGATGTAGAGATTGATCCGGGTCCTGTCTTCGTCGCGAAGCTCCAGAATATCGACCCTCTTGAAGTCGATCATGTCACGGCCGACGAACTGCACTGTTGTTTCAGGCTGAGCCACAACGGTTCGCAGGATGTAGTCCAGACTCACCTTGAACTCCTCCCAGAAAGTCTCTATCTGCTCTTCGATCTGGGGTTCCACTTCCTTGTCCTGGATGTTCCAACCCTGGTCCCCATTGTTGATCCGGACGGTCTTCCCGTCTTCGCCGAACTCTGTTCGCTCTTTGTCGGGGAACTTGAGATAGTCCGTGAAGTGTTCACCGCCGACGAGCTGACCACGCTGAAACTGGAAGAACCGGCCATGCGCTTCGACGTCCGTTGCCTCGAGATACGCCGATCCGCCCAGTTTTTGTATGGCTTTGTCGAGAATCTCCCGGGCATTCGACTGCGCCAGTGACTGGGTCGGCATCACCACCGCCAGCACCCAGAGAGCAGAGACCCATAGGTGGCTCTTTTTCATAGAGTTTCCAATTATATCCAATTTGCGCTAAGTACGCGCATTTAGCGGTTTGGCGGGTCCGGCTCAAACCGGACCGCTACACGTTGTAGGGGCGGTCTATGACCGCCCCTTATGGGACGCTCATAGAGCGCCCCTACAGACCTAAGAGCCTGCTTCAACAAATGCCGAAAACAGAGCGCGGGCGAAGGAATCCGTTTGCCACCCGGTTTCGGGATGCCATTGAACTCCTACCGTAAACCGACCTCTGTCGTCTTCAACTGCCTCGACGACGCCGTCCGGGGCGGTGGCCACGGCACCGAGGTTCTTCCCGGGGACATCGATCGCTTGATGATGGTAGCTGTTCACGTCGGCCCCCGGGGCAGGATTCAGCCGACGCAGCCAGCCTTTCTCGCTGAGCCGGACAGCGTGGGATTTGATTTCCTTCGGCTCCCCGTCGCGATCGTGGGCAAGAGCGGCCGGAATCTCCGACGGAATGTCCTGGATCAACGAACCTCCCCGGTAAACGTTCAGACTCTGGGCGCCATAACAGATTCCGAGAACAGGCAGATTGTGGCATTCGGCAATATCCAGAAGGAGGAAATCGGTCCGATCGCGATCCGCAAACACACGGCCAAGTTTTTCGTGTGGCTCTCTGCCGTAGTGGACTGGATCGATGTCGGTCGGACTACCCGGCAAGAGGACAGCATCCAACTTGTCGGCATATTCGGCGATCAACGCCTGATCACTTCCGACCGGAATCAAGACCGGCACACTTCCCGCCCAGTTCAGAGCATCCAGGTAGTACCGATCCTGCGTAAAGCGCTTATTTTTTTCGTCGTAACGAGTCGGAATGCCGACCCAGGGTTTGCTCATACTTGCTGCCTTCACGCCTTTCTGACCGGCACCACACTCGTGTGCTGTCGAACTCCGCAACAACCGTTTCCCGAACCGCCGCCGCCATCTCTGCGGGTGACATAGAGTTTGACGGGATAGGACCGCCGATGGTTACCTGGACCGGCCCACCCCTGACGTGCAGAGACCCTGGCCGCAGGATCTTGCGTGTTCCTTGAATCGTGACGGGAACGATTTCTGCTCTCGATCTTTCTGCGATAGTGAAAGCTCCACCTTTGAAACGGCCAATCTTACCGTCTCGGCTTGTTCGGCCTTCCGGGAAGATGATCACCTGAGTCCCTTCTCGAATGCTCCCTACCGAACGGCCGAGAGCCCTCATCGCGGTGAGTGGATTTTCGCGATCCACGGAAAAATGACCTGCCCGGCGCAGGTGCCCTCCAACAAAGGGCAACTTGAACAACTCCTTCTTCGCGGCGAAGCGGAGTTGAAACGGCAAGGACACCAGCAAGACGGGAATGTCCATGTAGCTCTGGTGGTTGGCGCAAAAGACATACCTGCCTGTGGATTCAACCTGGTCCAGGCCTTCAACCTGAACGCGGATTCCGGAAACGAACAGTATGATGCGCGACCAGATCCTCGAGCATGCATGCTGGAAACGGCCCGATCGATCAACGAACGATGCGGCAGCGGACATCGATCCCATAACAATAGTCGTTATGACAATCAAGGGATTGATCAGCAGCATCGCCCAGAGGTAGTTCAACCAGTTTTCCAGGTTGCCGAAGAAGCTGCGAGACGGTGTGGTCTCTGAGCTGGGGTCAGAGGTGCCGAAAGCACTCATCGGGTGGGCCTTAATATCGTGCGCGCCTCACCGACCAGATACAGCGAGCCGGTAATCAACACGGTAGTATCGGCAGGTGCATGATCCTTTACGTAGTCGATAGCGTCCTCGACATGCTCTATTACCACAGATCCCGGAAAAAGAACGCCCAAATCGTCAGGATCCAATGCGCGTGAGCTTGAAGGACGCGTAAAAACGATCTGCCTGACATGGGGACGGAGAACTTCGACCATTCCAGCACAGTCTTTCTCACGCATCCCACCGAAAACAATCCACACGCCTTCGGGATGATATTCCGCCAGGAATCGGTCCAGGGCCCGCACCGCCGGAATGTTGTGGCCACCGTCGAGAAGAAACGACGGCGAGCCCTTCAGGTGTTCGAGACGTCCGGGCCACGTCACCGTATTGACGGCTCTGGAAATGCTCTCGGCGTCAATCGGCCAGCCCGACGCCTCCAGAGACTCGGCAGCGCGGACCGCCACGCACAAGTTGTCGATCTGGTGGCGACCCGCAATCCGGGGTCTCAACCCGGAATACGTCCGAACCGGCGTGCGGAGGGTGACCTGGAAGTATCCGCCGTCCAGCGCTGTCAACTCGGGTTTGATTTCAGTTGCATCGATCAGCCTTCCGTCTGCCAGGTCCAGGATCGAATCGAAACCGGTATCGTTCCCGACGATCACAGGCTCGGCTTCTTTTATGATACCGGCCTTCTCGGCCGCTATTTCCTCAAGCGTCGACCCCAGGTACTCCTGATGATCAAGTCCTATGTTCGTGATCACTGAAGCATCCTGCTGAACCAGATTGGTAGCGTCCAACCGTCCGCCAAGACCGACTTCGAGAACCGCAAATCGCACTCTTCTCTGGAAATATCGGAAGGCCATCGCTGTGACAAGCTCGAAATAGGTCGGCGGATACAGCAGGCGGGGCCGAACCTCGCTCGCGGCACTCTGGACGCTTTGAAACACATCGTCCAGATCATCGTCGTCAATCGGAATTCCCCCAATGGAGACGCGCTCGTTGAGATCCACCAGGTGGGGAGAAGTATAGAGTCCGGCCGCGGGAACCATCGCGGCCAGCCATCGTGCTACCGATCCTTTGCCGTTCGTCCCGGCAATCAGGACGGAACGAAAACCGGTATGAGGATGGCCCAGAACCTCGGAAAGGATTTGAATATTACGAAGGTCGTACCGGAGAGACCGATATTCGTTCGTCAACGAATACAGATGTTCTATTTCTTGATTCTTCATCTCTACGGGACGGGCAGCAAATTGGGAGGAAACCAATCAGGCGATGAAAAACTTCAGGGAACGAATCAGATACGGTTTCAACTCTCGGCGCTCAACGATCGCATCCAGCATGCCATGCTCCAGCAGGAACTCGCTTCGCTGAAAGCCTTCTGGAAGGGTCTGTCGAATAGTCTGTTCAATAACACGCGGGCCTGCAAAGCCAATGAGCGCATTCGGTTCGGCGATATTAAGGTCTCCCAACATCGCGAAACTTGCTGAAACACCTCCGGTCGTAGGATCCGTGAGGAGGGAAATGTATGGCAATCCGAGGCGGTCGAACCGCGCGAGAGCCGACGAGATTTTTGCCATCTGCATCAAGCTCAGAGCACCTTCCTGCATTCTGGCGCCACCTGAAGACGAGACGATAATCAGTGCCGAGCGCCCCTTGATGGCACGCTCCACCGCACGGGTGATCTTTTCCCCGACCACGGATCCCATCGAGCCGCCGATAAAGCCATATTCCATCGCGGCAATGACCGTCCCGTACCCTCCGACTCGGCCCTCGGCAGTCAAAACAGCCTCACGGCTCCTCTTCTTCTCTGAAAGCGATTCCAGCGTCGTCTTGTAGGCCTTCGCGGCGGTAAACTCCAACGGATCGGTAGCGAAAACCCCGGCGTCCAACTCGGTCCAGGAGCCATCAAACAACAGATCCAACCGGTCCCGGGCTTTAAGTTTGTAGTGATGGTTGCATTTCGGACACACCTGAAGGTTCGAATCGATGTCCTTTTTCCACACCGGCTCCTTACAGCTCACGCACTTCAGCCAGAGCCCTTCCGGAATGACCTTCCTCTCCTCGCCTACCTCGAGCGACTTCTTTTCTCGGTTGAACCAGGACATAGGCTACCGATTATACAGGGCTTCGGAAGTTCACGACCAAGGCTTGTCGGCCTGACATCCAACTTGCCGTGTTTCCTCCAGTGTTTTCTTCAACACGAAGACACGAAGAGCACGAAGAAATATCTCTTTTCTATTTTTCACGCTTCGTTGACTTCGTGTCTTCGTATCTGGACTCCTCTGTCAAGTAGGCACAACTCTCCTGTGT
>CAZOZZ010000128.1:0-12143 GCA_964584435.1 uncultured Solibacteraceae bacterium | reverse complement strand
CGTACATCAAGTAATTATCAACAATTTGATGTACGTCAAACCAGGCAGGTTCAATTACGCGGATTACGCAGAGTGGGAAGGTGTCGGGAGGCTTCTGACCGTATGCTACTATCGATTGGATTTCAGTCCCCAGTTCCTAATCTGCGAAATCCGCGTAATCTGCGTAAAGTAATCTTGCGTAACGTAATCCGCGTAAAATGATCGACATCCATTCCCACATCCTCCCCGACCTCGACGACGGTGCCCGAGACCTTGACGAGTCGTTGGCAATGGCCCGTATCGCTGCTGAAGACGGTATCGAGCAGATGGTGGCGACGCCGCACATGTTTAACGGGTTGTCCGACAACCCTGAGCCGGACGAAATTGCCGAGAGAGTCGAAGCTCTCCAAAAGGAAATCGGTGCATCGCTCCAGATCCTGGCGGGGAATGAAGTTCACGTCGCCCACGATATCGTCGAGAAAGCGGCGGCGAACAAGGTGTTGAAGATCAATCATCAGAACTACATGCTGATTGAGTTTCCGTCGATGAACGTGCCGGTGGGGGTGGAAGACCTGTTCTACAAACTGCAGATCAATGGCATCACACCCATCCTGGTTCATCCCGAGCGAAACAACCAGATTCAGAATCGACCTTCGGTCGTTGCGGGATTTGTGGAACGTGGAGTTCGAATTCAGGTGACCGCCATGAGCGTGACAGGAGAATTCGGCAGTGCGGCCCTGCGGTGTGTTGAGACCCTTCTAAGGCACAATTGCGTTCATTTCATCGCGACCGACACCCACAGGGCGAATCGCCGCCCGCCGGTTCTGTCTGAGGGACGAGATGCGGCCGCAGCAATTATTGGTCAAGAAGCCGCGCAAAAACTGGTCGAAGATAACCCTCGGTCCGCTGTGGTCGGTGAGTCACTGGTTGTTGATCCCCCGATTTCATTCTCCAAAACCAGCAAGCGATCCGCTCTTTCCCGCCTCTTTAAGACATCGGGTTGAAACTCTATAATATAAAGTCGATATAATCCTGGATTCGGCGTAGTCGAACAGTTCATGGGTTCGGATGCTGGATCGGACGCGACAAGGAAGGAGACAATGACCAAACGGATATTAGTCACCGGGGCCTCCGGAATGGTTGGTTCCTACGCTCCAGGCGTGTTCAAGGACTATGAGTTGATCCTGACGGACTGCATCGACAGCCCGCACGCACTGGATGTGCGAGAACCCGTCCGCGTCAGGGAGATGATCGGAGATGCCAGACCCGACGTCGTTCTACATCTGGCTGCCGCAACGGATGTGGATCGCTGTGAACAAGAGCCCGATTGGGCCTACCATAGCAATGCAGTCGGGACCGAGAACGTCGTGTATTCCTGCCGGGAATTCGACACGACTCTTGTGTATATCTCGACGGCAGGTGTGTTTTGGGGCGATAAAGCGGATCCTTATATCGAGTTCGACACCCCCCGACCAGCCAACGTTTACGGCCATTCAAAGCTGGCGGGTGAGCGTTCTGTCGCCAGTTCACTCAGAAAGTATTACATCGTGCGTGCGGGTTGGATGGTCGGAGGCGGAACCAAAGACAAGAAATTTGTGGGCCAGATTGCAAGGCTGATCACAGAGGGAAGGACGAACCTCAAGGTCGTCGACGACAAAATCGGAAGCCCAACCTACGCCAGGGATCTGCTTGAGGGCATCGGAAAATTGCTGGAGACCGAATACTACGGCCTGTACCACATGGTGAATGAGGGTTGTTGCTCCAGGTACGACGTTGCTGTAGCAATCAAGGACATCATCCAGAACGACGACGTTTCGATCCAGCCGGTTTCCTCCGCGCATTTTCCACTCCCGGCCCCGCGCGCCCGGTCTGAAGCGATGCGAAACCTCAAACTGGAACTGATGCAACTCTTCACGATCCGTTCGTGGGAGGACGCACTTCGGGAATACGTGGTGGGAGAGTTGATGCCTGAGCTCGAGGCAAGGCCGCACTCTGACTAGAGGTGTAGTGTCGCCACGCGTTACAGTTCTGATGACCGTTTATAACGGGATCGCTTTCTTGCGGGAAGCCGTTGAAAGCGTCCTCACCCAGACGTTTGAAGACTTTGAATTTCTCATCGTCGATGATGCCAGCACGGACGGCTCCGTCGAGTTTATCCGATCATATGATGACGCTCGAATACGCCTAGTCCTGAACTCGACCAACATCGGTCAGGCGGCTTCGTTGAACAAAGGTCTGGAGCATGCTCGCGGGGAGTACGTGGCCCGTCTGGACCAGGATGACGCCTGCCTTCCGGCCCGGCTCGAAGCTCAGGCGAAGTTACTGGACGAGAGGACGGATGTGTCGATCGTCGGGACATGGCTGTACTCGATCGATTCCAGGGGACGAAAGGTCCGTCGGTGGCGTCCCCGAATTGACAATTTCGGCGCCTACCTGGCCACCTTGGCACTGGGACTCTGTCCGATGTGGCATCCTTCGGTGATGTACAGGCGGAAAACGATCCTGGAGTTCGATGGCTATGACCCCACGTTCGCCCCGGCCGACGATTATGATCTCTGGACGAAAGTCGCGCGAGCCCGGCTCGGCGGGGCGATCGTACCGGAGTTTCTCAACCTGCAGAGGGTTCATGGTGGGAGACAATCCATCACCGGGAGGAGCGTACAGGAAGATGAAACCCGGCGCTCTCATGACCGGTTGGTTCGAGAATTTTCCGACTCCCCACAGGTTGAGGCGTTAGGTATGTTGCTGCGACTCCAGGATGGGTTGTGGGACAAGTGCCCGCGTAAGGATCAATTTGTGGCCACTGTCGAAGCGCTGGAAGACATGATTGCCAACATGGCCCGGACACTGGACCTGTCTTCCGATGAACTGGCCTCTCTCCGTGGTGTGCTCTACGGTCGACTTGGCCCTGGAGTTCGGTTGGGACCGAAGCTGGCCGCTCTACCTGCTTCAATCTTCTACGTGCTACTGGTCGCATTGTCGCCTGTTCTGATTGAACGCCTTCGGGGCCCGGCGACGTTCCTCAAACAGAGGTTGCCGGAACTCCGGTATCCGGGACGTTTCTTCTGAGCGACGGGCGCGAATCGTCCTAATTGGTGATTGAGGACCAATCCCCCGTAACATTCCTATATACTAATCGGTTATCAAGATCTCGCTCGTGGGCGGGAGGGTTTATAGTGTGCCGCTCCCGCCATATCAGATGCCGACCATCAAGGCTTTCATTCAGGCTCGCATGTCTTCAAGTCGGTTCCCCGGCAAAGTCCTCGCGTCGTTCAGGGGGGAGCCACTTATCCGGCACGTCGTTCGGGAAGTCAGCCGGGCAATCCCATTCTCAGACATCGTTGTGACGACCAGCTCCGAGCCTTCGGATGATCCTGTAGCAACCTACGTCGGGAGTCTTGACATAAACGTTTTTCGTGGTCCCCTCGACAACGTGTTCGATCGTTTCAGCCGGTGTGTTGCCCTCTACCCCTGCGATTGGATTCTCCGAATATCTGCCGACAGCCCGCTACTGGATCCCGACATCCTTCGGCTGGTAATAGAGGAAGCCGGCAACGGTGATTACGATCTGATCTCAACCATATATCCGCGGACGTTTCCGCGAGGACGGAATGCTGAGTTGATCAAGGTTGCGACTCTTCTTTCGATTCGAGTCGATGAATTGAGCGCGGAGGATCAGGAGCATGTTACTCAATGCTTCTACAGGGACGCTAAGAACTATCGGATTCGAAATGTTCGCTCATCGCATGACCTTTCCGGTCTCAGCCTGGCTGTGGACACGATCGAAGATCTCCGGCGAGTCGAGTCGCTTTCCGCCGAGGAGCTTAAGGGTTACAGCGCCTCCTATGCCTCCTGATCGAAGAACGATTCTCAGATGAATTCAGACCAGCTACAGGTTGCCGTAATAGGGCTCGGCGTGGGCGCTCAACATGCCTGGGCCTATTCGAAACACGAACGCTGCCGCTTGCGCTGGGTGCTTGATCTGGACGAAGGCCGGGCTGAACGTCTGGTTCGGGAGCTTGGCGATGGATCCGTCGCGGGCAGTTTGGCCGATCTGGTTGCGGACCCTTCGCTGGATATCGTTTCGGTGGCGTCATATGACGATGCCCATTACCAGCAGGTGATTGCTTGTCTCGACGTAGGAAAACATGTGTTTGTCGAAAAACCGCTGTGTAATTCGCTCGAAGAGCTGACAAACATCCAGAGAGCCCAGCGTTCGTCCGCGCACTCCCATCTGGGTGTGAATCTGGTCTTGCGCTCTGCCCCCCTGTATATCTGGCTCCGCACCTTGATCGGGTCCGGCGAACTCGGGGATGTGTACGCAATTGACGGCGACTACCTCTATGGTCGGCTCCATAAGATCACCGAAGGCTGGCGCAAGGACGTTCAGAATTATTCGGTTATGCAGGGTGGGGGAGTCCACATGATCGATCTCATGCTCTGGCTGACTGGTAAGCGGCCGTTGACAGTGTCGGGGGTCGGTAATCGAATCTGCTCCGCCGGCACCGCGTTCGGCCACTATGATTACGTGGCCGCAACATTCCAGTTCGAGTCGGGATTGATCGGGCGGATAACTGCCAACTTCGGCTGTACCCATCCACATCAGCATGTCCTGAGGGTCTTTGGCACCAAGGGCACGTTCATTTATGACGATCGGGGCGCACGACTCCACACCAGTCGTGATCCGAGCGACGAGGGGCGTTCCCTGGCTATGTCACCGTTGCCATCAACCAAAGGCGATCTGATCCCCGATTTTGTTGAAGCGATCCTACAAAGCAGGGACACCGCCGAGGAAACCCAGCACGAATTTGACGTGATGAGTGCCTGCATCGCAACTGATCGAGCTCTGGAGCAAGAAGACCCAGTGAGAGTGGAATACGTATGACTTCACCGATTCGCGAAATTCCCTTTGCCCGACCGTCGATAACGGACGAGGACCGCTCCGAGGTCTTGAAGGTGCTGGAAGGTCATGTCCTGACCCATGGCCCCGTGTGCAAGTCCTTTGAACAGGACTTTGCCGCCTTCCTGGGCGAGGGGGCGCACGCGGTGTCGGTCAGTTCATGCATGGCGGCACTGCACCTGGCCTATCTTCATTTTGGAATCGGTGCCGGGGATGAAGTCATTGTTCCGGCCCAAACCCACACAGCCACGGCACATGCCGTCGAGTGGACCGGCGCGACCCCCGTGTTTGTAGATTGTGAACCTCGTACAGGAAATGTCACGGCTTCGGCCATCGAGGCGGCGATCACGGACCGCACGAAGGCGATTTCCGTTGTTCATTTTGTTGGCATTCCATGCGAGATGCCTCCCATCATGGAACTGGCTGCCCGGTTTGATTTGAAGGTGGTCGAAGACTGCGCGGTTGCCCTGGGAACCCGGTATGACGACGTTCATGTCGGACTGTTCGGTGATGTGGGATGTTTTTCCTTCTATCCAGTCAAACACATCACCACCGGAGAAGGAGGCATGTTTGTCTCACGACACGAGGGGGTTGTGGATGCAGTCGGCCGTCTCCGCGCTTTCGGCGTCGACCGGACGCATTCCGAGCGTGCCGAGCCAGGCATCTATGACGTTCCAGTCCTGGGTCTGAACTATCGGATGAGTGAAGTTCAAGCCGCCCTGGGCCGCTCTCAACTGGGCAGGTTGCCTCGAAACCTGGAACAGCGATGTTCACACTTCACCGCGCTGAAGAGTTCGCTGGAAAGCATTGGGGGCCTGCACGTTCTCGACAGTACGGATTCTGCTGTGACCAATAGCCATTATTGCCTCAGCATGGTGCTGGATGAGTCCCTTGGCCGAAAGCGTCGCGAATTGATGGCTGGCCTGAAGTCAGCCGGAATTGGTACCAGTGTCTACTACCCCCAACCCGTTCCGCGAATGACCTACTATCGCGACAAGTACGGATATGAGCCCAAGCACTTTGTCCATGCCGCCCGGATCAGCGACCATTCGATCGCGCTTCCCGTCGGGCCGCACCTGGATCAGGACGACATCGAACACATCGCCGTGACGGTTCGTCATTCAATGGAGAGGATCAGCAAATCGTGACAAACGATATACAGGGTCGAAGGATTGTACTAGTCGGCGGCGCCGGTTTTATCGGCCACAACCTTGCGCTCGAACTGGCCAGCCAGGGCGCTGAAGTGCATATCATCGATGGGCTCCAGGTTAATAACCTGCTGTACTTTACGTCGGCCGATGTGGAGCTGAAGAACCGAGAGCTCTATCTGAAGATCATCAATCACCGTTTGGATGTGTTGAAGAAGTCGGGTGTGAGTTTGCATGTACAGGACGCCCGGGACTATATGGCGTTGAGCCGAATTCTCAACAAGATCCAGCCACAAGTGCTGGTGCAACTGGCCGCCGTATCCCATGCCGGGCGATCGAACAAGGACCCCTTCAGCACCTTCGACCACAGCTTGAGGACGCTCGAGAATGCCCTGGACTGGTCCAGAGACAGCATCGAGCAATTCGTTTTTCTGTCCTCCAGCATGGCGTACGGTCACTTTCCAGAGGGTGAAGTCTCCGAAGAGTCTCCGCTGAACCCGATCGGCATATATGCAGCGCTGAAGGTGGCCGGAGAGAAGCTGGTGATTGCGTATCAACAGGTCTTCAATATGCCCTACACCATCATTCGCCCTTCGGCCCTGTACGGTCCCGGCTGTGTCAGCAGGCGGATCGGACAGGTGTTCATCGAAAATGCGCTGTCGGGAGACAAACTGAGGATCGATGGCGACGGCAGTGAGCGACTGGACTTCACATATATCGGGGACCTGGTCCAGGGCATATGCCTCGCCTTGAAGAATCCCGCGGCGAAGAACCAGATCTTCAATCTGACGTATGGGAGGTCCCGTTCAATTCAGGAACTGGCTACGATCGTTCAGCAGCACTTCCCAGATGTCAAATCAGAGAATGTCGAACGCGACAAATTGATGCCGTTGAGGGGGACCCTGAGCGTTTCAAAGGCCAGGTCGTTGCTGGGCTATGAACCGAAGTTCCCCTTGGAGGATGGTATTGCGGAATACGTTTCCTGGTACCGCACCCTCCTGCAGTCCAAAGAGTCCGTCGGATGGACACTTTGACGAAGGTTCGAGAAGATAGCTGGCTCTCGGAAAGGATGGGCCGCCCCGTGTTCAGGATCGAACCCTCCGAAACCGACAGTCTAGCTGTCGATATCGGAGACCCACTTTCGGGGGGGTTCTACTACGCCAAGCTCGACGTCCAGGATGTGGATTCGGTGCGGGGGTTGACGAAGCTGGGACTCTATGTGGTGGATGTCGCCGTGACGTTTCGTATGGCGTTGCCCGTACCGGCCAGGGTGCCCGAGCCCGGCGAGCAAGTCATTGTTCGCGGCGTCTCTCCTTCAAATTCCGACGAGGTGGCTCGAATTGCCGGATCCTGTTTTCGCTATTCCCGGTTTCACCTCGACCCTGAGATTCCGAAGGAAGTGGCGGACCGCATTAAGCACGATTGGGTTCGAAGCTATCTGGATGGAAAGCGCGGTGAGTGTTTGCTCGAAGCCGTCATCGATGACCGGCCCGTCGGTTTTCTGGCGGTGCTGGCATGCCGGGATGATCGAGGTCAGGGCCGGGTGATCGATCTTGTGGGTGTGGACACTGCCTTTCAGGGACGCGGTATCGGATCGCGACTGGTCGCCCATTTTGTGGACGCTTACCAAGGGGCCTGTGATTACCTTGAGGTCGGCACTCAGATCGCGAACATACCATCGCTGGGCCTCTACCAGGCCGCCGGGTTTTCTGTCGCCGGCGCCAAGTACGTGATGCACGCACATTTCAATTGACCTGCCGGCACAGATGAATCGGTTTCTGACACCCGGAAGAGTTCTGGTCGTGGCCGAGATCGGGAACAACCATGAAGGTGATTTCGAGCTTGCCAAGGTGATGGTTCGTGCCGCTGCCGAGTGCGGCGTCGATGCCGTCAAGTTCCAGACGTTCAAGACCCGTTATTTTGTGTCCGAACGAGATCAGGCGCGGTATGACCGCCTGTCTTCGTTTGAACTGTCTTTTGCACAATTCGAGGAACTTCGGACGTTGGCCAAATCACTGGGTCTGCTGTTCGTCTCGACGCCTATGGATATCGAGAGCGCCGAATTCCTCGATGACCTGGTGGATTTCTACAAGATTGCTTCTGCCGACAACACGTTCTGGCCCCTGATTGACTCCCTCACCACGACGGGCAAGCCGATCGTGCTGTCAACGGGCCTGGCAGGTTTCGAAGAGGTCGTGAAGAGTAAAGCGTTCATCGAGGAGCGGTGGCGAGCCCACGGATCTTCAGCCAGTCTGGCTGTTCTTCACTGCGTGAGCTGCTATCCGGTTCCGATGGATCAGGCAAGCCTTGCTTCCATTGCTTTCCTGGCCGAGAAGCTGGGCGGCATCGTCGGTTATTCGGATCACACCCTGGGTACGTCTGCTTGTCTCGCTGCGACTGCGCTCGGCGCACGCATCATCGAGAAACATTTCACGCTCGACAAGCAGCATTCCGACTTTCGTGACCACCAATTGTCAGCGGATCCAGAAGAGATGACGCTGTTGGTGGACGGTGTCGCGCGTGTGGCCCGGATGCTTGGTGCGCCCGGAAAAACGATTCAACCGTGCGAGGCCGAGTCGAAGACGTTGATACGCAGATCCATCGTTGCGGCCGCAGAGCTGCCGAAGGGCCACCGGTTGATCCGGGACAACCTGACGTGGATCCGGCCGGGCGGCGGTTGCCCGCCGGGAACCGAGGATCAACTCCTGGGCAAGACCCTGAACCGATCGATTGGTTTTGGTGAACCGATCAACCTTTCGGATCTGGATTAGCCGTATGTGTGGGATTGCAGGTTATTTTGGCTCTGACACGCTCAAGGAAGCGGCAATCCAGAAATGTCTGGGCCTGATGCATCACCGGGGCCCCGACCACGCCACACACCGTCACTGGGTCAACCGGGCGGGCAACAACGTTTACTTCCTACATTCTCGATTGAGCATCATCGACCTGGATCCCCGCGCTCAACAGCCGTTTCGTTACGGTGCCACATGGATGATCTATAACGGAGAACTTTACAACTACCTCGAGCTGCGGCAGGAGCTTGCCGGCAGGGGGCACCAGTTTTCCACCGAATCCGATACCGAAGTCCTGGCCCAACTCATGACCGATGACGGCCGATCGGCATTGGATCGATGCGAGGGAATGTGGGCGTTCGGCCTCTACGATGAGCGCGACGGCTCGCTGATCTTGTCGCGCGACCGATTTGGTGAAAAACCCCTCTACCTGTATCGGGATGAAACGGGCCTGTACTTTGGCTCGGAGATCAAGTTCCTGGCGGCGATGGCAGGCCGGCGTTTCGCCGTCAACACCGACCACCTGTATCGGTACATGATAAACGGCTACAAGGCGCTTTATAAAGGCCGTCACGGTTATTTTGAGGGAGTGTCCGAACTTCCATCAGCGACATTCTTACGTTTGGATGCCGAGGGCCGGGAGAATCGAACCACATACTGGTCTCCGGCGTTTTGTCCCGACGAATCGCTTTCATATGAGGACGCGGTGGCCGGTGTCCGGGAGAGGTTAATCCGATCTCTGGAACTGCGTCTCCGCGCCGATGTCCCACTGGCATTCTGCTTGAGCGGTGGTGTGGATTCGAATTCCCTGATCGGTATTGCCAAGAAGGTGTTCGACTACGATGTCCACGGCTTCACGATCGTCAACAGCGATGCGCGCTATGCCGAGCAGGAGATGGTTGAGCATTCGGCAAGGGAACTGGGTATCCGGCACACGGCGATCCCCGTCAGGACCGATGACTTCCTGGAGCAGTTGAGAGCGCTGGTTCGGCATCACGATGCTCCAGTATGTACGATCACCTATTACTGCCACTGGCTGTTAATGCAGAGCGTGTCCGAACACGGCTATCGCATTTCGATCAGTGGAACGGCTGCCGACGAACTCTTCTCCGGATACTACGACCACCACCTGGCTTATCTGTACGAGGTTAGAGACGATGCCCGTCTCTACGGAAACGCCCGGGCGGCGTGGGAAAAATACGTCAAGCCCATTGTGAGAAACCCCCATCTATCGAATCCGGATCTGTTCATAGAAGAACCGGGTTTCCGGGAACATATTTTTCTCGGTGCGGACAGACTGTCCCAGTATTTCCATAAGCCCTGGGCCGAAACCTTTCGTGAGCGGATCTTCACCGACAGCCTGCTTCGAAACAGGATGTTGAACGAACTGTTCGAGGAAGCCGTACCCGTGATCCTTCACGAGGACGATCTCAACGCGATGTATTTTTCCATCGAAAACCGTTCGCCGTTCCTCGACCGGGAACTCTTCGAATTCAGCTACACTGTCCCCTCTCGCTACCTGGTGCGGGACGGACGTGCCAAAGCCTTGTTGCGTGACGCCATGAGCGGGATTGCCCCGGCCAGGGTCCTCGAGGATCGGCGGAAGGTTGGCTTCAACGCCCCGATTCACTCGTTCCTGGACGTGTCCGATCCACGTGTCCGATCTCTTGTTCTCGACCGGAGCCCGATCTTCGATCACGTACGCCGCGACAAGATAGAAAAGCTTATGGACCGGAACGAACTGCCGAACAGCGATAGCAAGTTTCTGTTCTACTTCCTTACGAGCAAGATGTTCCTCGAGGAGTTTGCAGCTTGAGATACTGCGCCAGGTGCATCATTCCCGATACCCGTCCCAATATCGAGTTTGATGCGGATGGAGTATGCAACGGCTGTCTTGCTCATAGCCAGAAACCTCGAATCGATTGGGCGCAGCGCGCGGCAACATTTCAGGAGGTTGTCGATAACGCAAAGGCGCGGAGTCTGGGATATGACTGCCTCATTCCTGTAAGTGGAGGGAAGGATTCGACCTGGCAGGTTGTGAAGTGCCTCGAATACGGCCTGAATCCTCTGGCAATGTCGTGGAAGACCCCGGCACGGACCGAGATCGGCGCCAGAAACCTGGCCAATCTCATCCGACTTGGCGTAGACCACATCGACTACCAGGTTAACCCCAACGTCGAGAAGAAGTTCTTGTATCAAGCGCTCGTCCGATATGGAGAGACCGCTATTCCGATGCACATGGCGCTGTTCAACATGCCGCTGACGATCGCCGCAAAATTCGACATCCCCCTTGTGGTTTGGGGCGAGAATTCGGCGTTTGAGTACGGAGGAACCGAAGAGGAGCGGACAGGTTTTCGCCTGGATCGTCGCTGGCTCAAGAAATACGGCGTAACTCAAGGTACGACCGCTCACGATTGGGTTTCGGCAGAACTTACCGAGAAAGAGTTGGTCCCGTATCGGTCAGCCGACGAGGAACTGGAAAGAAAAGGAGTGCTCGCCGTATTCCTTGGTTACTACTTTCCCTGGGATCCAGAGACCAGTCTGGCTGTCGCAACCGACCATGGATTTCGAAGCCGCCCGGACGGCCCAAAGACGGGCTATTACAACTACGCGGATATTGACGACGACTTCATTTCCATCCATCACTATCTGAAGTGGTACAAGTTTGGTTTCACGCGGACATTCGACAATCTTTCCCTGGAGATTCGAAACGGAAGGATGTCTCGCCCAGAGGCGGTCGAGCTTATACGCCAGCGCGGAGATGAGACACCGCACGACGACATAGCCAAGTTTTGCAAGTTTGTCGGGATTACCAGAGAACATTTCTTCGAAGTCATCGAAAAGTTTCGGAATCCGGCCATCTGGACTCGGAGGAGCGGACGGTGGATGATCGACGGCTTTCTGATCCCGGATTGGGGGTGGACGTGAAATTTACACCGATGGATCCGCCGAGAGAATTCGATGTTGGAGGAGACGAGCCGATTCGGATGAGTGATTGTGCCCGCATCGAGTTGGATCCCAACGAGCAAGTCACATTTGCGACCGATTCGGGCGCAGAGTACGATGTGGCCCGCAAATCCTGGGGGTATTACGCGACTCCTTCACTGAACGGCCGGCTCCCGAAGTTTGGATTGCGGGCCGCGCTGGTGGCTGGACCGGGCTCTCGGTACTACGTGTTTCTGATTGAACGAGGCAAGGAGCAGGACTGCCAACGTTATATGGACGCCGAAGGCCATCGAATTGTTCGGTGGCTTGACAATACTCCGGATCTGGAAAGCCTAGGAGCCCGTGGTGGAAGTCTGTAGGGTCGCGTTACGAGCGCCA
>CAZOZZ010000127.1:0-12214 GCA_964584435.1 uncultured Solibacteraceae bacterium | reverse complement strand
TGGCACTTTAGATGCCGACCAAGTCAAAGGAGGAGTCCATCCCATCATGTTGAATCCTCCCCTAGCTTTCTTCCCAGTTCGTTCTCGTGACTTCGAAGATGTGCTCATTCCCGATTGTCAGTGCGATCTTGTCGGCGATCGCCTCGACGAACGGGACGTCTTCTTCGCTGAACTGACCGGGATTGTGTGAGGACAGTGTGATAACACCGATGATTCTGTCTCCCAGGTTCAAAGGGACGGCGATGACGGACTGGACCCGGCGTTTCCTGAGCGTGTCGTGTAAGGGATGGACCCGGAACCTTGCATCTTCGTTCATGTCGACCACGACCACACTCTGCCCTGTTTCGGCAACGCGTCCGGATACTCCGATTCCCCGCCGAAGGCTCCGGCCCCGCCTGAAAAGTTCCTCATTGAGACCGACGCCGACCTCGGCAAACAACTCGTCACTTTCGGGATCTATGAACACCAACAGGCCGGTATCGGCTTCGAGTGGAGTCGTCGCCTGCTTCAGTAGTTCGGTCAGATCGGAACGCAGCGCGCGGCGGGAGCGTTCCGACACGATCACTTTCGCGGCGAACAGCGCAGTAAAAGCGATCAGCAGCACCATGGGAACAGTGGCCTCACCGAAGATGTTCAGAAAATCGGTAATCGGCTGCAACATTCTGGTTCACCTCAAGCGGAGAGCTCGAATCAGTGTCAACACGGCATCATCGTCGAGGCCGAAAAAAGGCATCCTGAAGGAGTCGGGCCGCTGCTCGTGCGGGTTCGAAAGCTTTTCCGCGATCTCGGCAATCGTATTCTCGTCCGCCACTTTGGCCAGGTCCGCTCCAATGACAATCCTCTCATCGTCCGCTTCCTGCCACGGCATAACGTGACAGGTTGAGCACTGAAACTCATGGGTCGCCATCCGCTCGGCCTGCTGCAGGACATCTTCAGACTCGCCCACATCCATTTCCAGGTGCAGGGGAAAAGGGGCACTCTTCAGGCCCATAAGAACGGTGGCTATGGCTTCGGCTTCATCGTCGGTCAAGTAAACGGCCGGCATCCTCGATAGAGGATCCACCGCTTTGGGCGTCTTCATCCGGGACAGCAGATACTCCCTGCGAGTGCCTTGATAATCGATCTCCTTGTCTCCGATCGAGGACAACTCCGGCAGCGCCGGAGGCACTCCTTCAAAGCCAGGTACCGTGTGACAGCCATAGCAATTATGCTCCTGGATCAATTCCCGACCGCGGTCGTTCAGCCCATCGCCTTCGGCCAGCGAAACCGGATACTCTTTCTCGGCCGGTGCCTCTTGCGTCGAAAGGTAGGCCGTCAAATCGTAAGATTCTGCGACGGACAGGGCAATCGGAGGCGAGTGGCTCGTGCCGTCTTCGGCAGGGTTGATCACACTGAACAGAAACTCCGGAGAAAACATGCTCCCGATGTTGTCGAACTCCCGGGTGTTGTCGATCTGATCTGGATTGCCCTCTTCGCCCAGCGCGTGACACGCCAGACACCCGAGAGTTCGGATCAGGCGACCACCGCGCTCGACGCTGGCGCTACGCGCGCGTGCCGGACTGTAACTGCTCTGGAAATCGTACCGGTTGGCGACCAGATACGACACTATCGCGGCCACGTCGGCGTCTTCGAACCCGAAGGTCGGCATGGCCGTGCGGGACGCGACGCCGAGCGGCTCTTTTATGAACCGGTACAGCCATTCCGCCGGCATGCCGTTGGCGATTCGTCCGAGGTTCCCAGCCGGGTACAACTCGTCCAGATCGGGGTAGGATTCTTCGAAGGACCCGATCCTGTGACAACGGACACACCGTTTTTCATAGAGCAGCGCCTTGCCTTCGTTCAGGACATCGGCACCCGGCAGGTTGAACTGGTCGATGTGGCAGTTGAGACAGTTGGGCTGGACATCGCGGCCGGTCTTAACCGTCACTTCTTCAGGCCAGTTCCCCGCATGTGCGTCTTTCGACGTTGCCGCCCTGCCGATGCCGTCATGGCAGAGAGTACATCCGAATTCCTCCGGACGGTGGTCGACAACGAACGTTCCGGGATGCGCGGCCAGATCCTGGTGACATGTTATGCAGCGATCCAGGCGCGCCGATGTAACGGCATTCTCAAGGATTGAAGGGCTGGGCTCGGCGGCCGCCATGGGAAACGAACCGATGGCCGTTCGCCATTCTGCCGTCCAGAACCCGACTGCGGCATTCACAAAAATTGCCGACACCAGCAGGGAAAACAGGACAGCCACTCCCCGGATGGTCGTAAACAGATCTTTCACAAATTGAACCATGGAGTCACCAAAAAGTACTGAAGTCCCGAAACGATTCGCAGAATGATCTTCAGCGGAATCAGGAGTCCCGTCATCACGACGATCATCAAGAAGGTATACGCGAAAGGCCGCTGCTCGACGAACACCAGCGGCGCTCGTTTACGGGGAAGAAAGACACCGCCCACATACCAGACCGCTAGAAAGACCACGCCAAGAACCGGTGGCAGCGACCAGGATCCGAGCGACTGTTCAGCTGTCATCCAGACAGCTCCGCTTAGAGGAGACACCAGTTCCCAGTACGGACCGCGGAAGAAGACACCCATGAGAGTGAGAACCAGCCACAGGAGATAACCCGTCGTAAAAAGGGAAATTGCCGTAGCCCGATGACTGAATCCATAGATTCCTATCCCCCGTGGGTTCGGGTCGATATATGGCAGGGCCAACAACCCGAGAAAGAGAATCGCCGGAAACGCGAGTTCGGCCAGCCATGGATCGAAATAGACGGCGAGCTCCTGGAAACCGACGAGAAACCAGGGTGCCATGAGCGGGTTCGGTGTTCTCGACGGATCTGCGATCAAGCCCAGTGGCGCGGGCTGCAGGGTGGCCCACATTCGCGCGATAAAAACGACCACCAGCACCGCCAGGGCTTCCCTGGCGACGAGATTAGGCCAGGTGGGAACCTCCTCGACGATCCCCGGAAAGGCTTTCACCTCCGGAGATTTCGATCCTGAGGAACCTGGCGAGCCCACCGCCCCCGGCGCCGAAAACCGATCCTTGCGAACCCGCCAGAAATGGACGCCGGTCAAGACGACAATGAACATCGGAAGCCCGAACACATGGAGGGCATAGAAGCGCCGCAGGGTCCGGTCATCGGGCACGCGGGAGCCCATCAACGTGTAAGAGAGGTCGTTGTCCACGGTGATGAAGGGCAGGCGAAAAGGTCCCTGCGAGCCGACGAATGGCGCATGCGACAGCATGTTCATCCCCATCGCGACCGACCAGTATCCGACTTGGTCCCAAACCAGCAGGTATCCTGTAAAACTCGTTACGACAACCAGGACGAGCAGGACCAGGCCGACGACCCAGTTGAACTCGCGCGGTCGTTTGTAGGAACCGGTCAGAAAAACCCGGATCATGTGAAGGATTGCCGCAACGACCATAGCGTGTCCCGCCCAGCGGTGGAGCGTGCGCACAAGCCTTCCGAACGGGACAATGTTGTAATGCAGGTCCTGGACACTTCCGTAGGCAAGCTCGGTCGAGGGCACATACCAGGCCCCCAGCATCACTCCACTGACGATCGTGACGAAGAAGCACAGGAACGTGATGCCTCCCAGCCCCCAGGTAAACGTGAAATCGAGAGCTGAACGGCGAATCCGGGTCGGATGGACGTGAATGAAGAAGTTGTCGAAGACTGCAATCATACGGTTGCGGGTCGTATCGTCCCAACCGTGTCGGAAGATCGATCGGCCGAAGGCAGTCTTTCGAAGCCTAGACATCGATGAAAGCCCCCCTCATGTTCCACTGGTCGGCTGAGCTGTAAAGCACGCTCTTGTCGACCAGGATCTCACCCTGCCGGTTCAGAGTTAACTGGAACCGGTCGAGCGAACGAGGAGCCGGACCACCCTGTTTGTTACCACCAATGTCGAACCGGCTGCGGTGACAGGGGCACTGGAAGACACTGGCGTTCCTGTCCCACCGCGTCGTGCAGTTCATATGGGTGCACCGGGCCCAAACGGCATAGATCCTGGTGCCATCATTAACAATCCAGGTTTGATGGTCGTTGAGCCAGCGCTCGCTCACCTCGCCGACCGCATAGTCGGATGGAGATCCGGCGATGAATGTCGAACGGGCAAAGGGTTCTTTTTGGGGAACCAGGAACTTACCAAGAATGTAGAGGAAGCCTCCGACTACCGCCCAGAATGTTGCCCAGGCCGCGGCAGAAAGGAAATCTCGCCTGGGTCTCCACAGTGTGCCTCTTTCTGTCTCTTGTTTCATATTTGGCCCTCGCTGTGCTACATACACCTTTGGGTCCAATTCGGCGCGTACGAGCCGAACGAGACATTGTGGCATCACCTTTTTCTAACGCAGCAGAAGAGACAGAATGACAGAACTTCCGAACGGCGGCAACCGGATTGAGGATTCTGGCGAGGACGGCAACGCCACGCCCGGACACTCTGCCAGTAGAAATTACGAATCGATGCTCAATGACCACGAGCACTGGGAAAACCTCGTCGCCTGCCGGGTTGCCTGTCCCATTGGAACCGATGCGTGTGGTTACGTGAACGCCATCGAGCGTGGCGACTACGCTGAGGCATACCGGATCGCCAGGGCCTCCAACCCCTTCGTGTCGATTTGCGCCAACGTATGCGGAGCTCCCTGCGAGGACGCCTGCCGGCGCGGCTCAATAGATAAACCCGTCGAGATCCGGGCGCTCAAACGATTCGTCACCGTCAAACACGGTGTCGAGGCGGGAGAGTTCCAGACCGAGCCCGTGACGCCATCCCACGACGAAAAAGTGGCAATAATCGGTGCGGGGGTGGCGGGGCTCACCGCCGCCCACGACCTCACGCAAAGCGGCTACCAGGTTACGGTCTTCGAAGCCAGTGCCCTCCCAGGGGGCTTACTCCGACACGGCGTGCCAATCTATCGGCTGGACCGCAGAGTGATTGAACTGGAAATCGAGTCCATCCTGAATCTGGGTGTCGAGCTGAAAACGAACGCCAGGCTGGGAGAGGATTTCACACTCGATGATCTGAGGGGCCAGGGCTACAAAGCGATCCTGCTGGCAATTGGACTCGAACGGGGACGCACTGTGCCGATCCCCGGCCACGATCAGGAAGGTATTACCGACGCAATCAGCTTCCTCCGAGACTTCAATGCCGGACGCCCGCCACTGGTAGGGAACCGCGTCATCGTGATAGGGGGCGGCAACGTTGCTCTCGACGTGGCACGATCCGTCAAGCGTCTGGGACAGCCGGAAGTCCTGCTCGTATGCCTGGAAGGGCGTAAAGAAATGCCGGCGCTCGCAGAGGAAGTCCGGGAGGCCCTCGAAGAGGACGTTCAGTTCTTCAACGGATGGGGACCGGATTTCATATCCCGCCAGGAGTCCGGATTGCTCCTCGAAACCAAACGCTGCCTGTCGGTGTCCGACGCCGATGGAAGGTTCAACCCGACGTTTGATGCATCCGATCGTGCCGACTTCACGGCCGACACGATCATCTTTTCCGTGGGACAGGCGTCGGACACGTCATTCTTGGGACAGGACTCCAGTGTTCGAATCGACGATGGTTTGATCCAGGTCGACTGGAAAACCGGACAGACCTCCCTTGAGGACGTCTTCGCGGCGGGCGATATTTCAACGGGTCCCAGGATGTTCGTGGATGCGATAGCGGCGGGGCAGAGGGCGGCCCGGGGTATTCAGAGCTACTTCGGAAGGAGTGAAGCCAGCCCGAAGACATCGGTCCGTTGGCGTCCGTCCTCCTTCCGCATGAACCAGGCACTCGGCACCCCCCGGAAAGCGCCACCCTTCACTGAAGGCGAGATCCGCATCACCTCGTTAGAACCCTATGAGGACATCTACACGGAAACCGAGGCCAAACGGCAAGCATCACGTTGTCTCCACTGCAACGTGAACACACTGTTCAACACGTCGATGTGTATCGCCTGTGGGGACTGTGTGAGAATCTGCCCCGAGAGGCTGATCCGAATCGTTCCGGGCACGATGAGCTGGCACGAGAACGCGGTGGGCATCATTCCTCCGCTTGAAGACGAAGTGGAAGATCAGGCAAACGCAGAAGAGCAGCTCATGTTGAAAGACGAAAGCACGTGCACTCGATGCGGACTTTGCGTCGACGCCTGCCCGACCCGCGCGGTGGCTCTCTCCGAATTCCGAATGGTTTGAGTGTTGTGGGCTTTTAGCTATTGGCTTTTAGCTGCTAAGCAACTAGCTTTGGAGCGGATATCACGAAACCAAGAGCTCACAGCAAGAAGCCAATAGTTACCAACAATGAAGAGAATCGGCGTCTTGACCAGCGGGGGCGATGCTCCCGGAATGAATGCGGCCATCCGGGCCGTCGTCCGTACCGGAATAGCTAAGGGATGGGAGGTGTTCGGAGTCCAGCGGGGATACGCCGGACTTCCTACCGGATCAATGCGGCCCCTGGGCACGCGGGATGTCAGCGGAATCATCCAGCAAGGGGGCACTTTCCTGGGTACGGCGCGATGCCCTGAGTTTGCCACCGAGCCGGGACGCGTAGAAGCGTTGCGGCAACTCCGCCAGCAGTCGATCGAAGCCCTGGTCGTCATCGGTGGAAACGGCTCCCAGCAGGGATCTTTCGCCCTGTCGGAAATGGGTTTTCCGGTCGTCGGCATCGCGTCGACGATCGACAACGATTTGTATGGGTCTGACATCACGATCGGTGTGGATACGGCCCTGAATATCGCTCTCGAAGCGATCGATCGCCTCAAGGTCACCGCTTCCTCACACCAGAGAGGCCTCCTCGTCGAGGTTATGGGCAGGGATTGCGGTTACCTGGCCTTGATGGCCGGAATCACAGGCGGCGCCGAGGCTGTGGTGATTCCCGAGAGGGAAACCAGTACCGAGGACGTCGCCAAAGTCTTTCATGACGCCTACCAGAAAGGTAAGAAGCACGCTCTGGTTGTGGTGGCTGAGGGCGCGCCCTCAAATGGCGAAGCATTGGTTCGTTACTTCAAGGAATACGACAAGCTGGAATTCGATCTCCGGGTAACCACGCTGGGTCATGTTCAACGGGGCGGATCCCCGACGGCGTTCGATCGGTTGCTGGCGACGCGCCTCGGAGCTGGAGCTGTGGATGCCATAGAGAGTGAAGAGTTCGGCTGCCTTGTGGGTTCGATCGGCGGTGATGTTCGCCGAACGCCACTCTCCGAAGTGGTCAGCAAGCAGAAGGAACTGGATCTGGAACTTCTCGATCTCGCCCAGGTTCTCTCGACCTGAATGGCTGTTGGCTGTTAGCCCAAGAGCTTTCCGTCAAGCCTACCAACAAGGCTAAAGCACTCGCCAACAACCAACAGCCGGCGACCCGTCAGAAGTTCGGATTGTATCCGCTTGTCTCTCCCTGGATCTTCTCAAAGGCCTCACTGTAACCGATGTTGTAACCATCGTAGAAGATCGTGTCGTACCAACTGCCGGGCACATACTTTCGCAGCGCCAGGGGCTTCATCTCATCGGTCAGCAGCGGAGAGCCGACCTTGAAGATCCCTTTCACACCGACGTAGAGATCTCCTGCGTCGTGGGCAAAGGCGTTGTACTCGTCAACACGTGCCAATACGTGGAAATAGAGGTCGTTGAGCAGTTCCTGATATCGGCTGAGCGGGCGCCGAAAGCGATCTCTAGCCGCGTTCCAGGCTGCGGTTTCATCCGATTCGATCGGCTGTTTTGCCTCCCAGTATCCTTCGATCTGCGTCATCAGGGTACGTAACTCGCTTGCGGTCTCCTCGAGTTCCGCAAAACTTTCGACAACCTCCTGAGCCTCCATGTCGGACAGAAAGTGATCCATCGCCACGTCTGTTCCCGTCGAAACCAGGTGAGGTGTATCGAAATTAATCGAATCGACCTTGAGGATATCGAAGGTCATCATCTGCTTATTAATCTCGATCAGTACCTCGCCGTCTTCAATCATCTTGATGACACCTTCAAAGAAGTCACCGTTCTTCATCTTTACCGTGTCTGCCTGCAAAGCCGGTGTCGCCACGAACAACATCAGCACCGCTGCGATAATCCCTCGAAACATTAGCGCTTTCATGAGAACCTCCTTTGCACAACGATGTCCGAAAAATAAAAAGTGCACCCCTCGTGCCATTTGCTGAAACGGACCGAATACCCTTGCTACCAGCGAGTTGCCAGCATCCGAAAAACGGGAATAAGAGCCTGTTTTTGACTCGGTGACACAACAGGCATTTTCCGGCAAACAGACGTGGGACAGGATGTCCGACCAATCATGGCATGAGTTCCGAAGACCTGGCATCGAGTTCTCAGTCTTCGCCAAAAGGCCTCGGAAATGCAGACCTTTTATTGGACTGAAAGTGACTTCTGCTGTTCAAATGAACATGCGACGACGGCCGAAGGCTCGAGGAGGCAACCATGGTCAAAATTCAAAACGTGTTCTGTCCGATCGACTTCTTCCCTGCATCACATCGAGCGCTGGAGTACTCCATAGCGCTGGCACGGAACTACGAGGCAACTCTACACATTCTCCATGTGGTTTCGCCCGTCCTGCCGACCTCATACGAGTTCTCGATCAACACGGCGGATCTGGTCCGCAGTTTCGAAGAGCAGGCACAGAAAAGCGTAGAGAAGATGGGTAAGCAGGCACGATCGTCCGGAATTGAAGTGATCACGAATGTCCGGACAGGAGACATTGACGGTGAACTCAAGGTGGCAATCGCCGAAAGCAACGCCGACATCGTCATCATGGGAACGCACGGCAGACGTGGTTTCGAGCGGTGGTTTCTCGGGTCCGTCACCGAACGATTGCTGCGCCATTCCCCCGTTCCGGTCTTGGTGCTGTCGGATTCGGAAGGCCCCATACGTGTGCCCCCGGAAGTGGAGAAAATCGTCGTAACGACGGACTTCTCCGAAGGCACGAGTGAAGCGATGGATTACGCGCTGGCGATCGCCCAGGAGGCACCGGCCGAAGTCACCCTCCTTCACATCGTCCGGCAACCGCCCGCGCACGCCGAATCAGTGGAATCCCTGGCCCAGGTGCTTGAAGATCATCTAAGCGCCCTGGTTCCGGACGAAGCGCGAGACTGGTGCCAGGTGCAGGCGAAAGTCGAAGTGGGCACACCGTTCGAGCGAATCCTCGATCTCGTCGACAAGAGCCGCGTCGATTTGCTCGTAATGAACATACCCGGTAAGGGAATGGTCGACCGGGCCATGATGGGCGCCACCGCGGAACGTTTGATACGAACTGCCACGTGTCCGGTTCTGGCGGTCCCGGCAAGAATGAAGAGCTAGAGGGGTTGAAAACGTTCTCCCTCAGTCGGCCCGGCTGTTCCAAGGAGCCGACGAGTTTTCAGCCCCAATTTGAGGATACAGCCGCCAAACCCACCGACGCCACACATCCAGACCACCCATCCCAGACGGAAGAAAGTCACGTCGGCACTTGCGATGGCCAGAACCGAAACGATGAGGCCACCAACCATCAAGGTCCAGGCGACCGCCTGCAGACGGGGGTCGAACTGCTCCCGAAGACTGAGCGGCATCGAGACACCCCGGTGGGTCAGGAACTTTGACAGATGACTCGGGAGCATCCGGAACAGCATTCCCACGATCATCAACGTCAGCCAGCCGAATACGTAAACAAAGCCGTAGACCAACTGCATGCTCTGCTCGAACAACGTTGGGGCACTGTCGCGGCCGAGCAACCACAACCCGATCGACGCACAGGTCGCGCATGAGAGCCAGGAAACTACCAGAAAATAGGTCGAGTATTCACTCCCGTGCCGGAAGCGCCAGAGGACGGGAAGGAACGCAGCCGAATACCACAGGACTGCCACACCCACGGCCAGACCGAAAATTCGGTGTGGCCCGCCAAACAGTAGCGCCGCCACAAGACCAACAAGACCGACGTTGATCAGGACAAAGCGCACCCTCGCCTGAAACGGATGGTCGAGGTGCGGTTGGGGAAACAGTCGCGAGAGCACGCCGATGATCACCAACCCCGTCCATCCGAGGCCCGCCAGATGCAAGTGGGCGAATAACGTCCGCTCCAGCACGGCCGGAAGGGGCTGCTCGAAGCCTTTGGCCAGCCCCATCCACATGCCCAATACCGCCGCCATACCCAGATAAATGAAGGAGGCCGCGATGTGCAGGTGAGGTAATTCGAGGTCGGACTTCCGGATAGATTCAAAAATGGCGACGATGAAGATCCAGACCCCGAGGAAGATGAGTACCGTGCCTATGGCGGCCACCTGAAGATGGCCCAATGCGAATCCAGCCACCATTCCCGAAACGCCACTAATAAGGAAAGTCAGGGCGGGAACAACCAGATGGGTCCGGAAGGCAGTCCCCCCGAACGCAAGGGGATAGAACTGGGTGATGACGCCAAAAATCATCAGTGTCACCCAGCCAAGGGTAAACACATGGGCGAGGGCGACGAGACGGGTGTCGTAAAAATACTGCGTGAACATGGGTGCGGAAAACAGCACCCAGAAATTTCCAAAGATGAAAAAACAGGCAGCCCCCACGACAGCGGCCGCCGTGCTCCTTAGATTCTGCACTGCGGCATTTTAGCGTCGGGCCCACCGTCCCCCCGCAATCCCCTTCCTTTCATGAGTACTCCTGCGTTCTTCGCACTGCGGAGGTCGTCGGGAACTACTACGCCGGGACGGTCCCCCCACGCACTCGGCTTAGCGTTGGGCCCACCGCCCCCTCGCAATCCCCTTCCTTTCATAGTTGTCATCTCGACGGTACGAAGAGTGGGCTACGGCGTCTTTTTCTTCTCGTAGCCTACCAGCGTTCCTTTTTCCTTGTAGTACTTGCCGGCCTCGTTGAGCTCTTCCGATCCCGTCTTGACGTGACAGGTGACGCAGGACTTCTTTTCTTTCTTCGCCATGTCCTTCGTCGCCATCGACGGCACGGCTGTCAAAGCTGTTCCGATGGCGGCAACCAGCAGGATAACCCGGATTCGCTTTGTCATTTCGAAATCTCCTCTCTGCTCCCACAGAATCGTGGCCGAGCAAACATAACCTGCAATTGCGACCCCAAACAGCGGGCGGCACGAAGGTCTTGGGGGTGCTTTTCGGCAGACAGTTGGACCGTTCAATCTAAAGGACAAATGTTGGTCGGCAATCTGGAAAGAAGACCGACGGCGACCTCGAAGTGACAAATCGACCATGGGGATCTGCCCCTGTGACAGTTAAGCATCATTGCCGGACCAGACGGTCTGACATTTGGTCACACGTTACCCGGGATCATCCAAACTGGCACTGACCAACTGTCTCCGGGTGTCTTGTTCGCATTGGATAGAGGCCAGCCGGCGGAGCCATCGGGATGGTAGCCATTCCTGACTTCTCTTGTAAACCCAGACACATACGTCGATCAGCACACCGGTCCGTTGCCGCAACACACGTGGCAGCTTGGACCCGGGCGTGCACGACTGCTATCGGAGGGAGACGAGTTCGATGCTGAGCAAGTCCTATCTCCTGGCGATCTGCGGATCTTGACGCGCCGTCACGATGGCCGGATACTGACAGGTTCGAAAGAGGCAGACCGCGAAATCAGAGAGGAGGCTCGGCAATAGCTCGATTCCACGACCCGAGTGCTGTGAACGCGGTATTTGAGTAAGCGTCCAGTGGCCCCCACGGGCCACCACTGACTAAGGAGAAGACATGATGAGGGGCACACACGCGAAGTACACCTGGCTGGTCCTGGTCACCGCCCTCGCTCTGCTGGCATTCGGCACGAGCATCGACGCCGGGCAGGAAAAGGGTGGCAAGAAGCTCGCTCTCGTCACGAGCCACGATCTCGAATTCTACATGAGCCCCCTGTTGGTGGACTTCGTCCGGCCGGGTCTCACGGCAAAGCTCGAAAACCCCGGGATCGGCGCCGACGGCACTCTTACGGTCGACATTAAGATCGCGGATAACGTCGGACTTCCCCTGGATCGCAACGGAGTATTTTCACCGGGTGCGGTCAGCTTGAGTTTCATCGCAGCTCACCTGCCGTCAGAAGATGCCACTTATGTGGCCTACACGACACGTCTTCAGACGGGAACCAGTACGGGCGTGACCGCGATTCAGGCTTCATCGGACAGCGGTGGTAGCTACACGCAACTGAGTGACGGCCTTTACCGTTACACTTTCGGGACGAAGCTCCCCGCCGGCTATCCGACAACCGAGACACATGCTATCGGTCACTACTGTCCGGACGTTGAAGGATGAGCTTCTCATAAGTATTTGATTGGGCAT
>CAZOZZ010000126.1:0-12416 GCA_964584435.1 uncultured Solibacteraceae bacterium | reverse complement strand
CCTTCCAATTGCATGAAGCGACGTTCAAATCACCATTCATCCTCTTGGTGGCGGTCCTGAGGTTGCACTAACGTGCTCGAAGCTGACGTGTCTACGAAACTGCTGACGTACTTGTCGCTTCGCTCACACTGGTATTCCAGCAATGGCTGGCGAATGCAGTTGCGTGATGCAGAAAAATCGAGTGGTCATTACAGATTGTGATGACCGCTTCTCGGTCGAAAGCCGCTATTTGTGTCGCGGCCAACAGGTCGGGGCATAGCTCGGGGTTACATTCAACTGCGGCGTGGTATCGTTTAGGCGGCATGGTTCTTGATCCTGGTCCTTGCGGCAACGATCGCGAACCAGCTTCCGTTCGTGTTCCTGCCCATTCGTGGGCTCGATGCTGCACAGTTCGGGTCACGAACCTGACCAGGAAGGAACGCCTCTCGGTGAGCAATGCCTTGCCGACAGCGCACCGGCCATGGACAAGCGAGGAGGTGAAGGGTGTCAAAGACGTTCTGGTTCGTTGTGGTTCCGGTTTTCTTGAGCTACATGCTTATCACCGGAGATTGGCCCGGAACGTTCGGTATCATTCCGATCACAATCATTTCGCTGGTTCTTACGTCCATCGTGGATGTGTTCCTGATAGCGCAGGACAAGCTGAGCGTCAAGTGCTCCGTCTGTAACACGGCCTTGAAGCTTTCCCAGGACGGCAGTACTCGTGTGTTCTGCCCCACGTGTAACGACACGGTTGATACCATCCCCGAGAAGTGATTCGAAGACCATCGCAAGGGCTCGCTGAACCAACCCTTTTTCCATTACCGATTTCTACTTATCAAAGCCGCGTTGATGCGGATTGCAGGGAAGGCCCGAAATCCCCGTTCCATGGGGGTTCCAGAGCGATCGCCGGTTCGCGACCGTCGGCACGCTTACTGCTTCGTTGCGTTCCAGGTTCCGGATCCGCGCGTGGGTCCAAGGCTGCAGGACCAGTTTCCGTTAGCTGAGGCGCTGCCCCCTGTACCGAGTGAGAAATTCCCGGTGTACGTACACAAGCCACCAAATGCTGAGCCTGAAGTCGAAAAATTTGTCGATCCCAGGGCTCCAACTACTCCAGTGCCGCCTCCGTTGACTGCGATGCCGCCGTTGGCAACAGTAAACTGTACCGGTCCGTCTACGGGGAACGTGTCACAGGTGGAACACCCAGCACCGGTTCCGACATAAGTTCCGATGTAGACACCATCGAATGGGGAGGCCGAAGGAGTGTCCGGCGGTCCCGATCCGGAGCCGCTCACAAGGATTGGATTGGCGTTGGTCACCCCGTTGCACGTTGCCGTGACGCTGACAGCTCCCTGGTCGGGCCCCATGATTAAGAGACCCGTGGCGTCGATAGTGGCGACGTTGCTTCCAATCGGATTTGAAACGGCGAATTGAGGCGTACATCCGACGACAGTCCCGTTCGCATCCCGCGCAACCGCCGAGAACTGAACCCTGGTACCGGGTGAAAGGAATCCCGTCAGGTCGGGGTTCGAGAAAACCTGGACGGTTTCTACCGGACCCGGGAATGTGTCCGGTGGATCTGGGGGATCCGTGGTGTCCGGTGGATCGGGCGGATCCGTGGTGTCGGGCGGATCTGTGTCGGGCGGGTCCGTGGTGTCGGGCGGGTCCCCGGTGTCGGGCGGTGGTTTGTTTCGAACCGCGGTGACGATTTCCAGACACTTCGTTTTGTCGGCGAGCAACGTCCCCGGTCCCGTTTCGGCAATCGGATTCGGAGCGACCGCGAGCAGCGCACCTCGGGCTTCGTCGATGACCTTTATGAACGCGTCCGCGTAGCCAAAGCGGGACATGAGCTGCGTCGTTCCCACGCTGGCCGCTTTGTTGAGCGCGAGGCTGATGGCACCCTCAGCAGCTAGTTGTCCGATGGGCGTGAAGTCGACATCGCAAGGATCAAAGTCCGCGAAACGGTCTCCGAGAATCCGATCGGTCTGGGTTTCCTGGTGATATACGTAAGCGCCGCCGGCTGCGATGCTGGCGATCAGAATGACGGGCGCGGCGATCGTCGCAAAAGTGACCAACGCCGCGCTACCTCCGACAACCGCTGCGAGAGCCAGGACCCCAAGCATGATGCCGCTCAGCGTCGTAAAATCCCGGACCCCGTCGAGAAGCTCCTTGCTCGTTTCGTCGATGCTTACCGTGATGCCGTGCCAGAAGAGTCCAAAGCCGGATCCCGCTGGTTTCGCCTGTTGAGCGGTCTCCAGAGCGGAGTTGCTCAGCATGTCACTGGCGTATGCCACAAAGATCCGGTCCATCAGGGCCAGGACGTCCCTGTCGATAACCACATTTCCCACACCCCCGCTGCTGAGGGTGACGCGCTGGGTTTGGCCGGCCACGACCTGGGCGACCTGTTGCCTGAGGGCGAGCAGGTCCGACTGGGTAGTTTCGAGGGCTGCCACAACCGAGGCAGCGTCGAGCCCACCGGCGGCGGCCTCCTCGATGCGAGCCCATTGGGTCGGTGCCTGCCCCACTAGAGACAGCAATTGATCCAGAACTTGCAGGGTGATCTGTCCCGGGTCCCCTACCGAGGAGGGCAGCTCCAGCGACTCCGGGTCAATGAAGAACGGTACCGCAACCTCAACGTCGTTTCCATTCACGGACCGGACGGGAACATCGATCGACCGGTCCGTCCCAAATTCAAACGTTGCAAACGTCGCGACGGCCGGATCCAGATCGTCGGCGCGTAGAACGACGACGTCTCCCGGCGTTGCCGAAAGCTGTGTCAATGCCAGGGCCGCTGGGGTTAGATCGTCGCCAAGGAGCCTTACGTCCAGGCTGGTACCCGCAGGCGTAGAAAAGCTGAGGTTTCCCGTGGTGGCAGCCGTGCCGCCGCCGTCGAACAGGATAAGTTGCGTTGTGAAACCACCACCGTCCGCCAAGTGCGGAAAAACCAACTCCGTGCCCACGGGCGATGCGTTCTCGTCGACTGGGCTGGTCGTGGCGATCAGAAAGTCCTTCCTTTCATTGTATCGCCCGCGAAGACCCGCCACGGTAACTCCCGCCGTTGCACTCGTCGTTATTCGAAGGATTCCCTGGAACGGCACCGGCAGGCCCTCGAAGCCATCGATCTGCTTGAGAAACCTGGCCACCTGGCCGTTGGGCAGAACACTGATCTGGGCACTGAGTCCGGTAGGCTCGCCTGTAAGCGTCGTCAACGCCAGATCCACGGTTGCCGTGCTTGTTCCTGCGTTCGAAACCACCAGGCCGCTCTCGATCGAACCGATCGCCTGGGCTTCAAAATCGCCGGATGCCTCGGCATAAAGGCGAAAAGCCTTGCCCCCGGCCACAGGTGGTACACCGGCTTCCGTAACGGTTATGCCCTCCTGGCGGAACGAAAAGATCACGACGCTGGATGGCGTGAAGCTCCCGACTCGAGGCTTGATGCTCACCCACCCGGTACGGGGAGGTAATCCCAGTCCTCCGCTTATCAGTTTGCGCGCGCTTCTTGGTGGGATCGAATAGGAGAAGGTGTTCAGCGCGACAGTTGTGCTGATCGAGTTCGGGAAGCTTGAAGTTGTGACAGAATCCGAAAACTTGATCGTACCTTCCAGTGGAAAATCGCTCGGGTTGACGAGAACGACCTGCGTGGTCCAGCCTCCGCCATCTGCAAAGTGGGGGAAGACGATGTCTGCGGTTGTGGGTGAGGCCAGATCGGCGACCGGAAGAGTTGTCAGTAGAAAATCGGACCGTTCGTTGACAAACCCGCGCAGTGCAGTCGCCCCGACCGGCAGAGACGATGTGAACGTGAATGTCCCCGTGATGGTTGATCCGCCGTTGAAGGGGGCCTCATCCAGAAACCGTGCGATCTGGCCGTTCGCCGGGATCGTCGTGCTGCTTTCGCCAAATCTGGCGCCGTTTTGGTCAGTGAAGAAGAAGGAGATCGTGACTGTCTGGGGGTTGGGGTTTGCTATCGCGAGCCCGGTCCGGACCGCCCCCTGGATCTCGGCGTAGATTCTCCCGCCCTGGATCAGCGGAGAGGCCGGTACTGCGGCCTCGGTCACCAGTACTCCGTTCTGCCGGAACGCGAAAATCGCCATTCCCGACGGCACCGAGTTTCCGTCCTGCGAGTCAAGACGCCCATAACCGGTACTTGCGGATTCCGGAGCTCCTGAGGTGGTACGGACGAAGCCGCCCAGATCCAGGACAGTGACCGGCGTCGTGCTTTGCGACGTGGCAGGCAGGCAAACAGCCAGTAACGCCAGCATGAACAAAGCGCGCTGTGTCAATCGCATCGGCTACCCCTCAGGGTAGGCCGCCTCTTTCCAAGGGCCTGACTTGCGTCCGCTTCAAGTTGTCGATTCCAGGCATCCTGCTCACATTCCGGTTACTGGTTCCTGAAGGCGGCCGTTTTTTCGACGAGCGTCCTGTTGCCTGGTTGCGATCTCCTTCCCGCGGCTCGTTATGCCCCCGCTCACTCCAATTATACGCCGCCGTCACGAAGGGCCGCATGCGAAGCTCCCCGGCACCCTGTTCTCCTTACCTTCGGTGGGGGTCCGATTGCTCGTCACGCCTCCTCCGTTTCCATTTCAAACACGCACTATCTGCGGTTTAGCTGTTATGATGTAGACATTGAGTTATTTCGTAACTACTCGAGTTACCCTCCGACGATCTACCGCGCCTATCCTCGGCTTTCAAACCTGTTTTGAGAACACCGGGACCGTGCTGATATCTCGGCTTAAAATTACAGGATTAACATGCAGAATGACCGCTTCGAAGACCTCTCACTAAGCAAACCCATCCTTCGTGCCATCAGCAAAGAGGGATACACAAAGCCAACGCCCATCCAGAAGGCTGCGATCCCCGCGCTGCTCGAAGGCCGCGACCTGCTGGCAAGTGCGCAGACAGGTACCGGTAAGACTGCGGCGTTCGCGGTGCCGATTCTCGAACTGCTGGCCGAGGATCCCGACTCGAAAGGCCTGCGCGCCGTTGTCCTGACGCCGACACGCGAGCTCGCACTCCAGGTCGATGAAAGCTTCCGCGCATACGGCCGCTACCTGAAGATGCGGACGACAGTCGTGCTCGGCGGTGTCCCCTACGGGCCGCAGATTCAATCCCTCAAGAAGAACCCGGATATTCTCGTCGCGACCCCCGGACGCCTGCTCGACCTGATGGAACAGGGATATGTGTCGTTCGAGAAGGTCGAAATGTTCGTTCTCGACGAAGCGGATCGGATGCTCGACATGGGCTTCATCTATGACGTTCGCCGCATAACCGACCGATTGCCAAGAGAGCGGCAGACGATGTTCTTCTCGGCCACGCTCCCCCCGGAGGTCGCATCGCTGGCCGCCGACATGTTGTGGGAACCGGCCCGCGTGGCGGTGGCGCCGCCGGCGTCCGTACCCCAGGAGATGATCCAGCGAGCACTCTTCGTGTCGAGAGGCGACAAACTCGATCTGCTCACCGGTCTCTTGGGGCTACCGAAGATGAAGCGCGCACTGGTTTTCACACGGACCAAGCACCGCGCCGATCGTGTCGTGGATCATCTCATGAGAAAGGGAATCCAGGCGGATGCCATCCATTCCAACAAGACTCAGAAGGCCCGGCAGCGGGCCCTTGCGGCATTCGATACGGGCAAGTTGAGGGTTCTGGTGGCCACCGACATCGTGGCCCGGGGCATCGACGTCGAAGGGATCACTCACGTCATCAATTACGAGATGCCGAATGATGCGGAGGGTTACGTTCATCGGATCGGGAGAACAGCCCGGGCCGGCGCAAGGGGCATGGCCTTGTCGTTCTGTGACGTCGAAGAAGTGGCGCTGCTCAAAAACATCGAAAGCCTGACCGGTTACCCGATCGAGAAAGTCTCACGCCATCGTTTCCATTCCAATGCGATTGCGACGCTCTACGGTGTAGACGATGAAGCGGCGGGAAATGCCAAGAAGCCGGCCTTTCGTTCGAACCGCGGCCGTAGCTTCGGGCCGCGTCGCAGGCGTCTCGGCCGGTAGGATTTCGAAGTGCGATAGGGTGCGATGTCCCGCGCTCTTCGGACCCTACACGTCGGCGCCCAGCGACCACACGCCCGTTTCGACCAGAACCCTCATTCCCGGAGCCGTCCTTTCCTGATAGTCTCACGAACGCTCATCTAAATCCTTCTCTCCCGGTCTAACCCTGGGAACTGTCGAGCGAACTGCGTATTCGTACGATGGTGATGACCTTTGCTTTGCACTTGGATTATGTATACGAAGTGTGTGCCTGATTCCATCGGGAGTAACGGAACGCTAATGTGTTACAAAAAAGGAATGATCAAACGCAGTCTTGCCCGAACCGGTGCATTCGCTGTTGCCGCATTCGTTCTGCTCTCCTTTAATCCAGGCGAGTGGTTTGACGAGGTACTTCGTGTCCACGCACAGTCGGGTGCGACGACGAATCCTATCGTACGGGTCGACACTGGCCTGGGCAGTTTTTCCATAGAGCTTTTTCCCGAGACGGCGCCGGTAACCGTGGCGAACTTCTTGCAGTATGTCGGGGATGGGGACTATGACGGAACGTACTTCCATCGTCTGGTCAGTGGTTTTGTCCTGCAAGGCGGTGGCTTTCGGGTGGACAACAATCAGGTCGTGGGGATTGCTACGGATCCGCCGATCGTAAATGAGTTCAGTATCTCTAATACGCGCGGCACCGTCGCGATGGCCAAACTCGGCGGGGATCCCAACAGTGCAACCAGCCAGTGGTTTGTCAATCTTGCTGACAATTCTGCCAATCTCGATGGTCAGAACGGTGGGTTTACCGTCTTTGGAAGAGTCATCGACATGACCGTCGTGGATGCGATCGTTGCGTTGCCACTGGCCGGTTTGAACGGCGCCGATGTCCCCGTTCTGGCTGGAAACCTGGTGTTTCTGAACGAGGTTGAACTTGTCGTGACCGACCTGTCCGCAACGGGGACCGGAGCACCAGCTTCTGTCGCTGCCGGATCTCCCGTGTCGTTGACTGTGACCGTCACTCCGGGCGGCAACCCGGCAAGTACCGGAATCAGCGTCAGTGCCGATCTATCTTCAATCGGAGGATCGACGTCACAGAGCCTGTTTGACGATGGCACGAACGGCGATGTCACCTCCGGAGACAATACTTTCTCTCTCCTCGTAACTGTTCCCGCATCGGCATCTGCGGGGACCAGGGCAATCCCGATAACCGTCGCCGATGCCCAGTCCCGCACTACCGCCACCTCAATCGCGCTCACAGTAGCCCGGACGGTCGGCACGGAGCCGTTTTCGATAACGGATCGTGGTGGAACGTCACTAACCAGCCAGGGCTCGTCAGGAGCCACGACCGTTGGTTATGGACGTGTCCGTCCCGACGATTCAGGGACGACACCATCCGGTCTGGCGATATTCGGCTTCACATCGAATGGCGTTCTGGTTTCCGAGGCCAGTGTCCCGGCAACTGCTCCCGTTCAGTCAGGCCGGATATTTGCAGAGGTGAATGGTCCCGTGAACACGGGATTGGCGATCGCAAATCCCAACGATGTTGCGGCCACAATCTCGTTCCTTTTTACCGACGCGACCGGGACGGATTTCGGTGGTGGCAGCTTCACGCTTGGAGCGAACCAACAGACAGCGAAGTTCCTGGACCAGGATCCGTTCAAGGCCGGATCGTCCGTGTTGGGTACGTTCACCTTCACGTCGTCGGTTCCAATCTCGGTTGTTGCCCTCAGAGGATTTACGAACGAGCGGTTTGAGTTTCTGATTACGACTCTGCCCGTCGCACCTGTGTCGTCAACGTCCACGAACATCATCTATTTTCCACATTTTGCCGATGGTGGGGGGTGGACGACGCAGGTCATTCTGGTTAATCCAACTGATTCGACGATCACGGGGAATGTCGAGTTTTTCGGCCAGGGCAGCGGCACAACAGCAGCCGTCCCGGTAACACTCACACTGGTTGGTCGATCAGTCGAGTCCAGCTACTCGTATTCGATATCTCCACGCAGTTCGCAACGATTCACGACGTCGAATCCAGCCGGGGCGACCTCTGTCGGATCGGTTCGGGTGACACCGGATGGTGGAAGCACGAGTCCTTCAGGGCTCGGTGTGTTCTCCTTCGTCACAGGTGGGATTACCGTGTCCGAAGCCGGTGTTCCTGCCCAGCCGGAAGGATCAGCATTTCGAGTTTATGTCGAGGCATCCGGAACTCCGGGACAAATCGGTGCGGTCCAGAGTGGATTGGCAATCACCGACACCTCAGGCACATCGACTACAGTGATTCTGGAGTTTGCAGACCTTGATGGTACGCCGGTGGCGCCTGCGGTGAACCTGACCATCCCGCCCTCAGGGCAGGTTGCTCGTTTCCTCGACGAACTGGTGACGCTGCCTGCGAATTATTCCGGTGTTTTGCGGGTAACGTCAACTTCGGCTGTAGCGATTGTCGGACTCCGGGCACGACGCAATCAACGTGGCGATTTCATGATCACGACAACCCCTCCATCCAATGAGTTTGCTGCCGCGATCAGCGAAGATGTCTACTTTCCGCACATTGCGGATTCAGGGGGATGGGCAACGCAGTTCGTCCTTTTCAGCGGTACCGCAGGGCAGACATCAGCTGGAACCTTGAGCTTCCTGGACCAGGCCGGACAGGTGCTCGACCTGTCCGTGTTGCAGCGGTAGTCGAGAACAATTCGAGGCGGATCTTGCCTGTCCATCCGGGCAGACACCTTGATGATGTACGGTTGCCGTCGTCAGTCATTGAGGGGAGCAAACACTGGCCGGATTGATGGATAAATGCGACCAGGTCTGGCATTGATGAGGGCCCGAGGGCACCTCTACTCCCATCCCCTGAGTAGATTTCGGCTTGATACGAACGCCCGTGACTTCCCGCTCAAGGGATCGATGAAAGCGAGCCGGTTCGCCAGAAGCTGGAGGGGAGGATCGGAATCCTGCTTGTCCGTGATCTCCGGATAGAAGGGGTCGCCGACGATCGGGAATCCGATCGACGCCATGTGGACGCGGATCTGATGCTTCTTCCCGGTTTTGGGCCGGATGCGGAACAGTCCCACGCTTCCGTGCAATTGGAGGAGCTCAATTTCGGTGATGGCGTTTTTCAGCCCATCTACGATTCGTCTGCGAAACCAGGGGTCTCCTTCCTCGAGCCTGTTTTCGACCCGCCACCGGCGACGATCGGGAGGCTCTGAAACGTTCGCCACGGCCATGTAGTTCCGGTCGAGGGTCCCCTCGGCGAAGAGGCGGTGATACGGCCCCCGGGTCGCCGGTCTGACGCTGAACAGGACAACGCCTGCAGTCTCCCGGTCGAGGCGGTGCATTGGGGCGAGCGCGGTCAGTCCGGTCTTCCTTTGGAGGCGGACCAGCAAACTGCGATTAACATGGTTTCCTGCCGGTGTGACCTGCATCCCGTGCGGCTTGTCGGCCACCAGGATATCCACATCTCTAAAAATGATCGATTCCTCCTCGTCCGGCTCCGGTTCCGATGGGACTTCCTTCCTGTAGAAGACGAATATGCCGTGGCGATACGGAGAATCCTCATCGAACGGCTTCCCGTCGCCGGCTGTGACCGATCCCTGCTCGACCCGTTGACGCCATGTGTCCGCGGGTATCCGAGGGAAATGGGCTATTACGTACTCGAGTATCGTCGCGGGGGGAGATTCGAGTTTGGGGAGGTAAAGACGGGAGGGCGGAGGGGTTTCCGGGTTGTCAGGTTCGTCTGGCATCACGATTACTCGCGGCCACCAGCTTGTATTCGAAGAGCCGGCAGTCGAGTGCGCCGTTGAACAGCGGTGTGCGTTTCGATGCGCTCAGCCGGATCAACTTTGCCAGTCTCAAGTCGGCGGTGAAGATGTAGGCCTTCCAGCCACTGTATTGTTTCTTCAGAACGTCCCCGAGTCTGGGATAGAACTCCGCCAGTTGCTGCTCGTCCATTCGGACGCCATAGGGTGGGTTCGTGACGATGATACCGGCCGAAGCTGGTGCCGGCATTTCGAGCACATCGGCCCGTTTGAGGTGGACCAGTTGTTCCATTCCGAGTGCGGCGAGGTTGGTGCGTGCCAGTTTGATCGCACGGCCATCCTGGTCACTTCCGTAAATGACTGTTTCCGGTTTTTCCTTTCTGCGGGCAAGGGCCCTCTGACGAAGTTCGTGCCAGGCTTT
Source organism: uncultured Solibacteraceae bacterium (assembly GCA_964584435.1). GTDB lineage: Bacteria > Acidobacteriota > Terriglobia > 20CM-2-55-15 > 20CM-2-55-15 > CAZOZZ01. The sequence continues at coordinate 2,292 of CAZOZZ010000126.1, read as the reverse complement.
GCGGTCGAAGCGTTTGAGCTTTTCAAAACCGAAACGACGGTTGGATCCGGGGGCCATGTCACTGGCGAGCATGGCGGCTTCGGTCAGGAAAGTGCCGCTACCGCACATCGGATCAAGCAGGGGGATTTCCGGCTCCCAACCGCTGAGCCGCAAAATGCCTGCGGCAAGGTTCTCACGCAGTGGGGCGTCACCGGTTCCGGAACGGTAGCCCCGTTTGAACAGGGCATCGCCCGACGTGTCGAGGTAGAGCGTTAATTCGCTCGCCGTGAGGAAGGCATGGATACGTATATCGGGGTTGCGCGTGTCTATGTCAGGTCGCGTTCGGGTCGTCGCACGAAACACATCGCAGACCGCATCCTTGATCTTCAGCGTGGCGAAATTCAGGCTCTTCAGCGGGCTTCTGATCGCGGCGACATTGACGCGGATGCTGCGCGTGGGGCTGAACCAGTCCGGCCATGGCAGTGTGCTCGCGGTCTTGTAGATGTCCTGCTCACTGCCGTAATTGGAGTGGCCGATTCGCCAGAGTACCCGGCTTGCAATACGGCTTTCGAGGTTTACGGTGTAGCAGAGCGGATAGGGGCCCGAGAACTCGACGCCACCGTGGACCGCCCGGACGTTGTTTGCATCGAGCGCCGCTAGTTCCGTGGCGAGTGCGCCTTCGAGGCCACGCGGACAGGGAGCGAAGAAATGCTCTGTTTCACTCACGCGACCGGCTAAACCTCAAAGTTGGCAGGAACTGTAGGTGCGCTCTATGAGCACACATGTTTATCATTCCGGAGACTGTAGGTGCGCTCTATGAGCGCACATTCTCATTATCCCGGAGACTGTGCGGTCATAGACCGCACCTACAGTAGACCACATGTTCTCTCTCCAGGCGTGCGGTCATAAACCGCAACTACAGTCTCAGTTTTCGCTCGTTGTCGGTTCCAGTCGTACGACTGGGGTGAGTCCGCCGCGCCGGGCATCGATTGCAATATAGATGTAGCCATCCGGTCCCTGACGGATATCGCGAATACGCCCGAGTCCTTCAACAAGCGTTTCTTCGGCAACGACCCGCTGCCCGTCGAGCGTGAGACGAGCGATCTGCTGGCCCGCAAGACCGCCGACGAATACACTTCCTTTCCACGCGTCAAACCGGTCCCCCGTGTAGAACATCAGCCCGGAGGTTGCGATCGAAGGAACCCAGTAGTGGACGGGTTGCTCCATGCCCTCCCGATGGGTGCTTTCATGTATGGGAATCCTGTCCCGGCCGTAGTTTACCCCGTATCCGATAACCGGCCAGCCGTAGTTGCTCCCCGGACGAATCACGTTCAGCTCGTCTCCACCCTGCGGTCCCTGCTCGGTTTCCCACAGATCGCCCGTGTCCGGGTGGATGGCCAGACCCTGCAGGTTCCGATGCCCGTAGCTCCAGATCTCCGGTAGCATGCCGGACTCGCCCACGAAGGGATTGTCTTCCGGTATGCTCCCGTCGTCGTGCAGGCGAATCACCGTTCCCTGGTGGTTGCTCCTGTCCTGCGCGGGGTGGTCTTCAAGTAAGGACGGGGTGGCTCCCCTTTCCCCCACCGTGATGAACAGGTAGCCCTCGGAGTCGAACACAAGCTTGGACCCGAAGTGGATACTGCTGCGGCTCCATGCCCGCGCCTCGAAGATCTCTTCCACGTCCGACAGACGATTTCCTTCGAGGCGGCCGCGAACGATCGCCGTTGTCCCGTCGCCCGCTTCGTCAGGTTTCGAAAAACTGAGGTAGAGAAGCCGGTTGGATTCAAAGTCGGGATGAGGCAAGACCTCCAGGAGCCCGCCCTGCCCCCGGACGCGGACCTCGGGGATACCCTCGACCGGATCCGGCAGCAGGACTCCGTTGCGAACGATCCTCAGGCGTCCGGCGCGTTCGGTGACCAGCATGTCGCCGTTCGGCAGGAATGCGATCGACCAGGGGTGATCGAACCCTTCGGCAACAGTGACACCTCTGTACTCCAGGTGCTCGGAGCTGAAGACCTGCCCTTGTGCCTGGACAGACGTTGCCAGTCCAAAGACCAGCAGGCATCCGAGCGCACCAACGGATAAAGATCGCCACTTCATTCCGGACCTCCTCTGCTCGACACGGGTTAATGGTCACAATCGTCCCGAAACCGTTATTTACCTCATTCGGAGCGTTGGTGACTGGTGACTATTAAAGTTGAAGGCGGCCGTGGGGTCTGTCAAGCAAAAGCGTGACGAGCGCAGACTTCCACCACACGGCACTAGCCCGCATTTCTCAAGAGATCTGAGATAAGACGAAAGAGAGAAGGAAGG
>CAZOZZ010000125.1:0-12657 GCA_964584435.1 uncultured Solibacteraceae bacterium | reverse complement strand
CCTGGTCGCGTCCTACTAATGGACTGTACCGGAACTTTAGGGGTGCTGTACTAGTCCTATCAAATCCCCTGAACAGGCTACAATTGAATTGTCCGCAGGACGCGAATCATGGAATTGGACCTGGTCACAACAGTACTCCTTCTGGTCGGCCTGCTCTTCGCAGCGTCACTGATTTCGCTGGTTGCCAACCGGATACGGTTCCCCTACACCGTCCTCCTGGTCGTGTTTGGAATGGGGGTTCGGCTGGTTTTCTCCGAATGGGAAGGCTTCGGCTTTCTGGAATCGGAGATTTCAACCGAAGTCGTCTTCTTCATCTTTCTTCCCACGCTTCTGTTTGAATCTTCCTTCAACCTTGATTCCAAGATCTTGTTTCGGAACATCGTCCCGATCTTGACGTTGGCGATACCGGCTTTTCTGCTTTCCACGGCTATCGTCGGTTTTCTCGGGTCCTGGGCCCTGGGCCTCCCGTTGGCGACGGCGCTTCTGTTCGGAGCGCTGATCTCGGCAACCGACCCGGTCGCGGTAGTGGCGTTGTTCAAAGAACTCGGCGCACCCAAACGTTTGATGGTCCTCGTGGAAGGTGAGAGCCTCTTGAACGACGCTACGGCGATCGTGTGCTCTTCAGGGTCCTGCTCGGCATCGCCGTTGGAACAGTGGCGAGCGTATCGGTCGCTTCAGCTGTGGGCAGCTTCCTTCTTGTCTTTCTGGGGGGGATCGCTGTCGGCGCGGTTCTGGCATTCACATTCGCCCAGGTCATTTCGTTCGTTCGAGACGACAAACTCGTCGAGATCACTCTCACGACCATCGTCGCTTACATGTCGTTCATCATCGCTGAGCACTACCTTCATGTGTCGGGAGTGATGGCTACCGCAACTGCCGGAATAATCCTGAGTGGCTGGGGACGCACGAAGATCTCTCCGTCAGTTAATCACTTCATGCATTCGTTCTGGGAATACCTGGCGTTCGTCGCAAACTCCCTGATCTTCGTCCTCGTCGGACTCGCCCTGAGCCCCGATCTGATTCGGGAGTTCCTCATCGCGATGCTTCTTGCGATTCCGATCGTTTACCTGGCGCGCGGGGTGAGCATCGCAGTGGCCGTGCCCCTGGTAAACGCGACGGGGACGATCGAACCGATCAGCCGAAGCTACCAACTGGTCATGTACTGGGGTGGCCTGAGGGGGGCGCTGGCCCTGGCCCTGGCCCTGAGCCTTCCACATGACTTTGCCTGGAGAGACCTGATACTCGTCTCGGCGATGGGCGTCGTCATGGCCACGCTGCTCGTCAACGCCCTGACGATCGGAGGCCTGTTGCGAATCCTCGGACTGGACCGGCTTTCGCCGGCCGAGTTGTTCGCGCGATTCGAAAGCCTCAAGATGTTGAAGCGTGAAACACGAAATCGCATCGCCAAGTTCGCGGAAGAACGTGCTATCGCTCCGAACATCGTCCAACGGGTGCAGACTGAATACCTGTCGGGAGAATCCCGCCTGGAGGCCGAACGCGAGGCCGGCATGGCAGGAGAGGGCGAACTGAGCGAAAGCGATCGGATCGGGGTCGTCGCCGTCCAGGCGTTGACTGCAGAGAAGAGGCACTACTGGAAGGAGTTTTACGAAGGGAATCTCACCGAGCAGGCCTACAAGCAACTGATCCAGGACGTGGACTATCAAACCGACCGCGTAAAGGTGTCCGGGGAGTTGAGCACCGACTTCGAAGAGGCAAGCACAAGGGAAAGCCCGTTGGATCGCTTGCTCTATAAACTCGGCATCTTCAGCAAGTACCTGCAGCGACGTAAGGTCAGCCGGATCGCGAACCACTTCGAAGAAAACTGCGCCGAGGCTTCTGCCGCACGATCGGTTGTGGCACTGCTGGATCGATTCCTCAAGGAAGGCTCGATTGATGAGGATGCATACGAACCCATCCGCCGTTACTATCAGAACCGCCACGACAAGGCACAGCGCGAGTTGACCGCCATGGCGACCGACTATCCCGATTATGTCGACCGCACCCAGGAGTTCCTGCTCGCGCGCAGTTGCCTCCACAGTGAGGAAGCGTCCCTGGACATGCTGCGGGAACTCGGCCTGGTTCCCGACAAAGTCTACATGGAGCAGAAAGTGGAGATCGAGGAGGGGTTCGAGCGGCTGCGCGCCCGCCCTGTCGATACGCTGCAGCTCGACCCGGTATCGCTTCTGGCCCAGATCCCCTTGTTCGGTCACTGCACAGAAATCGATATTGGAAAGATTGCGGAGATGCTCGAATCCGAATCGTTTGCTGAAGGGGACAAGATCGTCCGGCAAGGCGAGTCCGGTGAGTCGATGTACGTTATCGCTCGCGGCACCGTGCAGGTGCTGAAAGAAATGCGGACCGAAGAACCGCGACTGCTGGCAATACTCGGTGCGGGCGGTTTCTTTGGAGAGATCGCGCTGCTTGATGAATCCCCACGAACCGCCACCGTCCGTGCCGCCGCGCCTTGCACGATGCTACGGCTCCGGCGGCGGAATCTGGAAGACCTGATGGCGCTGTCGACTGAGACCCGGGATGCGGTCCACAAGGCCTACAAGGAACGATTGGCCGCCACGGCCTCACTTGCCGATGAGGGTGGGGCGCCGGCCGGGAGTGAGGCGGCGCCGGCCTGATCAGGACTTGCCGGAAGGTCTTTAGAAGTTGAACCTTACTGTAAGCCGGATCTGCCTCGCGTTGCGAGCGCGGGTGGCCTTGCCGAAGAACGATGATGTCTGCACGCCGCTGAAGCTCTGGAAGTTGACGTTGTTCAACAGGTTCTGGGCGTTGGCGGTGATCGTCATTCGGATGCCGGTGCGCCGGCCATAGTAGCCGCCGGCTGGCCCCTGGGTCTCGGTTCCGGGTGATACCAACTGAATGGTCTTCGAAAGGTTCAGACCCATTTCAAAGAAACCGGGGCCGGTCAGGGAGTTGCGAGGTGTTCCGGGCGGGCGGTCGTTCGTGTTCGTGTCATGGTTATCGTCCGTACCGGTTCGAAGACTGTACGGGTTGCCGCTGTTCAGCTGAAAGCTCGTATTGGCATTGATGTTCCACGGCAGGCGGAGATTCGCCGACGCGTTGAAACGGTGCGCCGCTCCAAAACGTCCCCACTCCCCAGCCAGATCATAGTTGTCTGCAGGGCCGAAGCTTCTTCCCCCACCGCCGAAACCGCCGAAGCCGCCACCACCACTGACGTTGCTGTAGTTCGAACTGAACGTATAGTTACCGTTGAGGTTGATGGCACTGAAGCGCTGCCGGAAGCCGAACCTCAGGTTGTGGTTGTTCGACACACCCCCTGATTCCAACATGTTGATGTTCCCGCGCGTGGGGTCCGGGCGGAGACAGGTTGCGGGATTGCCGAACTCGTCGGGTGCGGTAAGTTGGCCCGGCTGACAGGACCGTGGAATCTCCGACGTGATGTCCCGCGGCCCGTTTATGTCACGCGTGCGGTGAAGATGAATTCCCCGGACAAAACTGTAGGAACCCGTCAGGACCAGTCCCTGGGAAAGGGTCGTCTCAATGGACACCTGGTTGTTCCAGGTGTAGGGCGCCGCAAGGTCTTCCGCGGACACGCTGACCGACGATGGGACGCTCACTTCACCACCATCACCACCGACAAACGGATCGGGATACGACGGATCGCTGATCCTCAAGGTCCTCTGCCTGGTTCCGTCAAGACGAATCAATTCCCTGACGGCAAACAAGTTGAAGCGCTGGTGGAAAGTCCCGGTACCACCCCGAATCACCGTCGAGCGTCCGATCGAGTATGCGAAACCAAATCGGGGATCCAGATTGTTGTTGTCAGAAAGGTTCCCCTGGTTCTCGTAACGGACACCGAATCCCATCGTCAGGCCGGTTGCGACCCGGAAGTCGCTCTGGAAGAAAGTCGAGTACTGGAACTGGCTCGTATCAAGCTCGGGAACCCCCTGGTTGACGGTATATTGGATTGGCCGGCCCGCCGAGAAGGCGCCGGCACAGGGATCCTCATTCTCCGGATCGGTATCGCAGTCCAGACGGGAGAACCTGAACGTGCCGTTGAAATTGTTTTTCGAGATCGATTCGTCTTTCTCCAGTTCACCCTCAAAACCCATCTTCAGGGCGACCTTCTGCCCCGTGTACATGAGCAGGTCGCCGAACTCGTATGACCGGTTGACGTTTTCGTTGTTCTGATTCCCTCCGCCGGCACGGAACGAATCGGCGACGTCAATCTTAAACCCGGCGGTGATCGGGCGGGTCACGTTCGATCGACCCTCGATACGAAAGCGGACTTCGTTGTTGAAGGAACGCGAGAGAACGGCTGTTTCTTTCAGCTGGAAATTAAAGCTATCGCCGGTGGTGTCCGACCCCTGTTCGGGAAGGCCGAAACCTCCGACTCCGTTGTTCTTCCTGCTGTTGGTCCCGTAATTGTAGCTGAAGCTGAGGTTGTTGTTCTCTGTAAGCTGGGCCGTTGCGGTCGTCGTAAAGCCCCGGTTCAAGTTTGGATTGACGATGGCGTCATCGATCAGACCGGTCGGCGTGATGGCCCGCAACGTGTTCCCGTTCTCGTTCACTTCGTTGCTGAGGCCGAACGTCACGGTCAACCGGTTCCGGATTATGGGGCCGCTGACGTTCGCTTTAAACTCCCGTTGCTGATACGGGGGCCGGGATGACGCGAATGTATTTCGCGCATCGAGAGATTCATCCGCGAATTCGAATGTGGCATCGCCGTTGAACCGTCCGGTTCCGCCGCGTGTGATGATCTCCGTACGACCGCGACTCTGATTACTCTGCTCGGAAGTGAACGCATTCTCGTTGATCCGGATCTCCTGGATCTCCTCACGGTTCGGCATGCGACCGCCACCGAAGCCGTTGACGACGATTCCGCCACCACCGCCACCGCGGCCACCACGGCCACCCATGCGGCCACCCATGCCACCACCCATGCCACCACCACCGCCTCCGCCACCTGCCGGACTAACGAGGTCGCCCAGATACTCCCGGAGCTCGTCTTCGTCCTCGGGCAGGTCGCTGTTTGCCTCGGCGATGAGGGTGCCGGTCAGTGCCGTGCGCTGCGCAGGGTTCAGAAACTTGAGGGCAGCCAGAAGCAACTGCTCTTCCAACGCCAGAACCGCAGTCGATACGGAACCGGGCTGGACACGATCTTCCTCGAGCAAGCGCTGGTATTCAAGGCTGTACTGCTCGTAAACGTTCTGAACCTGGGTTTCCTGGTCGAACGTCAGAGGGGGCACGCCCTCCGCTTCGAGAACGGTGCGGAGACCTTCGACGCCCTGGGTCAGCAACGTCCGGCCCGCGTCAGCCCTCTTCAATGCATCGCTCTGCTCGGGCGTCAGGATTTCCTTCGCACGCTCGCTGAGGCCTTCATCCATTTCGGCTGAAGACGGGCCCGACTCACCGGTTTGATCCTGGACGAGTGGACGCAACGCGGCGACCTGCTCCTCGGTCAAGGGAGTCGAAGCCTGCTCTAGCACCTGTTTCACCTGGTCGAGCAGAGCCAACTCGTCGCCGTCCTCGAAGGGTGGCCCTCCAACGTCCAGACCTGGGTCCTGGTAGCCCCGAATCAAGGCAGGAAACGTAATTATGAGAACGAATATCGGTAGCAAACGGCCCATATGGAAAAGCCTCCTCAATGTATATGGGTACGAAGGATAACCTACTGAGGTTACAAGACATCGAAAGAGACGTCAATCTTGAACGCACCCCCGGTTGAAATCGCTTGAAAGCCCTTTTTCCCAGGGGTAGCTAACGGTTCAAGGGTACGAACTTGCGATCCGGTTTGCGGGGGACTCGGCCAGAGCCAGGCAACCGTAACACCCTTCGAATGACCAGTATCGCAATCGCTGCGAATGGCTAGCCCAACAGCAACCCCGTATTGCGGCACGGGCCCTCACTGATCGGCATCGGACTGGCGCTGGGGCTGTCTGGTGCATTCTTTCTGACTCGTGTACTCTCGAATCAACTCTGGGGTGTCACGGCGACAGCCCCCCCGACAATCGGCGACAATCGGCGACAATCAGCTCTGGGGCGGCGCTCCTTCTCGCAGTTGGTGTGTTAGCTTGTTACCTGCCTGCGCGAGGCGCCACTAAGGTCGACCCAATGGCGGCGCTTCGGCACGAATGAGGTTCTTGCTATGAAAAGGCACATTGTCTCGATAGGAGCGGTTCTGTTTCTGGGGCTCTGGGCAACTCCCGACGCCCGGGCGGGAAAGCGGACGGATCACAACATCCCGTACGGTGACGGTTTCAGCCTCCGGTTGACGGTCATCGTCCCCACCGTCTATGTGGAGTCGCAGTCCTACCCGGTCATCTTCGCGCTACCACCGGGGCCGGGCGATCCGGGCATGGTGGACGCGATCCTGAACAACTACTGGAAAGATGAAGGAGACCGGCGTGGCTACATCATGGTGTCACCAACGATACTGGGACGCAGCCTCGAAACGAAAGGCACGGACGTCCTGAACGCCGTCTTCGCCTGGATGGACGAAAACCTGCACTACGACAAGCAGCGTGTCACTCTGGCCGGACAATCCAACGGCGGTCTTGGCGCTTTCTTCGTCGCCCGGATGCAGCCGGAACGTTTCCAATCCATCGTTGTCGTTCCAGGCGCATTCGGGGCCGAGGGCAGTCTGGACATGCTCCGGGGGAAGCCGATTTGGCTGCTTGTCGGAGAGCTCGACACACAATGGGTGCGTTTGTCCGAACGCACTCGCCATCTGCTGATGCTCGGCGGCGCCGAGCCCAAGCTCACCATCGTCCCGGGTCAAGGACACGTCTTCAGGTACCCTCCCGATGTACTCTACGACTGGATTGAGCTTCAGGCTGAGAATCAATAAACATGAAAGAGTCCGTTGATACTTCTCATCACATTTCTCCGTCGAAACTGGATTGGCCCGTCTTCGGTGTCAGCGGCGGTCTGATCCTTCTGTTCCTGGTCGCGTCCCTGATCAACATCGACATGGTGTCGGGCATGGTCGACGGCGCGTTTGCCTTTTCCGTCAAGTACTTCGGCCCGTTCTGGCAGGTTCTGCTTCTGGCGACCCTCGGTGTCGCGATCGGACTTGCCTTCTCCCGGTATGGCCGCGTACGGCTCGGGGGAACAGATCAGCCGGAGATGAGCACGTTCCGCTGGATTGCCATCATCATGTGCACGCTGTTGGCCGGCGGTGGCGTTTTCTATTCCTTTGCGGAACCGATGTACCACTTCACGGACGTACCGCCATCGTTTCCTGGTGTCGAAGCGGGCACGGCTGGGGCCGTGGGCCCGGCGCTTGCGCAGGCCCATCACCACTGGGGGTTTCTGTCCTGGGCGATTATCGGAACACTCGGTTCGATCGTCGCGATGTACACGCATTACCACAAGGGCCTGCCCCTGAGGCCACGCTCGCTGCTTTACCCGGTGTTGGGAGAGCGGGCCATGCACGGATGGATTGGAACCGCTGTTGATGCGTCATCGATCCTGGCGGTTGCGGCGGGAACAATCGGCCCCATTGGATTCCTGGGCCTTCAGCTCAGTTATTCGCTGGATCAGCTGGTGGGAATCCCAAACGTGTATGCCACACAACTGACGATCGTAGCCGGGTTGGTCGGCATCTACACGATTTCGGCGGTGACGGGGATAAACAGGGGCATCCAGATCCTGAGCCGTTTCAACGTCCTGCTGGCCCTGGTGCTGATGGCCATCATCCTGGTCACGGGACCGGGTTCGTTCATTATCGACTCGTTCTTCACTTCATTCGGTCTATATCTGAACAACTTCTTCGCGATCAGCACGAACCGTAGCGACCCGGCATGGCTGGGCTCCTGGAGCATCTTCTTCGGAGGCTGGTTCCTCGGCTATGGTCCGCTGACGGCGATGTTCGTCGCGCGCATCTCGAAGGGTCGGACCATCCGCGAGATCCTGATTGCCATCGCCGTCATCGCGCCGATCGTCACAAATTTCTGGTTCACGATCCTCGGCGGGTCCGGGATCTATTACGAGCTCGAACAACCCGGTGTCATTTCCGGCCCGCTCGCCGAAGCGGGCTTGCCTGCCGCGATGCTCGCCATTGTCCAGCAGTTGCCTCTGGCACCGCTGCTGGTGCCGGCGTTTCTCGTTCTGATCGTGGTCTTCCTGGCAACGACGGGCGACTCCATGTCCTTCACGATCGCCATGGCTGTCAGCGGCAACGACACGCCTCCGACATGGGTCCGCGTGTTCTGGGCAGTGATGATGGGCGGGGTGGCAGCGATCTTGATACGGTTGGGTGAGGGAGGGATCGGGGCCTTGCAATCGTTCATCGTGGTTACCGCGGTCCCCGTCTCGCTGGTCTTGCTTCCACTACTGTGGTCTGCGCCGAAGGTTGCGGCTGAGCTGGGACGGGAACAGGGATTGGCACCTCCGGTGGAAGCCAGGGCACAGGCGGATTGACCGGCTGTAGGTGCGGTCTATGACCGCACACATCATGCGGTCATAGACCGCACCTACAGTAGATTTCCGCCCCACCTACTTGCGGGTCCAGGTGTTGCGGACGGGGTTACTCGGATAACTGAGATCTCAGCTGTTGGAACTGTTCCTCAAGATGGATGATCAGGGCCTCCGTTCCGGAGGTGGAACCTGATGATCCCTTTTCTTCCAACTCTTCACAGACCACAGCCATGTCCCTGGCACCAACGATCTGGCAACCGCCCTTTAGGCGGTGGGCCACGCGCCCGACACCGGTCGCATTTCCTTGTTCAAACAGCTCCCGCAGTTCGTACAGGGAACGAGTCGTGTCGACGACGAACGGCTCGATCATTTCTTTGAAGAACTCGGGAGGCTCCTCGGAAAGCGAGCCGGAAGACACCTCCGTTTCCGGAGCATCCTGAACAGCGCGGGGATCCCTGATTTCGGCAACGCGAAGCAGGGCGGCCTTTAATTCGTCAGGCTCCACAGGCTTGCTGATGTAATCGATCATCCCGGCTTCGATACATGTTTCACGAAAACCGGTCAGGGCATTCGCCGTCATGCCTATCACAGATGGACAATCCTCGCCCGGCCAGCGCCGGCGAATCTCCCGGGTCGCTTCCAGTCCATCCATCACCGTCATCTGAACATCCATCAAGACGACGTCGTACGCCTTTGTGGCCATGATATCCAATGCCTCTTGACCATTGGACACGCAGTCGGCTCGATATCCAAAACGCTTCAACAGGAGCCTCGCCAGCTTCAGATTGACGGGATTGTCCTCGGCGAGAAGGATTCGAAGAAGAGGCGAAGGAGATTCGGCCGGCTGTTGTTCGCTCGAGGACATGCCCTCAACTCTAACCTGATCTGCCTTGTTCTTTGTAGAGGCAGTCAACTTATGAAGCTCCAGAACGGTTCAGGGTACGAAGGTCCCGGACATCTGGGACAGAAAACCCGTGTCAAGCAGGTGTGGCCCGCAGCTGGCCACACCTGCAAAAGCAAAGCGTTCCCCAACGCCTGCCGACACGGCGGCATACCCACAAGGAGTATGCCGAGACGAATCCGTTGATAGTGTGCTTGATCGCCGCGAAAGGCTGGCTGACCTTGCCTGTACCTCGACAACCCTCTCACCTGCTGTCGTTCGTACCGGCGTTCGATTCGGGCCAATTGCCCGGGCTGGTCAACACACACCACCACTGCAAAGTGAAAAGCGACAGCGCGGGTCCCCCACCCGCGCTGTCTGGCCGGAAGATCGACAGGAGGACAACCCCTTTATGACCCTCCGACATCGGTCGGGTTCACGTAAAGCGATGGAAGTAGCAGTTTCGCATTCCACGAATGCTGACCATCCCGAAAACCCAAACCCTTTTCAAAACACCGCGCTCATCCTTAAGATCGGTGCGTCCCGCCGTCCCTGGCCGGTGAACATATTGAAACATTTGGCGTGTGAGTCCGCATCGGCAGGTTCTCCCTTTCTTTAGGCCTTCCAGGGCCCAATCGATTGGCACAATTGTGCCAATTGGTCACGTTCAAACTCGTGCTCGAACAAAGTCTGGACAGATTTCGTTTCTTTCTCTGGTAACCATTTTGGGATTCAGCGGTTCTATTTTCTTGTACGCCAGATCGAAACAGCCGATCTGTTCGTCGGTAACCCTTTGTTCCTGGAGGAAAGAAGACTATGAAATATCAATTCGCCACGATGCTGGGCGTCACGATTGCCGGAGTCGCGCTCCTGGCCAACGCTTTTGGCGCTCCCATCGCCCCGTTACAGGCAGCAGCCGAAGGCACATTTGAACGGGCATTGGACGTCAACGGACCCGTCGACCTTCAAGTGTCAACCGGATCGGGCGACATAACAGTGCGCACGGGTAGTGGCAGTACGGTCCGGGTTACGGGCACGATTCGAGTGAACCGGAGAGCAGACGACCCACAGGGCAAGATTGACACCATTCAGGGCAACCCACCGATCGAACAGAGCGGAAATGAAATCAAGATCGGACGAACGGGCGACCGGGACCGCGAGCTGATGCGCAACGTTTCGATCAGCTACGAGATCGTCGTTCCCAGTGAGACCGAAGTTAGCGTCAACAGCGGTTCGGGAGACCACAGCATCATCGGTGTCGATGGCCCGATCGATGCCAACACCGGTAGCGGCGACATCGACCTGGATGACATCGGGGGTGATGTCGAGGTCCGCACCGGCAGTGGCGACATCATTGCGATGGGCATCGCCGGATCCTTCGACGCACACACGGGAAGCGGAAACGTCGAACTCGACCAGGCCACAGCGGGCGATGTCGAAATCAGCACCGGCAGCGGCGACATCGAGGCTGCCGGGGTTCGCGGCGGGCTTCGCATGAGCACCGGCAGCGGCGACATCGAGGTCGATGGGGAGGCCACAGGCGACTGGAGGCTCACGGCCAGTTCGGGCGGAATCACGATTCGATTGCCCTCCGATGCCGCTTTCGATCTCGAAGCCGAAACCAACTCGGGAAACATCGACATCGATCATCCCCTCACCACGCAGGGTTCGATCCGACGGAACCGGGTTCGCGGACAGGTTCGCGGCGGTGGGGTACTGATCGAACTGAAGACTTCCTCGGGCACTATTCGCATCAGATAAACAACCACTCCCATAACGAGAAGCGGCGGTGTATCCGACACCGCCGCTTTGGATTCTGCGGTCCCACCAAGAAAGACTGAACACCCGGCCATCTCCCTCCGTATGACTGATCACTGGAGGAAATGATGAAGACCCTGCTTCAAGACATCCGCTATGCCTACCGGATGATGATCAAGAACCCCGGCTTCACCGCTGTCGCCGTGCTTGCCCTGGCTCTTGGGATCGGTGCCAACACTGCGATTTTCAGCGTGGTCAACTCCGTGATGCTGCGCCCGCTTCCTTACAAGGATCCGGGCCGGCTGATGGCGGTCGAGAGGGGCTTTGATTCCGGTGGTACGAGTTCGTCGGTCTCCATGACGAAGTTTGTTTTCTACCGGGACCACAACCAGGTGTTCGATCAACTCGGAGCATACGATGTAATCGGAGCGGGACAGAATCTAACTGGAGCAGGTGAGCCCGAACGAGTCCGGGGAATCCGGGTGTCGGCGGAACTCTTTGATGTGCTCGGTGTCTCGCCGGCAATGGGACGAAACTTCGTTCCGGAGGAAGGACAGCCCGGTGCAGCACCTGTAGTGATCGTCGGCGACGGTCTCTGGAAGCGCAGGTTCGGCTCCGACCCGAGCCTGGTCGGACAAACCATCAGTCTGGGGAACAAGCCCCATTCCGTGATCGGTATCATGCCTCCTGAATTTCAGTTCACACCCGAATCCGACGTCTGGACGCCGCTACAGCCCGTCGCCAGTTCCGAAGACCAGGCCAACCTGATCGCTCTGATCGGACGTATGAAATCGGGATTGACCACCGACGGCGTCAACGCTGGCCTGGAAACGCTGGCCGCACAGGTTCGCGCCGAGTATCCGAACCTGATGCCCGAAGGAGAGACGATTGTCGCTCTCGGCTATCGAGACCGTCTGGTCCAGAACATCCGACCGGCGCTACTCATACTGATGGGCGCCGTGGGATTCGTGCTATTGATCGCGTGTGCCAACGTTGGCAACCTCCTGTTATCCCGCGCCGCATCGAGAAACCAGGAAATTGCTGTCAGGGCCGCATTGGGAGCCCCGCGGATGAGACTGATCCGGCAACTCCTGACCGAGGCCACGCTGCTTTCGTCGACGGGCGCCGCATTCGGGCTGGTGGCTTCCTACTGGGGACTGAAAGCCCTGTTATCGTTCAGTCCGACAGACTTGCCGGAGCTGATGGCGATTCGCATGGACTCCACCATCCTTCTGTTTACGCTGGGAATCGCCCTCGCGACCGGCCTCCTGTTTGGAATCGTTCCGGCTTTCCAGGTGTCTCGACAGAACCTGAGCAACACGCTCCACGAAAGCGGAACGCGAACGACTACGGGAGTCGGTGGAAACCGGTTACGAGGCGCGCTCGTCGTGGCGGAAGTTGCCTTGTCGCTCGTCCTGCTGATCGGAGCCGCACTGCTGCTCCGCAGCTTCAGTCAGCTGCGCGATATCGAACCGGGATTCGACACGGACAATGTCCTCACGATGCAGATGTCGATGTCCGGTGGACGCTACGACACGACCGCGGAAACGTATGGCCTGATAAAGGCGGCACTAGGAGTCTGCGCGGCAGAAGGACCGGAATTGGACGGTAATAGATTGAAGATA
>CAZOZZ010000124.1:0-12716 GCA_964584435.1 uncultured Solibacteraceae bacterium | reverse complement strand
TCCCGAATCCCTATAAATCCGAGTTCTTATCGTTCTGCCGCGCAGGCTCCTAGGACAGCTCCACGGTCGGACTCTCCAGCGATGCGTGAGACTATGGGCGCAACTTTTTCGAGCGCCTGATCTGCGTATTCTCTGCTCATGTGGCTCCCCTGGTGTTCGTCGCATCAGGCGGCCATCTACGCCGATGGCGGAAGGACAAGCGCGTCGATTCGAGCGAACCCGCCGGAGTTGTTAGATTTCTGTTAGAAATGGAGCCAATTCCCATCCTTTTCACTTGCTCGGTGGCTGATAAGTAAGTGATAACAAAGAATGGGCGGTACAAGGCTCGAACTTGTGACCTTTCGGGTGTAAACCGAATGCTCTTCCAACTGAGCTAACCGCCCTGTTTCACGACACCGACTTCGGACCTCGGACCATGAGCCCCTGCTTTCTTGACCAGACCTCGGAAAAGATCAGGTCTTCGTTGCTTGAGGCCGCATGTCTCGCAGATAGTACCAGAAAACGCCACCTGCAATTCCGGCGGCGGTGACGGTCTTCAGGATGAACCGGGTGGTGAGTTCATCCCCGAGAAAACTGTAAACAAGCCCCGCAAAAGAACCTATCAGGACAAAGGCGCTTATGAACAGCGTCAGGTAGGTTAGTTTCCGACGCATCTCGGAAATCCGTTTGCCGGGATCCAGACGAAGCTCACGGTTGATCAGCCTGGTGAGGAAAAGGAAGACCGGTACGGCAACGATCAGCATCGACACGGACCATCGCATCGCTTCGCGCAACGGTGTCACTGTTTCGGTTTCGAGTGGAAAGGCTCGATCGACAAGGACGAAGGCCAGCCCGCCTAGATTGTATGCACTCACAAACATTGTCACAAAGAGCACACCGTAGAGGAACGCCTCGCGGGCATCCGTAGACGGCCGCGGGCGGGGGACCGGAACCGGGAAGGTGACGTCCGCGAAAGCGGCAAGTGCTTCGCCGACCTGCGCGTTGCTCCATCCCGCTTCCAGCAGAACCTCTTCGACCTGGCTACGAGGAACGCCCCGTGTCAGGGCGTCGCGAACAAACCTTGTCAATTCCGTGCTGGACGTCATGCGCTGCTCTCCTCAAACCAGATTACAAATCAGCGTTGCTCACCGCCCGCACCCGTACTTCGGGAAGCCGCATCGATGGGCTCAACCACGAACCGCGCAACGAGGTCATACACACGGCCCAGGTGTCCTCGGCGACCGCGTCCGTTGTTGATCGATGAGGTCGTGACAACCACGAGGTCGAGATCGGGGACGAGGAAAATGAACTGTCCGCCATAGCCCCAGGCGTAGTAGGTCTGGTGCCCACCCAGCTGGCGAATCCACCACCCATAGCCGTAGAGTCTGCTGCTGTCGCGAGTGGATCGCGTGCGGGGAGCAAGCGAAGCGTCCACCCAGCTCTCCGGCACTATCTGTTTACCGTTGGCCTGGCCGCGATTGAGGTACATTTCACCAAACGCCACCATCTGTCTTGGCGTCAACTCCATGTCGTTGCCGCCGAAGTAGAGGCCCTGGGGATCCCGGGGCCAGCGGGCCAGGCTGAAGCCAAGCGGTTCGGCGAGTGACTCCCTGGCAAACTGCCAGGTACTCGTACCGCTCTGCTTCGTCAGTATCGCCGACAGCAGGTGCGTGTTGCCCGTGCTGTAATCCATGCGTGTACCCGGCTGCCTGAGCAACGGGCGGCTCAAGGCGTATTCCACCCAGTTTCGGCTCTGGACCCAGGCCCCGTAGTAACGGTTGCTCGTTGTCTGAAGTCCCGACCGCATGGTCAACAGGTCTTCGATTGTGATTTCGCGCTTAGGGGAATCCTCTTCGCCCCCGAGAATATCGGAAAAGAAGCCACCAATAGGTTGTCTGACGTGTTGTATGAGGCCTCGGTCGATCGCAATACCGACCAGTGCGGACAGAACAGTTTTCGAGGCCGACTTGATGTTTGCCACCCGCGTCGGACCCCGTCCGTTGTAGTAACGCTCCAGAACAAGGTCGCCACGCCAACCGACGAGCAGACTGTACAGGCGCGGAAGCCGACGAGCGGCAGCTTCGGCGGCGTCAAGTGACACCTCCGGTGGCCGAGCGACCGAACGTCTTTCCGCAGGCGACGAGTTGGTGTCACCGAATCCGTCCTCGGCGAAGGAGGACGGGGAGGCAAACAACACCACCAGGAGCAGCAGCAAGAACAACCTTGTGATTGTCTTCATCGTCAAAGACTAGCGGCAACAGGCTCACTTGTCGACACCCATACGCCTCGCGTTATCGGACGATCAGGCCCAGGGCCCATCCCGCCTGCGAGAAGAAACCGAGCGTTCCCGACGACGTCCCCCCGGCCACGCCGCTGAACAGAATGAACTGCGTGTTCCATCCACCGCTATCGGCGAGGTGCGGGAACAACAGTTCTGCACTCGACGTGGCGCCCGTCTCGTCGGTAGGGGGCGTTGTCGTGATGAGAAAATCCCCACGCTCGTTCGTCCGCGCTCTCAAGCCAATGACCGCAACGGCCGTCGCCGTCGACGAGATGCGAAGCACCCCCTGGAAAGGCGTCGTCAAGGTCGGGAACAGCTCGTCCACGAAAGTCGCGATCTGTCCTGAGGGAGGAACAGATTGGGACGCCGTCAGTCCGGTCGACGTCCCATCGAGCGTTGTGAGTTCAAAAATGGCGGTGGTCGCCGTCGACGACGTGTTGGCGATCGCCACACCCGACCGCAGTGAGCCGGCCGCTCCCGGTGTCCCGGACACCTCCGCATACATGCGAAACACCGAACTGGTCGGCAGCGACGGCACACCGGCCTCCGCGACAGTCACTCCCCCACTGGCGAGAGAAAAGATACCCACGCCGGACGGGGTCGCGGTTCCGGCATCCTTGACGACTCTCACCGAGCCGACCGAGACCGTGGCCGGACTTGAAGTCTGGAGGCGACGCGAACTCCGGGCCGGGATTGAATAGGCGAAGTCCGAACCGATCTGCCCGTCGGTGAGCATCAGGTTCACCGGCTGGGCGGATATTGTCCCGCTTCCCTGCCCGAGAAACTGCACCGTCCCGGTGATCGTCGCGTCCGAGGGGTTGACCAGGATCACCTGGGTCGTCCAGCCGCCACCATCGGCGAAGTGCGGGAAGAAGATCGTGTCGGCCGTTGACGCGGTCAAGGAGGCGACAGGAAGGGTGGTGATCAGGAAATCCGAGCGTTCGTTGGTCAGACCGCGGTGTGCCACTACCGATACCGGCAGCGACGACGTGAAAGTGAACGTGCCGTTGACTGCCAGGTCCGTCTTGAATGGTTCTTCGCTCAGGAACTTTGCCGTCTGTTCGTTGGCGCCAAGCGTGAGGCTACCGGCACCGAAGTTGGCGCCGTTGCTGTCGGTGCAAAAGAATGAAATGACGGCGGATTCAGAGTTCGGATTCGCGATGGCAAGGCCCGTGTTGACCGCACCGGCGACCTCAGCATAGATACGACCACTCTGAATAAGCGGCGAGGCCGGCACGCCGGCTTCAGAAACCAGAACGCCGTTCCCACGGAAACCGAAGATCGCAACGCCTGAAGGCGTCGTGCTTCCCGATCGTGGCTGGATCCTCGCATATCCGACCAGCGTGCTGCCGGCTCCGCCCGGAGTTGCCAGCGAAGAACCGCTCCGGTCGCTGATCGTAAAAGACGTTGTCGTTGCACTGGCATCGTCCAGAGTGACCGATAAAATCCCGTCCCCGTCGCTTGAAAGAAACAACGAGCCGGGATTGTCCGGGAAGGTCGTGATGTCCCAGACTCTGGTGAGCTGCAGGTTTCCATCGAGGCGCGACCACGTCGTACCGTTGTCGGTCGATCGATAGACGCCCGCATTCTGGCCTGTCCCCCGTACGAAGGTCGCACTCGCCATCGCATAGATAGTTCCCGGGGCGCCAGGAGCATCGGCCAGGTCTGTCACGAACGGCTGGCTCAGGACCTTTGTAAACGTCAGACCGTCCTCGCTAACTCTCAGGTCTCCGTCGCCCTCGATCCACCCACCCACGAACAGCCGGCTCGGACTGCCGGCGAAGCGAAGGGTCACGACGTCCTGATGGGGATAGGCCTCAAGACGCGTCCAGTTGGATCCACCGTCGATGCTGCGGTAGAGCCCACCTGAAGAAGCGAACTCACTGAAGAAAGTAAACAGACCCACATACACAACTTCGGGATTCGCCGGATCCACCGTAATGCGATAGATCACCTTGAGGTCGTCGGCCGAAAACCCGGTTGAGATTTCGGTCCATGTACTGCCCCCATCCGTGGACTTGTAGATCGTGTCTCCATGAAACGCGGCGTAAAGCGTATCCTCGGCTGTGGTCGCCCCCCAGACCACGGCCAGTGCCCCCCTGCCCAGAAGCGTCGCAGTCGAAGGTGGGGTTACATCGGTCGTCGTGGTTCCGCCGTTGATCGATTTCTGGATCTCCGAACGGACTTCTTCCCGCAGGTTGTTCGAGAAACTGCCCAGAGCGACATAGAAACGATCGGCATCGGTGGGGTGGACGTAGATTTCAGTGGCCCCGTCCGGCCGGAGCGTGTCCGGAACGGCTCCAGGCCACATCAACTGCTTCCAAGTCGCGCCGAGATCGTCGGAGCGCCAGAAGCCGATGTCCTCGAATCCCGCGTAGAGAACTCCGTTGGAATACGCCGTGTCGTAAACCGCAACCACTTCCGTACCGGTGCCCGTCCATCGATCCGTCCCGACCTTTCTCGTAGACATCTGGGTCCACGTGACGCCCCCGTCAAGGGTCATGTACACCGCTTTCTCGTTGCAGGAAATGATTCGCAACGGGTTCGATTTGTCGACCTCCACGCATTCGGGAGCGGTACCGAAGAACCCGGAACCTGCCGACCACGTGCTGTCGACAAAGGCGTCCGACAGAGTGGTCCAGCTCCCATCGTAGCGGTGAAGTCCCCCTTCCCCTCCGTCCGTCCTGAGGTTCAACAGCAGGACCGAAGCACTGCCGGGAACGACGCTCGACCCCACCGGTCGCATCAATTCATTGCTTTCCTCGTCGTTAATGGTGGGGTATCCGGTAATCTCGGTCCAACTCACGCCATCCGTAGACTGGTAGACTCCGGCGGATCGCGGGGACACGTCCCCGTCGGTGCCGACGGTGTAGAGGACATACCAGAACATCTTGCTCGTTGCCGACCCGCCAATGCCGATCCACTGGCCTTGATCATGCCGGAATGCGAAGGCCAGCTTCGAGAAGGAATCTCCGTTGTCGGTCGACTAGAACAGGCCGGATGACGTCGAGGCAAACACCGTGCCGTCGTCTGGATCGAAGGCAATGGAAGTGATGGATGCGGTGGCTGGAATACCCGTTGCCGAAACCTTCGCAAACGTGGTTCCCGCGTCCGTCGTGCGGTATATGCCATCACCAGGCTCCGGCTCATGCCATCCACCGGTACCTGCCAGACCAACGTTGGGATCGAGGGGAGAAAAGGCAATCCACGAAAACTGGATCTGCGTGGCACCCGGAGCCGGAATCACCATCTCCCAGGTATCTCCCACATCCCTCGAGCGGAACAAACCGGCGCTGGAAGCAGCGAAAAACAGGTTGTTGTCGGTTGGATGCGCTACCAATTGATCCAGGACGAACACGTTCAGGGTAAGTTCGGTGCGCGCGAATCCGGCGCTGTTGACGTGGCGCCAGGTCTGTCCGCCGTCAGTGCTCTTGTCGATGCCGCCAATGTCCTGGCCGAGCAGGATGATGTTCGGATCGGTGTTGTGGAAAGCGGCCGCAAACATTCCACCCCCACCACCCGGACCCAGGCTGGAAACACCAGTGAGAGAGCCGGTTTGAGCGCTGAGTTGCCCGGCTGTGCAAGACAGGACCAACAACAGGAGAAACCGCAACATCAGAACGGGAGGGGACAATTTATTCACAGAAAAGCCTTTCTGAATCTCAAACGAAACCAATTTCATGACCGCGGACTCTACGGCCACCCGAATGATCGGCGATCATAGATGGTCCCAGGTTGAACGATGCCGGAAAACACCGCCAAGATTCAAGTTACTCCGTCACATTTATGGGAAGCATTCGGCATCGAACAGGAGTGTCGGAGCGTCGTTCGGCAGGTGCACTTGAACGACGTTGGATCAAGATCCATGTGGTGAGCGGGTTGTCTTGAGAGTCCTGGCTGTCCCGCGGGTGGCCAGGGACGGCCACCCCGACATATTTCCCAGTACCGCCTCGGCGTCGAGTAGGGAGTGTCGGGGTGATTGACCGGACCGGGTGCTATCAGGGATACATGACAACCGATTCACCCCGTACCAGGACCTGCTCACGTGATCGCTCCAGGATCCGATCACGTCGCTTGAGCAAGCCCCTGATCTGATAGGGCGAGAGATACTTTCCGACTCGCTCGGAGACTCGGTCGGCATCAAGCTTGGCGAGCACTTCGAGAAGTGAAGTCGAAAATCGCATCAGTTTTACGGGATCGCGTAACTCACCACTCCAACGGAACGAGCGCGAATGGTCGATCAGGGCGATCTTCCACTCCTCCGTGACAAGGAGGTTGTTCAGGTGACGATCGGCATTGTCGATCAGGCTGTCGAAGAGAGCGTAGTCGCTCGTCATGCGGCTCCACTCGAGGAGATCCGGAGGCAGGACCTTATCCTCCAACCGTTCGGCTTCCGACATCAGGACATCCACCCAGACCTGAAGAGAACCCCGCTTATTGTCGATCACACGCTCCACGGTGGCCGGAACCATTCCGAGGCCGAGCATCTTGTCGATCTCATAGGCTGCTATTTCGGTCTGATAACTGTCCTGGAATCCGAATTCCCACCGTTGACCAACGGCGCTTACTCCCGGTTTGAACTGATCGATGTCCTTGAAAACCGCGTGCCGTCGAACTCCGTCGAGTTCAAGTGTGACTTTCTTTGGATTCGTGATTCCTCGTCCAAGCTCCTTGATCTCGACGACTTCGGCGTATTTCAGGAAGAACTCGATTTCCGCTCCCTGATAGGGAGACTGCCGCTCGCGGGCATAGAGAGGCGGGACCAGCCCGACCAGAAGGACAACGGTGGCCAGGATGGAACGTAATAGGCAGTTCATAGCTATCTAGACACGGCAACAGTCCCGAAGGTTACCCGTTCGAGTCGAAATTCTTGAATCCGATTGCCTGTGGTGGGATTTGAAGGGAGGGGAGAAACACCCTCAGCCGGAGTGGGTGGTGCGCAAGGACGTCGACCTGGCCCACCGGTATTCATGAATGGCAAGACGAATGGCAAGACGGCCGGTAGCCCATTGCCGTCGCAACCGCCAGGGAACAGGGGGGAGCGGCCTGCTGGCGTGTCAGGGGCGAGTTCAGTCCTCGACGCCGCTACCGATGATCATCAAGCTGACCTCCCGAGGGCGTTTTCCGTCCAGTTCGACCATGAAGATCCGTTGCCACCGACCCAAATCGAGTGCCCCGTTCACAACGTTCACGGTCTCAGAGGCGCCCAGCACCATCGCGCGACAGTGGGAATGGCCGTTTGGACTCTCTTCAGGCAAGAGATTGACCGTGCGAACCGAGGTGTCGTTGTGACGGTATTCACCTTCAGCCGGAGCCAGGGTCTCCAGAAAAGTCTCGGCATCTTCCATCAGCAGCGGTTCGTTTTCGTTCACGACGATGGCGGTCGTCGTATGCCGGGTCTGAACGTTGACCCATCCCATCCGGACTCCTGAATTGAGAACCGCCTCGACAACCCGATCCGTTATGTCGATGAACTCGGGGCTCTGCCGGGGTTCAACGGTTATCGATTCATGATGAACCTTGAACGCCGATTGAACTTTCGCGATGTCGAGAGTGGCTTCCAGCATGAATTCTTCCTCCATTTCCAGTTGACGGGTCGGTGTTTTTCGATCTACTGCAGCGCCGGATACATCCGCTAGGAATGGGTGTAGGCCCTGGCACGCTGGTGACACTTTGACACAATGACAAGTACTTTACAATATAAAGCACACAATTGTGGGTGTTACGCTGCGATTTTTAGGTTTTTTTAACCTCTCGAGCAACTCAGTCCGAGACCGACGCACTCAGGCCGTGGGCAACACTCGATGAAACTACCAGCGAGGCTCGCTCCGGCGGAATCCGCCTCCACCTCCGCCGCCGCCGCCGCCACGATCCTGTCGTGGTCGGGCCTCGTTGACCGTCAGTTGGCGGCCGTCAAGCTCATGCTGGTTGAACTTTTCAATCGCCTTGTCGGCCTCCTCATCGGCGGCCATCTCTACGAAACCAAAGCCGCGGGCGCGACCTGTCTCCCGGTCGGTAATGATACGAACCGAGTCCACAGCCCCGACCTGGCTAAACAATTCTTCCAGTTCAGATTCCGTGACACTGAAAGGAAGATTTCCGACGTACAACTTCTTACTCATGCAGAACTCCTCACCTGGTGTTTTCCGATAGCTCCGATGCTACTGGGCTCAGGGTCAGTGAAAAGGTTAACAACGGCTAAGAGACGTTGCGTTCTCGCGGCTTTGGAGCGGAGTCTCGGACGGGGCCGGCTGTGGAAGCAGATCTCTTTAAGAACGCTCCGAGATTATCAGATTCAGAAAGACGGCACAATCATATACAGGCAGGCACAGGCGCTGGTCCTGCCAGGGAGAAAGGGAGCTGCCACACAGAAACAATGAAACCTTTCGGGGCTTGCCTCCGTATAAATGATGACGCCGCAAGGTGAATCCGATGAGAACGACAGAAGGAGAACTACCGTGATCGTGACGACGGCAGATCATACGACGAAAATGGCATTTGCCGACTACGACCTCGTGCCGATGAACCTGGCACAGGCTGCCCATCTTGAAGATCTTGCTCAGGCACTGGCCGAAGGGCACATCGTTCCGGATACGGATCGAAAGAACTTCTTCGACATCATGTCGGGCAGCCACTGGTTCTACGTCCACATCGAACCAAGTACCGAAACCGCCTATCTGATAGCGCACCGCCCACGAAACGCCTGGCCGAATTGACTCCAGGGCTCCGGGCGGATTCGGTCGCGGCCGAACACGGCACGAAGATAGGTTGGCAAAACGCTCGAGCCGAAGGATTTCAAAAACCGATGTTGAAAACGATGCCGGTAGAAATACTCATGTTGGAGGCCCATCCCCCGCCCACATCGATGTTGTTTATTGCCAGACGACTCACGTCAACCTTCAAGGCCATACCGCCGGTCAGATTGAAGTCGATACCGCCGCCGAACCGGGTCGCCGCTGCGCTGAATCCGGAATTGGAATTGCTGTTGGTGAAGTAAGCGGCCCCTATTCCACCCACCAGATACGGCGAAATCCGACCCGACACCAGGTCGCGCGCGACCAGTTTAGCGCCAACGATGTTGGCAATCAGGGTCGTATCGTTTCCCGCACTGTAGGCTCCAGTAAAATTTTCGATGCCGAACCAGCTGGAGAGGTTGAGCCCGCTGTGCATGGAAAACCCGTTGATGCGATCGGTGCCGGCAGAGGACGGCAGGCCGTAGTTGGCGTACCCGAAGCCCATCTCGACCCTCGCAAATTCGTCTTCCTGAGCCATCGCCGGTGACGTGATTGCAATTATGAACAGCATCGGTACAAACAGTCGTTTCACCATTGAATCTCCTCTTTCCCTTCCCTGTGATTGACGAACCGGGCCAGGACAAACAAAAGATCCGAGAGCCGGTTCAGGTACTCGATCACGGCCCGGTCAATCGGGATGGTTTCCTCGAGATGGGTCACGCTCCGCTCGGCTCGACGGCAAACAGTTCGTGCGATGTTCAACAACGCGCCGGCGTGCCCACCCCCCGGTAGGATGAAGTGTCGAAGCTCGGGCAGTTGATCCTGATAGCTGTCGATTGATGCTTCCAACGAAGAAACCCACTCTGGAGAAAGCCGAGGCTTATTGGGCTTCCTCTCGTTCGATTTCGGGTCGGCCAGTTGGGCACCAATCGCCAGCAGTTCCTTCTGAATCTTCGTCAGGAGGCCGCCGACCTTTTCTTCCCGGTTGAACGCCGCGGCGGCGCCGATAACGGAATTCAGCTCATCCACGTTCCCATAGGCCTCGACGCGGAGGTCGTGCTTTGGGACGGGCGTTCCGTCAAAAAGCCGGGTCTCGCCCCGGTCACCAGTCTTTGTGTAGATTTTTCGAGTCATCTGGAAAAGTGGCCTTTGGCAAAGTGGCCAGTGATGAGTGGTCAGTTGGATCGACCCAACCCAAGCCACCGTCCTCAGCGCCCACATGACGTTAGACGCTCGTCCACAAAATCCGTCTTAATCGGACTGCGGCACCGGACCTTGGATCGTGGACTCTGGACTTGGGTCTTCGAGAATCAGTTCCCGCGAAGTTCCGACCCGTCTTCAGATGTATAACGGGCGAGTTCGCTTCCGTCCGGAACCCCATAAACCACGGTCACGCCGCCCATGTAGTACGCCCACGGCTGGCCGATCTTCTCGAGAACCTCTCGCCGGTAGATTTGGGGCAGCGACAACCATCGGTTGTCCCAGCCGATGATCAGTTCCCGTTCAAACACCTCGGCTTCGATCAATCCGAGCGAGGGGAACGGCTCCACGCGAAACTGCTCGATGAACTGATCGAGGTCGGGCTTCATTTCAACCTGAACTATCGGGAGTTCTCGCTCCGGTGGGACCCCGGAGTCGCGCTCGTTGGACGCATTCCAGAAAACAGCGCCGAGGATGGCAAGAACCGCGACCAGGATCAGTGAGCTCTTTCGATCGAAATTCATGACCGGCTGGTCTGCCGCAGCTTCTTGCTCACCCCGTGAGTCGTTCCTGCCCGGCGAAGATGGACCAGTTCAGCAACAATTGCTACAGCGATCTCTTCGGGCACGATCGCTCCTATATCGAGGCCGATCGGCATGTGCGCGCGATCGAGGCGCTCTCGATCAATACCCTCTTCCTCCAACCTCCGCACAATTGTGCGGATCTTCCTTTTGCTACCGATCATCCCGACGTAGCGTGCATCGGTGCCCACCGCCCACCGAAGGACATTTTCGTCCTCCTGGTGTCCACGCGTCACGATGACGATATATGTGTTCTTATCGGGAACGATCTGTTTGAAGGCCTCTTCGAAGCTGTCGGAAAAAATTCGTTCCGCTTCCGGAAATCGGGTCGCGTTGGCGTAGATCGGGCGGTCGTCGACAAGCCAGCTCTTGAAACCCGCAATAGTGGCAATTTTCGAGACCTGGATGGAGATATGCCCCGCACCAAAAATCACGACGCGAGGTATGGGGAGAATCGGCTCGACAAATATCTCGAGCTTGCCCCCACAGATCAAACCGCTGTCGGCCATAGAATCGTCGGTCAGATCAAAGGTCATGACCCGGGACTTTTCCTCTTTGATCGCCTCCTGGGCCGCAGCCCAGACTTCGGCCTCGACACATCCGCCCCCGACAGACCCGAGGGTTGAACCGTCCTCACGAACCAGCATCTTTGCCGTTTGAAAACTCGGAACCGAGCCGCGTATCTGAACGATCGTGGCCAGGGCGGCCTTCTGTCCCTGCCTGCGCAGGTTGATGAGCTCGTCATAGACATCTAGTTCCATAACGCCACAGTGTAGCAACGTTAGCAATCGGAGAGAAGCCAGAAACGGCCAGAAACGGTGCGATCTGAATGGCTTGAACCAGGCCTTGTGGCCACTTCGGAAAACAGCTTCGACCACGTGAGCCTTCGGTTTACCTTGACTTTCCGCTCACACGTCCCTAGAATCCGACCGGATTTTTTGTCGATTTTCGACGGATCACAATACGATGCCAAAAACACAGACACCTCAAACACTTAAGGGCCTTTCGCTGATCCTCGCTCGACTTGGCCAACGTGCGCTGATCGTCTCTGAGCCCGACGCGAGCTTACGAATTTCTCCAAATAAAGTTGTCGTCGACATCAGCAGGGTGAAGACCTTGTCGAACGTCACTCGGAGGGGGGGCAAAGTCGTCATTGGAACAGGTGCAACCTTCGGACGCGTTTTGAGGGAGATCAGCGGAGAGAACGGCCTGTTGAAACAGGCCGTCTCCATGCTCGCAAACCCCCTCGTCCGCAACAAAGTTGCCGTCCTGACTACGCTGGATCCGGAATCTCCCTACCTCGACCTGGCTACGGCATTCGTGATTCTGGGATCAAAAGTTCAAATCCAGTCGCCAACGGGCACGCGCAAAGTGTCGATTGAAGAATTTCTGCTCGCAGCCGTCGAAGGGCTTAAGAAGGGCGAATTTCCCTCTCATGTAGAGTTTCGAAAGTTGGACGAAGCGGACCGCGTGAGTTTCTTCAGAATCAACCCCGGTGGTGGCAGACCGACCGTGTCCGCAGCCGTCAAGATGAAACTCCGACGCAACGTGGCCATCGCCCCGGAAATCGCCGTTTCGAGCTCGACTGTTATTCCCGTCCGTTCCCCCCTGGCTGAGAAGGCTCTGACCCGCCTGCTGATCAACGACAACAACGTCAGCAGCGTTGCCGATGTGGCCGCCGCCGAAATGCTGGAGTTCGCCGAGATCGAGGACGACCCTTACGAGCACAGCCTGATCTCGGTGGCCGTCTCGAGAGCCATCCACCGAATGAACGAACCGCATCCCGTCTAGTAGTAATTGTCAATGGCCGTTGAATCCCACCTGACTGACAGGTTCTCAACTCGCGTTAACTTCGTTCCTTCGCGGTGAAATCTGGCCCCCTACAGAGAGAAGTTTTCACCGCAGAGACGGTAGAGTAGGGGAGGACGCGAAGAGCGACCT
>CAZOZZ010000123.1:3161-12728 GCA_964584435.1 uncultured Solibacteraceae bacterium | reverse complement strand
ATCGCCATCCGGTTCCAGCGTTGGGAGATCTTCGAGCCGGAGCGAAGCGCGTCCGGGCGGCTCGCCGCTGATCCATGCCCTCATGCCAAGGCCTCCGCCTTCGTCTTGTCGCCGGAGTGGAGGGGGAACATCGCGGTCACCCCAGTCACCGGTTCGCCGGTCGTGTAAGCGAGCCGTTCGGCCGCCAACCCGTGGATCGGGCGTAGGGCGGGATGGCCGAGAGCACCCCACCAATGGCCAGTTGGCAAACGTAGTCGTCAGGGTCGGTCAATGTCGTGTCAGGCATAGCGCAAGTCTCAGCCGTGGGGCATCTTCGCATCGAGCTCGGCGAGAGTCAACAACGAGATCGCCGTTCCCGCGATCGATCATTCCAGGACACGGATCCGGAGACGGAACCCGCCCGCAAAGTGCCTCTCGCCGACCGAACCTTCGAACCGCGCAAATCGCTCAACTACAGCAAATGGACAGGCGAAAATCCACTGGGGAGTCGCCGGATACGGAGATGTGAAAATGTCAGTCATCGCATCGACCCAACTCAGGACAGCGTGTCGGGGTAGCCGGCCCTGGCCCCCCGCGGGTTAGAGATCCGCACTGGACAACCCTCCTGGCCACCCTCCCACTGACCCGCGGGCGGCCAGGGCCGGCCGCCCCGACACGCACGCCCGAAGGTGACATCAATGGCGAAGTGATCGGCTTAACCAATGGCACCAGTCCGTTAGTGGGTAATACAACAAAGTGACTGCATGATTGACCCTGCTCTCTCCTTTCGTATTCTCTAGCGAGTTTTGCGTCAGATTCGACAGTGAGGATCAAAAGTGGTTGGCGATGGCGGGATAAGCATGGGACCCGGAGGGGGGTGACTAGGAGCCTAATTCGGGGACAGCGAAGTCGAAGAACGGAATGTGTTCGCTCACCGGATCGTCCCGACTCATCTTTCCATCAAATGAGAGGGGTTCACGCGTTCCTGCACAAGGTTTTCGCCAAGCGCCCAGGGTCATCACAGATTACCCTTTGATCCACATCGATATCCCACATAATATATAGCTATGAAGACCATACAAATCACCATCGACGAAAAACTCCTGGCGAAGCTCGATGCAGTTGACGAAGTGCAGCAGGTTGGTCGGTCGGCGGTTCTTCGCAGAGCCGTGTCGGAGTATCTGGAGCGTCAGCGCCGAACCGAGATCACCGATCGTTACAGGCAGGCGTATGGATCTGGTGCAGGTCTTGGAGACGAGTTCGAACGATGGGAAGATGAGGCCGCATGGCTGAACGAATAGAGCGAGGCCAGATATGGTTGTTCACCTTCTCCCGTCCCGACAAGCGGCGTCCGGTCCTCGTCCTGACTCGCCCGGAAGTTATCCGACTCCTTGACACCGTTATGGTAGCTCCGATCACATCAGCGATTCGGGGAGCACCGAGTGAAGTCATCGTCGGGGTCGACGAAGGCTTGAAGCACGACTCTGCGATCAACCTGGATCACGTTCAGACTGTCGACAAGGCTCGCCTGAAACGTTTCGTCGGTACGATTGGGTCGAAGAAAATGAATGAGGTGTGCCGGGCTTTTGCAATCGCGACGGGGTGCAGTGGTTGAGCACGCCCCTCCGATTTGCAATTTGAGGTGAGTGGAGGCGCCGGGATCGCCACCAATAACCTCACCAGAAGGATGACTGGCCCTGTGAGAGACCTCGCTTGCTGACTGCGGGGAATGCCCGTGCTAGGTTGTACACCACCAGATCGGCCTCCAAGATAAACTCCCCAGCTCGCCCGAGGCTGAAAGAACCCGCTAGTTCGGGGACGGAGGCATAAAAGGTGTCTCAGCGCATTTTGAAAGTGAGAATCGGTCAGGGAGTCCCACTCGTCGTCCCCAACGACCCGTACGCCCCGGCACTTCTACTGCTTGGCGGTAATAAATACAACAAGAGTCGCTGATTGATTGACGGAACCCTCGTTTCGCCAGAAGGAACAGGACAGCGTGTCGGGGCGACCGTCCCTGGTCGCCCGCGGGAAAGATCGAATGTCAGAGGCCAGGCCTGCCTGTGTCCTGTCCTGTGGGTCGCAGCTAAGCCCGCGGGCGGCCAGGGACGGCCGCCCCGGAACGCTCGCTTGAAGGTGACAGCCGTAGAGAACGGTATTTCGGAGCCATTCTTCTCCTTATTCTTGGCAAAATAGCTTCTTGGCTCCTAAAGTGGGGAGTTGTGAGTCCCGAACTCTCCAACCAGGGGAATTATGAAAAGAACCGCTATCCTGCTGATCGACTGCCCGGATGCCAAGGGGATCGTGGCCACGGTCAGCGAATTTCTCTGGCGGCGCAATGCCAATATTCTCCATGCGGACCAGCATCAGGACGCCGAGTCCGGGTTGTTCCTCATGCGGGTCGAGTGGGACCTTGCGGACTTCGACCTGGGTAGGGATGAACTCACCCGAGAGTTCCAGCCAATCGCGGAGCGTTTCCAGATGCGCTGGAGGCTGGAACTCTCGGAGCGGCCGTTGAAAGTGGCCCTGTTTGCCTCACGCCACAATCACTGCTTGGTGGACCTTCTGTACAGACATCAGTCTGGAGAACTGGCGTGCAAAATTCCACTGGTCGTCAGCAACCATCCCGATGTCAAGCACTGGACCGACTTCTACAAGGTTCCTTTCCACCATTTCACGGTCAACAAGGACACGAAGGCGGCCGTGGAACCCGAACAGCTCAAATTGTTACAGGAACATGACATCGACCTGATCGTCCTCGCTCGGTACATGCAGATCTTGACCGACGACTTTGTCAGTCACTATCCACACCAGATCATCAACATTCATCACTCCTTCCTGCCCGCGTTCAGTGGGGCCCGTCCCTACCATCGAGCATTCCAGCGAGGGGTCAAGCTGATAGGGGCGACAAGCCACTACGTGACAGCTGATCTGGACGAGGGCCCGATCATCGAACAGGACGTTGCCCGGGTCTCGCATCGGGACGGTTTGGACGAGCTGCTCCAAAAGGGGCGGGACCTTGAAAAGGCCGTTCTGTCGCGGGCCGTCCGCTGGCATCTGGACCATCGCATCCTGCTCTATGAACAGAAGACAGTGGTCTTTGATTAGGACAGGCAAGGCAGGCGGGCGGTGTTACTTGTGGCCTGAACAGTCCGGCCAAACAGCGAACTCCTTGTTTTCAACACAAAGACACGAAGTGAACGAAGTTTTTCTAATTTCTGAATCTTCGTTATCTCCGTGTCTTCGTGTTGAAGAAGATCACCCAACCACGATGTCAGCTACAGGATCAGCCAGAAACGGTGTGTTAGCATATGTAGATCAGAGGAGTCCTTCCCCGCTTTTTCACGTCATGCCGAAACACAAGGAAAACAGCACTACTAAGGTTGGTTTCGTCAGCCTCGGCTGTCCGAAAAACCTGGTCGACAGCGAAGTCATGCTCGGGACGCTGTCCGAACAGGGGTACGAACTCACCCCGGACCAGGAATCGGCAGATGTGATCGTTGTCAACACCTGCGGCTTCATCGACAGTGCCAAGAAAGAGTCCATCGATACGATTCTCGAAATGGCAGCACTGAAGACAGAAGGCCGATGCAGGAAACTCGTTGTCGCCGGATGCCTGGGAGAACGCTACAGAGACGAGATTCGGCGGGACATCCCGGAAATCGACTTCGTTTTCGGCCCTGACGAACTGGGGAAAGTTCTCGAAGCCGTCCGCCTGGACGAAAACGAACCCACCACGGGCGTCAACATCGACGCCCTGTACACGTCCGAACAGGTGCCGACAATCCCGCGCATCCTGACCACTCCGGGGCACATGGCCTACCTGAAGATCTCGGAAGGGTGCGATCACACATGCGCTTTCTGTGCGATTCCGAGCTTCAGGGGTGCGTTCCGGAGCCGTCGGATGGAGCATCTCGTCGCCGAGGCCGAGCGACTCGCAGCGGATGGTGTCCGGGAACTCGTGATCGTCTCGCAGGACACTCTGGCCTACGGTAAAGATCTCGGCCGGCCCGAGGGTACCATCGAACTGCTTGGAGAGCTTCTGAAGGTGGACGGCCTCGACTGGATCCGCCTGCTCTACTGCTACCCCAACCTGCTCTCGGACAAGCTCGTTCGATTCGTGGCTGAGCAGGAACGTCTCTGCAGTTACTTCGACGTTCCGTTCCAGCATGCCAGTGCGCGGATATTGGAACGGATGCGCCGGGGTGGCAGTCGGAAGGCTTTTGAGGATCAGGTGGCCCGGATCAGGGACATCGTGCCCGGTGCGGGCCTGCGGTCGTCCTTCATTGTCGGGTTCCCGGGTGAGACCGATGACGACTTTGATGACCTCGTCGGCTTTGCCGAAACTGTGGGCTTCGACAACCTGGGCGTGTTCCTTTATTCGGACGAAGAAGGGACCGCGGCCTTCGGGTTGGATTCGAAAGTTTCCAGAGAGGTCGCTGAAGAGCGCAGGGACATCCTGATGTCTAAACAGGAACAGATATCCAGGCGTGCACTCACGGACATGGTCGGTCGCCGCGTGAGGGTGTTGCTGGATGGACTTTCCTCCGAAACGGATCTGCTGCTTGAAGGCCGCCTGGAAACCCAGGCACCCGACATCGACGGACACGTTTTGATCAATGATGCTGGAGAAATCGAACCCGTGACAGGGAGTTTCTACACGGTAGAAATAACGGAGAGTCTGGAGTACGATCTCGTCGGGCGGCTCGTAGGCACATCTTAGTGATGAGGACCCTGTTGTGAAATGTCCCACATGTAGCAAAGAAACATCCTATGAGGAAAACCCGTTTCGCCCTTTCTGTTGCTCACGATGCAAGCTGATCGATCTGGGGAAATGGGCATCGGGTGACTACCGGCTTCCTTCTACTGAAGCGGCTCCGGGAAACATCGACGAATCTGATGGACGAACCCAAGAAGACCAGTGACGGGTATGCCCCCATCGACTGGGTGGCGATCACGATCGCCACGGCGGGAGGCGCGGGATTCTTCCCCAGGATGCCCG
This sequence comes from uncultured Solibacteraceae bacterium, assembly GCA_964584435.1. Taxonomy (GTDB): domain Bacteria; phylum Acidobacteriota; class Terriglobia; order 20CM-2-55-15; family 20CM-2-55-15; genus CAZOZZ01. Next base: position 7,750 of record CAZOZZ010000123.1, on the reverse strand, counting down.
GGACAATCGGTTCGCTGGTTGGGGTCGTACTGTACGTTCTGCTTGAAACGTACGGCCTGACGCGGTTCAATCTACCGTTGCTGCTGATTCTGGTGGTGGTGGGTGTCTGGTCCTCGACACACGTGGAGCGGCTCTGGGGCCACGATGCGTCGCGCATCGTAATTGACGAGGTTGCCGGACAGATGCTGACATTGGGTTTCGTGACCCGTTCGGGACAGTCGGACATCGTCACAGGCGCCATTCTCGGCTTTTTGCTTTTCAGGTTGTTCGATATCCTGAAACCTTTCCCGATACGCCGCCTCGAACGACTCCCCTCGGGCGTTGGAGTTGTTGCGGATGATCTCGGGGCAGGGGTCTACGCTTTTCTGGTACTGATGCTGTTGGAATCTCTTTCAGGACGATTCTTGTGAGCGAAATAAATATCAAGCGGGTACTCCCGAAGGCGGCGCTGCCGGGCGGCGAAGTACGCATCGAATACGGTGGGGTCGAGCTGGCGGGCACCGGACAGCCCGAGGTCCGCTTTGGCGATTACACCGCTCAGATTACGATCGCATCCAGCAGCGTGATCGTGGCGAAGGTCCCGGAGTCGTCCTCCGAGTCCGGCACTTCGGAACTCTCCGTGGCCGACAACGGATCATCCAGCGGCCCGTTTCCATACCAGATCGGCAAGCGTCTTGCCACGAACCTCCATCCGGTAGCAAGCCCCGCCGTGGACTCGGAAGGGAATATCTACGCGACCTACAGCGGCCGCCGGGGCCAGAAAACACCGGTGTCGATATATAGGATCACGCCAAGCGGAGCGATGACACCACACGCCGTCGACATACTGAACGCGACCGGGCTTGCCTTTGGAATCGACGGCGACCTCTATGTATCGAATCGCCACGACGGCAACGTGTACAAGGTGGATTCGGCCGGACAAGCCGAAACCTACATCGAGGGAATGGGCATCGCAACGGGCCTGGCCCTCGACGCCCAGGACAACCTGTACGTCGGCGACCGCAGCGGGAGCATCTTCAAGATCAACGCCGCCAGGGAAATCTTTGTTTTCGCGACGCTCGAGCCCAGCATGGCGGCCTACCATCTTGCTTTTGGGTTCGACGGATACCTCTATGTCACCGGACCGACCACTTCGAGCTTCGATTCCGTGTATCGCGTTTCACCGACTGGGGAGGTCGAAAAGTTCTTCACTGGAATGGGAAGGCCACAGGGTATGGCGTTCGACATCGAGGGGAACCTGTACGTCATGGGATCCTGCCGCGGCCAACGCGGCATCTTCCGTTTTCCCAGCAATTCCCGGGAACCCGAACTCTTTGTCTCAGGGCTCGGACTGGTCGGGCTGGCCTTTGATCCTTCGGAAAACCTGATCATTGCCGATTCATCCTCGGTGTATCGAATCCACGCCGGAGTTATGGGAAAGCCGTTACCGTGAGAAGAAGCAGCGAGCAGCGGGCAGCATGCAGCGGGCAGCAGGAACTGCCGATGTGGCACGTGCCGAAAGCTGCTCGCTGCCCGCTGCTCGCTACTCGCTAAACAACACATGCCACTCACGGCGGAAATCATCGCAATCGGTTCCGAGTTGCTCGCTCCCGAGTTCCGGGACACGAACTCCATCTACCTTACCGAACAGCTGAATCAGATCGGAATCCCCGTCTCCATGCGCACCATCGCCGGGGATCGCGAAAGCAACCTGGAGAGTGCCATTCGAGCTGCGCTGGACCGCAGTTCAATCGTGATCACAACCGGCGGCCTCGGCCCGACCGAAGATGACGTGACGAGAAAGGTCGTCGCTCAGACGATGCGCCGCCAACTGGTGCTTGACGACGACGTCCTTCGAAAGCTTCAGGCACGCTTCAAGGCGCGCGGTGTCCAGATGCCGGCCAACAACGCTCGTCAAGCGTTGGTTCCTTCAGAAGCAGAAATACTCGACAACCCCAACGGAACCGCACCGGGGCTGTGGCTCACCGAGGACCGGAAGACCGTCATCCTGCTTCCGGGACCTCCCGCTGAACTACAACCGATGTTCCAGGCGTCATGCTATCCGCGGCTTCTCAAGATGTCAGGCGGCCGGGTGCTCAGGCGCGGGATCTACCGAACGACCGGTTTGCCCGAGTCTGTTCTCGATTCGCGAATTGCGCCGATTTACACGAGGTATAAGAATCCCGAAACTACCATCCTCTCGAAACTCGGGCAGGTGGATGTGCACCTGACTGCACTTGCCCGCAACGAGAAAGATGCTGAAGCACTCCTGGAGGAACTCGGGGCCCAAATCGAGGAGAAGCTGGGCGATTACGTTTTCGCTAGAGCGCGGCAGGAGCTCGAGGAGGTCGTAGGCATGTACCTGATCATGAAGGAAGCCACGATCGCCGTTGCAGAATCCTGCACGGGTGGGCTGCTCGCCCAACGCCTGACGAACCTCTCGGGCAGCTCCAGGTATTTCCAGTCCGGTATCGTGACCTACAGCAACCAGTCGAAGGTCGATCTGGCCGGCATCCCGCCGCTTCTCCTGGAGATGCAGGGTGCCGTCAGCGCGGAAGTGGCCTGCGGTCTGGCCGAAAGCGTCCGGGAAAGTATCGACACGACGGTCGGCGTCGGGATCACCGGGATCGCCGGACCTACGGGCGGATCAGCAGAGAAACCTGTCGGCACGGTATATGTCGCAGTCGCCGGCCCCAATGGGACCAACCACCGCCATTTCGTATTCCCGGGCGGCCGCGACAAGGTCCGCTGGCAGTCGTCCCAGGCCGCACTGGACATGGTTCGGCGGCATCTGATGGATATGTAGCAATCCCTGATGCGCCTCTTTATCGCAACCGATCTGCCGGCGACGCTCATTCAGACTATCTCCGACATGCAAAAGCATCTCCGTTCTGTGACCGAGTCGGCACGCTGGGTGCGGCCCGAATCGATGCACCTGACGCTAAAATTTCTCGGAGAGGTCGCGGAGGAAAAACTCGGCGCCATCGACGAACGTCTCGGTCGAATCCGGACCCAGCCTTTTAAAGTGAGGGTTTCCGGTGTAGGCTTCTTTCCGAATGACCGGGCGCCCCGTGTGTTCTGGGCGGGCATCGAGTCTCCGGCTCTTCAGGAATTGGCGCAGAAGGTAGAAGAAGAGACTGTGGAACTGGGATTTCGGGCCGAGAAACGCCCGTTTCGCCCGCATCTCACACTGGCCCGCAGCCGGCGGGATCGCCGGATAGATACTGCTCTCGTCGGAGAATCCGCCCCGTTCCTGGAACGGGAATTCGGGACCTTCACCACGGACCGTTTCTATATGTACCAGAGCAGGCTGCGGCCTACCGGCGCCGAATACGAACAGCTGTTCGAGTATCGGCTGGACAGCGGGAGCGTAGCGGTTTCCGGACGACTGAAATCATGAAACCATCGATAGCAATCATCGGCGCAGGCGGTTGGGGGACGGCACTCTCCATAGCCATGGCCCGGACCCATGAGTCGGTCGATCTCTGGGTTTTCGAACCCGACGTTGCGGAATCGATCCGGAAGGAACGCACGAACCCGGTTTACCTTCCGGACGTCCGAATACCCGAAGCAGTCCATCCAAGCTCTTCTCTCGAGAAGGTCTTGAGCGGGACCGAGATTGTCATCTGCGCCGTGCCGTCCCACGTGTGCCGCAACGTTTTCGAACAAATGCTGCCCTTTCTGACGCCGGAAATGACGTTCGTGTCGGCGACAAAGGGAATCGAAAACGAAACGCTCATGCGGATGTCGGAGGTTATCACCGACGTCGTCGAAAAATCCTTCACCCCACGGGTCGCGGCGATTTCAGGCCCAACGTTTGCGTTGGAGGTCGCGCGCGGCGAACCGACGGCCCTGGTGGTAGCCGGCCCGGACGCCTCACTGAGGCTCTTCCTCCAGAAGGAGCTCTCGGCTCCGCGTTTCCGGCTATACACGAATCCCGATATCGTCGGTGTCGAAATCGGAGCTTCGGTCAAGAACATCATTGCAATTGCATCCGGCGTCGTCAGCGGGCTGAACCTTGGACACAACGCCACGGCCGCATTGATCACCCGTGGACTGGCGGAGATAATGCGACTGGCCGAAGCCTGCGGCGGGAGGAGCGAAACCCTGGCGGGGCTTGCCGGACTTGGAGACCTCGTCTTGACCTGCACGGGCCACCTCAGCCGAAACCGCCAGGTCGGGCGAGCCCTGGGTGAGGGCAAGAAGCTGGACGAGATCATCTCCAGCATGCGTATGGTGGCCGAAGGCATCAAGACCAGCAAGTCCACTGCCGCACTGGCCAACAAGTTGTCCGTCGAAATGCCGATCGCCCAGCAGATCTATTCTGTCCTGTACGAGGGAAACAGTCCCGAACACGCCATCACTGCATTGATGGAGCGGGAGTTGAAAGAGGAATGATGGGGAAGTGGTCAGTGGGAAGTGGTCAGTTGGGGGGCAAGGGCAGGGAGCCAAGAGCTAAGAGTTAATAATATGGAATTCGGGAATGAGCGTGTAGCGCGTAGCTGGCAGCGGGCAGCTAGATCAGAATGAGCACGTAGCAAGTAGCTGGCAGCGGGCAGCTAGATCAGGCCGACCCCAGGCTGCTCGCTGCTCGCTGCTTGCTGCTCGCT
>CAZOZZ010000123.1:0-3061 GCA_964584435.1 uncultured Solibacteraceae bacterium | reverse complement strand
GCTGCTCGCTGCTTGCTGCTCGCTACCAGCTAATAACATGGAATTCATTACTTTATTCGGTACTCCAAAACCCAAGCCGCCGACGATTCTCGAGAAGGTCAAGAAGGCTGTCGCTCGGACGAAGAAGGACTTCACCGAACGAGTTCAGGCGTTGGTTGAAGGCAAGAAGGAAATAGATGCCGAGTTACTCGAGGAGATCGAGGCTGTCATGCTCGGAGCGGACGTCGGGGTCAAGACGACTACCGAGATTCTCGATTCTATCCGCGAACAGGTGACTCGGCAGACACTCCGGGATCCGCTCGAACTGCGTGACGTTCTGAAAAAGGAATTGAGAAAGACGTTGGATGTGGAAGCACAGCCACTTGCGGAAGTAGCGCCGGGCGACCCGTTCGTCATACTCGTCGTCGGCGTCAACGGCGTCGGAAAGACTACCACTATCGGAAAACTGGCTCACCGGTTCAAATCGGACGGGAAGAAGGTCATGCTTTGCGCGGCCGACACATTCAGAGCAGCAGCGGTTGAGCAGCTGGAGGTGTGGGCGAACAGAGTCGACGTCCCGGTCATAAAGCAGAAGCAAGGGGCAGACCCCTCCGCCGTCCTCTTTGACTCGTTACGCTCGGCCAAGGCGCGAAACATCGATTATGTGATCGTCGACACGGCGGGCAGACTCCACACAAAACACAACCTGATGGCAGAACTGGAAAAGATGAACCGGATTGCCGGACGAGAGGTGCCCGACGCACCCCACGAAGTCCTGCTTATCCTCGATGCGACCACCGGTCAGAACGGGCTGATCCAGGCCCAGGAATTCAAGAAGACGGTGGGCCTTACCGGGCTCATCCTGACGAAACTGGACGGCACCGCCAAGGGCGGAGTCGTCACCGCCATCGTCAGGGACCTCGGGGTGCCGATCCGCTTCATAGGAACCGGCGAACAGATAGACGATCTCGTGGAATTCTCCCCCGATGACTTCGTCGATTCCCTATTCGCCGCTTAATCCGTGCTACCGATTGGCCCGGTGATCCTCACCGAGAGATTTTTTTCAACACGAAGACACGAAGTAAACGAAGAACAAGTCGTTTTCGAATGCAGATAGAGATCTACTTCGTGTCCTCCGTGTCTTCGTGTTGAAAAAAATGTGACGAACCACCGAGTCCTCGTAGGACAGACTGAGTGACCATGAACGACGAAAGCTGTATGAGACGCGCCATCGAGTTGGCCCGGGAGGGACAGGGGTTGACCAGTCCCGGGGCGATGGTCGGCTGCGTCATAGTCAACAAGAGTGAGGTTGTCGGAGAAGGGGTCTATACCTGGGATGGCGTCAAGCATGCGGAAGTCCTGGCCTTGGAACAGGCAGGGGAAGCGGCGCGAGGCGCCACGGTCTATCTCAACCTCGAACCGTGCTCTCATCAGGGACGCACGCCACCGTGTGTGGACGCGCTGGTCGCGGCAGGAGTAGCGCGCGTCGTCGCGGCGATCGAAGACCCGTTCCCGGAAGTGAACGGTCGGGGTCTGGAAGCGCTTCGTCAGGCGGACATAGAAGTTGAATGCGGGTTGCTCGGGCCTGAGGCGAGCCGGCTGAATGAGGTCTTCATCCATCGCACTTCGCACGACCGGCCCTACGGGCTCCTGAAGGTCGGGATGTCCCTGGACGGCAAGATCGCAACAGCGTCGGGAGAATCTCGCTGGATCACTTCGGAAGATTCCAGGCGCATCGTCCACCGTTTGCGTCACGCATCGGACGCCCTTCTGACCGGCAGCGGAACGATCCTTCAAGACGACCCAAGATTGACCGACCGCAGCGGACTGCCACGACGACGACCGCTTCAGCGTGTGGTTCTCGACCGGCGCGGCCGGTTGCATTCGGGCCTGAAGGTTTTCGATGATGCAGGTGTCCTTGTCTACACACAGGTACCGCATCTGGATCTGCCACCTCCACACGAGGCCGCAGTCGGCATCACAAAACTGCCCGACGTCGCGCGCGACCTGGCCCGACGAGGCTTCGACAGCTTCATGCTGGAATGCGGGCCGGATCTGGCTTTCGATGCTCTCAGGCACGGAATCATTGATAAACTAGTTGTTTTCCTGGCGCCCAGGATTATCGGTGGAAGAGAGTTTCCAGGCGTCGGGGGCCAGGGGGTGGCAGTCCTTTCCGATACGGTCGAGATATCGGACTGGGAGGTCCAGGAGGTCGGACCGGACCTGATGGTGACGGGTTATGTTCACAGGGATAATTGAAGAAGTCGGGAAGATCGTCGAAGTAGTCGATTCGGGCGAATTTCGTCGCATACGAGTGGAAGCGAAGACTGTTCTGGACGATATGAAATCCGGTTCGAGCATCGCAACCAACGGAGTTTGTATCACGGCACGTGAAGTCGACCAGGTCAGCTTTACTGCAGATCTTTCACGGGAAACACTCGACAGGACGACACTGAAGCACGCAGACGTTGGGTCCTGTGTGAACCTGGAACGTTCGATGCGGGCCGATTCCCGCTTCGGCGGCCACATCGTTCAGGGCCACGTCGATGGTGTGGGACGGATGCGGCGTTTCGATCGCGAGGGAGATGACTGGATCCTCGAAATCGCCTACGACCCGGCATCGGCATCCCGCCTGGTGTGGAAAGGCTCCATTGCGGTGGACGGAATTAGCCTCACGATAGCCAGTCTGGAGAAAGAAGCCTTTTCCATAGCGATCATCCCCCATACTCTGGAAAACACGAACCTCCAGTACGCGAACCCCGGCGACGAGTTCAACCTGGAGTTCGATGTCCTGGCCAAGTACGTGGAGAACCTGGTGGCGCCGTACTTAAAACAGATTCGGGAACTGTAGGGGCGGTCTGTGACCGCCCGTTTTTGGGCGCTCATAGAGCGCCCCTACATACGAAAGGGAATATGCCATTTTCCAAAATAGATGATGCGATAGGGGACGTTCAGGACGGCCGGATGGTGATCATCGTCGATGACGAGGATCGCGAGAACGAAGGCGTTCTCATGATCGCGCCCGAAAAGGTGACGCCCGACGCCATCAAGTTTATGGCAACCCACGGACGCGGGTTGATTT
>CAZOZZ010000122.1:8638-12753 GCA_964584435.1 uncultured Solibacteraceae bacterium | reverse complement strand
TGTCTCTTAGTTTTTTAGGGATCTCTGTCTGAAATGTTCTGACGGGCTACACTTGGGCTGTCAGGTGGTTTTCAAGTCACTCTCTTCGGTGCTGATTTCAACCGTGTCTTTGCAGGTAGGACAGTAGAAACTCGTTATCGGTGTTTTCTGACGAAGCTTGATGGTCTTCTTGCAGACGGAACATTTGGCGATCCTTTTCGGACCCAGCAGGAATCCATCTATCCCGGCTGTGAGAATCACCGTCATGATTATGAGCTGAATGGTAACGACAACACTGGGCCATCCTCCGGTAAGGAGCGTGTAGCCCAGGTACAAAGGAATTCCAACAAACCAGTAAGTATTCGACACCCTTCACCTCTTCACTCGTTGCCAACAGGACGCTTCCGACAATTAAACAAAGTACCGGGAGATGTCAACGGGTTTGAGTTAAGTCGGCGAGGACTGACCGCGGTCAGAAGGATGTAACCGGACACCCGAGCCACAGGCCGTGGCGATTGCCAGGAGCAGAGCAGTTGTAGAGTCGATAGTCGAGGGGATGGTCCAGTCCAGATCAGAGGTGCCCCCGGCAAAGACCGCTGCCACAATACCTCCAAGCACCATCAGTCCCGCCACGGCGACCCGAGTTGGATCTCCGGATTCCATGCGAAGCGTCTGGGTCATTACCCTGAGCGAGCCATACCCGACAAGGCCGATCGACAACGCGTACTGTGGCCGGATGAAACACACAAGAGCAAGCGTGACCTGGGCCAGTGCTTCCAGTTGCACGGCCGGAAAGCACCACGAGGAATTCACGTTTCGGATGCGGTTGACCCGACTGGCCGGGTCCCTATAGGCAAAGAAATAGGGCTGCCGTTCTGGTAAAGGTTTTCCGGTGCAGCAACCGTGAGCCATACAGCCGATTCGACCGATCGCATGTCCTGACACCAGCGCCAGCGTCATTGCAGAAAGACTCTCTACGCTGAGGCTGTCGTGAACCCAAAGATAGAGGCAGGTGATGACAACACCGCCGGCGATACCCCCGAATATAAAGAAACCGGCTCGCAGCACCGATGTTCCGGAGGCGATTTGCCAGTACCACAAGGCACCAGCGAACACTCCGGGAAGGACCCAGAAGAAGAGTGAGACGGGAACGCCGAAACCGATCGCGACCATCTCGCCGAAGAAGATACCGACACAGGCGTAGAGCCCGTATGTGTCGATGTGGAAATGTGTAGCGTCGATGATTCGTGTTCGGGTCGGAAAAACGATGTTCAGGGGGAAGTTGGTCGGACCGTGTTCGAAGTACGTTCGATACGCCCGAAACGCGTCCGTCAGTCTATTGTTGTCCTCCTGTGCGTGCCATGTGCAGAGAAAGCCGACCAGGAGAATGAGAAACACGTAACCGGCGAACGGCAGTGGCAACGTCAAGGCGAAGGCGCTGAGTTCCAGCCAGAGACCGAGGAGCAGCGGATTACGATGATATCCATAGATTCCGCCCGTGATGACAGAGGTTCGGTTTTCGACCATTACTGAGTGAGAAAAACGGTTCCTCACCTTGACGAGGGCTGCCGTTCTGACTACCACGGCGATGGCCAGAAGGCCGGAGTTCCGCCAGTTAAATTCCCCTACAGCAAACGAGAGTGCGCCCAGAACAAGGTAGGCGAGGAGAAGGGAAGCTGTTAGGACATCTTTCGGACCGTGGAAACTAGGTGAGCCGACCAGCAGCAGTTGCAGGGACCACCTTATGGCGAGCAAAGCCGTGAAGATTGCGCAGGCATCTACCATCGGCGTTCGAACCGGGCAGCGGACTCCGTGCGGCGGGCAATATGGTGAGAAACGACTCCCCTCTTCGGTGCTATCATCACGGCTGACAATACCATTAACCAACCGTCAGCAACGTAGGCGAGCGGGCGGATGAGACGGCCGACATCGTGGAATTCGAACGCCACTTGTTGTCGTACCGACTCCTGGAGAATCCCACAATGAAGAAGCTCCTCCTCACCACGCTGGCAACCGGCCTGCTGTTGATCCTGGGCGCTTGCAGCGCCCCCGTCGATGCGGAACTTTCGCGCTTGGAGGCCAGAGCCGCCGACGTTACGATCATTCGAGACGACGAGGGCATTGCCCACGTCCATGGCCCGACCGACGCCGACGCCGTCTTCGGCATGATCTACGCACAGGCCGAGGATGACTTCAATCGCATCGAGGTGAACTTTCTGAATGCTATGGGTCGCCTCGCCGAGGCCGAGGGCGAAGATGAGATCTGGCGCGATCTGCGCATGAAGCTGTTTATTTCTCCCGACGATATCCGAGGCCAATACGATGCGGCTCCAGCGTGGCTCCAGAGCCTGATGGACGCGTGGGCGGACGGGCTGAACTACTACCTGCGAACTCATCCCGAAGTCACCCCGCGGGTGCTCTCGCACTTCGAACCCTGGATGGCGTTGACCTTCAGCGAGGGCAGCATCGGGGGAGACATCGAACGGGTGAACCTCGGTCGACTCGAAGCTTTTTACGGTGGTTCGCCGATGGCGGAGGCCGCCGACGATGGCGAGGTTGGCACCTTCCGGGAGCCCTCCGGGTCGAACGGTTTTGCGATTGCGCCGGAAAACAGCGCGACCGGCAATGCGCTCCTGCTCATCAACCCCCACACGTCGTTCTTCTTCCGTTCAGAGCTGCACATGAGGAGCGATGAAGGCCTGAACGCTTACGGCGCCGTGACCTGGGGACAGTTCTTCGTCTACCAGGGATTCAACGAGACGTCGGGTTGGATGCATACATCGAGTGGCGTCGACAACATCGACGAGTACCTCGAGACCATCGTCGAACGGGATGGCGGCATCTACTATGTCTACGGTGATGAGGAGAGGCCCGTCGAGACCGGGCAGATTACCGTTCCGTACAAAACCGAAGCCGGGATGGCCGAGCGCGAGTTCACCGTGTACAGGACCCACCATGGGCCGGTCGTACGCGGGGCCGATGACAAGTGGGTGAGCGTCAGGCTCATGGAAGAGCCACTCAAGGCACTCCAGCAGTCTTACCTGAGGACGAAGGCCGACAACCACGAGGAGTTCTACGAGACCATGGAACTCCACACGAACTCCTCGAACAACACCGTCTTCGCCGATGCAGAAGGCAACATCGCGTACTTCCACGCCAACTTCATTCCCAGGCGCGACGATGGCTTCAACTGGAACGCACCCGTCGACGGTTCCGATCCTGCTACGGAATGGGGCGAACTACTGTCGATCGACGAGAGCCCGAACGTTCTGAATCCCCCGAACGGCTGGATCCAGAATACGAACAACTGGCCCTATTCGGCCGCCGCTGAAAACAGCCCCAGGCAGAGTGATTATCCCGGGTACGTGCAGAGGAGTGGCGAGAATGCACGCGGCCTCCATGCGATTCGTGTCCTGGAGGGCAAGACGGACTTTACGCTTCAGACGCTCATCGACGCCGCGTTCGACAGCTACCTCACAGCGTTCGAGCCTTACATACCCGCGCTACTCCGAGCTTATGACCGGACTCCGGCATCGAGCGCGCTCCGAACACAGGTGGCCGAGCAGATCAGCATCCTGCGCGACTGGGATCTCCGTTGGGCTGTCGACTCCATCCCGACTTCTCTGGCCGTCTACTGGGGCACCGAGATGATGGGACGTGTCAGGGACGATGCCCGTAATGCCGGCATGTCGAGCGCGGACTATATTGCCGGTCCAGCGAGCCCTGCCCATCACCTCGAGGCACTGGCCGCAGCATCGGCTACACTCGAGCGCGACTTTGGAGATTGGCGAACCCCCTGGGGCGAGATAAACCGCTTCCAGCGTCTCACCGGCGATATCGTTCAGCCCTTTAACGACGACGGTCCAAGCAGCCCGATCGGATTCACATCGTCCCGATGGGGTTCGCTTGCATCGTTTGGCGCGCGCACGTATCCCGGTACCGTGAAGATGTACGGCACCAGCGGAAACAGTTTCGTCGCCGTTGTCGAGTTTGGCGATCGCGTACGAGCCAGAGCGGTGACGGCAGGCGGCGAGAGTGGCGACCCCGCGTCGCCGCATTTCAACGACCAGACGGACCGATATGCCAGTGGGGATCTACGGGAAGTGTATTTTTATCCGGATCAGCTCGAGGGTCAC
>CAZOZZ010000122.1:0-8538 GCA_964584435.1 uncultured Solibacteraceae bacterium | reverse complement strand
ATAGAGCGCAGCTACATCACCGTTAGTTGCTGCGCATGTAAACCGGAGCTTCCGGGTTGTGCTGGCGCCAGTCGAAACGATCTATCCCGTAGACGACCGAAAGCTCCTCAGGCGTCTGACCAGCGACGGTATCCTGCAGGGAAGCGCGAAGCGGCGCCAGCCCAGCGATCCCAGCGGCCACGATCTGCCAATGTCTCATTTCATGCCCCAGTCAGTCTTGAGGTAAACGGCCCCGGCACCTGTTCTCGTTTCAACCCCTGGTGCTCCTCGGGCAGTCTCGGATCAGCCACCGAAGCTGCGGTCGAACAGGTCGTTTATGGCTGCCAATCCGTTGTCCTTGAGGACGCGTGTTCCGCCTCCGGCGATTGCGGCGTGATGAATGACGGGTTGCGCTTCGCCTTCCCATGACTGGCCCGTCCATCGGAACCAGCCGTCCCTTTCCTGGTCGAATACGGCTGGCCGTTTGTTGCACAGCTTGGCGAACTCGGCACCCCAGCCGGTGCCACCCTTAACGGTTTCGTCCTTCAGGATCTGGCCCACGATAAAAACGTCCTGACCGTTGTTGATTTGATGCCAGATGCATTGAAGGACCCGCCTGAAACCGGGTGTGTCCGGGTATGAACGGCTCATCAGGCGGCCGACGTAGTTGAGGCTCACGTCCCCCTGCCTCATCTCGGCCTGGGTCAGAACGCGGATGCCACGGGTCCTCTCGTCCTTGTGCCCGTCGAAAGTAAAATTGATTTCCTCGATTCCGTGTTTCTCGGCTGCCGCGCCAAAAGCGGCTTCGGCCCCTTTCGCGGCCCCGCTGAACAAGATGCAGTCGTCAGGGGTCATAGTATGTTCACCCGGCTGGGTGTCGGAGAAGAGCTTCAACGGTCACCGGATTGGCGCTTGCCGCTGGTTCCGCCCTGGCGGGCCCCGGGAGCCGCTCCGGTATTCCCGCTGACCCATTCCTTACGTTTGGGCCCACCGGCTGCTGTTTCGACGTCGCCGGCTTCGAGAAGTTTTGCCAGCGGTGGGTGTTCGAGAGCTTTTGGCGACACCTGCCCGGTCTTCCCAGGTCCGAGAAACAGTCTTTTTCCGCCCGGCAAGGGCAGGCTTAGAGGTTTTCGAGTCTTGTTAGTGATGTCCATGGGTGTTTTCCAGCGGCCGCAAGGGACTCCATGTGCAATAACCGGACTTGTCGTTCCCTCAGTATGCCAAGGAAGAAGTTTACCGCACTTCAGTTCTTTCGACCGAGTTTTGAAGGATGCGCGTCTAAATTCCCGGGCGAAAGGGGGTGTTCGGCAGCGGCTTGCAATCGCGCCCGGCTCGAACAAATAAGCTCGGTTGTCGTCGTAAAACAGACCATTTCGGCCGTCGATCCACACCGGATCAATGACTTAACTTCGGCGACGAAAGTGCGCTGTTCTGGGAGTGGTTTATGCGGAATCCTGGGTTGTAGATGTGCACCAGGAGTGTCTGTACGCATACTCCGACCTTCGCGACGAGTCGTATCGCCTGGTCCGCCGGTTCCACCGCGGTGATTTGCTTGCACCGCAACTTTTGCCCGACTGCCGGCTTCAGATTGACGTTCTGCTTTCCTGAAAATTCCAGCCAGGCCCCTCGAAAAATGCATCAGGAACCGGTACGCTTCGGTTTACAAGACCGTGCTTTCTCCCGTATAAGACTGAAAACGAAAGTGACCGGCATGAAAACGACATCGCATGACCTAAACTACGACTCCCAGAGATCCAATCGAAAGGCCTTTCTGCTTCTCCGTTGGCTGATCATCATTCTCGCCGGTTACCTCACAATGTTCGAGAACATTGACGACGAGGGGATCGTAGGACTATTTCTGATCGTCGTAGCCTTCGTGCTCTCGAATGTCCTGATCGCGTTGGCGCCGTTAGCGGTAGTGATGGCTGCCAAGAGGCGACACCTCATTGCGGCCACCGACGCTGTTTTCATCTGTGCCTTTCTTTATTACCTGCGTGTCGAGCAGGTTCAAATCCATCTGCCCTTCATGGGCATCGTGGTGCTTGCGATCATCTGGCCGGATTTGCGAGTCGTGCTTCTTGCGATGTTTGTCGTCAGCCTGTTGTTCGGGCTGTTCACTAACTTTGAACTGTTCGGGGCGACGATCGAGATCGCGCGGGACGAGTTCCTCACGCTGTCGCTACTTTTCATCGTTGCGATCTTCTATGTTTTTATGGTCGAGCGATTCGACCGCGATTCTGCAACGTCGGCAGCGTTGCTTCGTGAGAAACGCAACTCCGAAAAGGTCAACGAGATTACGCGACAGATTTCCGCATCGCTTCAGGCAAAGGAAATCCTGGCCATCCTGATCAAGCGGTTCAGAGAATTGATGCCCGACGTGGAGTGCTCCATACTCCGGATCGAAGGGGGGTCTGACGAAGCGATCGTCATCGCAGGTTCACATGCGGCTCGGTCGCCGACTATGAACGTCGAGCAGGTTCCCCTGCTCGGAGAGGCGTTCACGCTCAAGGAACCTGGATCGACGACAATCAAACGAGACGGGGGAACCGTGGCGTCGATGGCCGTCCCTATGATCAGCCGAGGCGAGGTGGTAGCGGTACTCTATTTCGGGCATGCAGTCAATGGAGCTGACCTGCTGGATGAAAACCGCAACTTCATCCAGGTCGTCGCCAGCGCAGCGGCGAGTGCGCTATCCAACGCCGAGCAATTCGAGTCGCTGAAGGAGTTGGCGACGAGCGAATCGACGACAAAGTTGGCGAACCACGGAACATTCCAGACACAGCTCGAAGACGCAGTCGAACGCGCACGGCGAGACAACGGCACGGTCTCGCTGTTGATGGTCGACCTGGATTGGCTGAAGAAGATCAACGAGGAACACGGTTACGCTGTCGGTGACGGTGTGATTGGGGCCGTCGCCCAAGCCATACGAACCAACTGCAGGGAAATCGATTTCCCGGCTCGCTATGGCGGTGAGGAATTTGCGGTCATTCTCCCGGAGACCGACCTTAGAGAGGCGGTCCTGGTCGCAGAAGGACTCCGCCAGCGTGTTGAGGCGATCGATCAGTTTGGAATGTCGGTGACCGTGTCGATCGGCGTCGCCAACTCTCTCGATGCAGGAACCGCCCAGGAATTGATTCTTGCCGCCGAAAACGCCCTCTACTTCGCTAAGGGACAAGGGCGCAATCGCGTTTCCCCTTCTCCGACCGACGTCGCAAACTCATGACCCGTACGCACTCCGGCAAGAACCTGGGCACAATGAGAATTCAAATTCCAGGCTGATTCTGCTGTAGAATAACGCGTTGAGCAATTTTCAGGAATGACAGGACTTAGCGAATGAAGTCTGATTCAGAAATTG
Source organism: uncultured Solibacteraceae bacterium (assembly GCA_964584435.1). Taxonomy (GTDB): domain Bacteria; phylum Acidobacteriota; class Terriglobia; order 20CM-2-55-15; family 20CM-2-55-15; genus CAZOZZ01. The sequence goes on along the minus strand of CAZOZZ010000122.1, from coordinate 5,204 downwards.
AGGGCAAGCGACCGGTAGACCGTCTCTTCAAGCTGCTCGAAACGTTTCACGAGGAGCTGGAGCAAGTGGGGGAGGAGTACGAACTCCAGGTCCGGGAGTCGCTTCCGACAGCAGAGGGGCGAGCCCAGGCGGCTGCTGAACTCAATCAAAAGGTTGACGAAGCCGGGGAGGCTGCTCGGCGAAAGGTTACTGAAGAGCTATTAAATCGTTTCCACGTTGAGATCGAGGAACTGAAAGCGGACCTTGGGAAAAAACATGCGGAAGAACTTGCGAAGATTAAGGGCGACTTCGACCAGGCCAAGACAAGTTGGAATGCCGAGCGCCAACAGCTGAAAGCCCAAGTTGTTCAGGTGCCGTCTGGGCTGGCAATGTCTGGCAAGGAAATAGGGGATAGCGATCTTGTCCGAGTGGAAATATCCAGGGTCAGTTCACAGATTGAAGAACTGGTCATAGCGATTGAAGATCCTACGGCATCTCTGTCTAATACGATGCAAGCCAACCGAGAATATGCTGAACTCAAATCTTACCTAAAAGGCCTACGTTTTTCCTTAGGCGAAATCGACGTTTAAAACGACCGGCACCCCTCGAAAATAGGGTCAGGTCGTCTGTCCCTATTCCTCATTACCCGTCCTACAAGCGACGAGACACCTTATTGCATCGGCGAGTAGTCGGTCGCGCTCATGAGAACGCTTTCGACCTGGATGCTCACCTGCATTTCGTTTCGTGTCCGCACCCATTCCGGATCGGATCCGAATGCGGCCCACGCGGTGTCGCGCGCCGGGCGATCTGGAAATGCCAGCATGTAGATCAGCGTCTCCAGCTTTGCGGTCGGCTGCCAGTAGCCGATGATCGTCATTCCGTGCTTTTCAAACAGAGCCGTTGTACGGTCGCGAAATCGCGCGTGCAACAGATCGATCGAACTGCCCTCGCGGACCGTATACGTCCGTAGCTCGAAGCAACGAGAGTCCTGTCTCACGTTCTTGATTTCCGCTTCCAAATTCGGGCCACATGGTGTCGGTGGCGGATTCTGAGCAGCCCCTGCCGGAACCGCTACGCCCAAAACGACGCCCATCAAACAGACCCCTGCGAGCATGATTCGTCTCTTCATCGTCCCTCCATGAAACGCAAATGCTACACCAAATCAAGGAAAACGGAGTTCGTGTTCGCCATTCGGGATTCTCAGAACCTCCAACTCAGCCCAACACTGAATACGCTGGGGCCGTGGATCTGGCCCGGACGCGAGTAGCCGCGCGTGAAGTATTCGATGGGGTTCACTTCACCGATCGAGCAGTCATCCGCGATGCAGAGGTAATCCACCGCAACTTGCAGCGAGGTGAGATTATCGATCCGAGCCTCCTTCCTGTAGCTAACTTCGATCGTGACGAGGTTGCGGTAGGCATTGTTCTGGAACAGCGGATTGATGCCGGTTTCGGGATCCGGCACCGTGTTCCGCCTGTGTGTCACGCTGGACACTCCGACTGCCGGCTCCATGCCGTCCCACGCCCAGGTGATCGTTCCGATCGTCTTTTCCTGACGGGGACCCACCGCGGCAACAGGCCGATTCACGCTAACGATCATCCGCTTGTCTCTTGATTGCTCCGGCAATGCAGCTTGTGAGAAAGCCGGTCCGGCGGCCAGGACCGCCAACAGTAAGGAGCCACATCCAATTCGCAGCATTCCGACAGGTGCTCTCGGCGATAAGATACGCATGACATCCTCCTTCGCCGCCCAGAGAAATGGGCGGTTACTGCATATCTATATCTTACGCGCACAGCCGACCGCCGGCGGGAAATATGGGCTGAATCCACTTCGGACATCCGCGTTCGCGGTACACCCGTATCAGTTCGCGAGCGGACTGGGGCGAAGCTGGAAGTGCATCACCTTGCTCGTCGTCCCTTTGCCGCCTTCCATGTGGAAGGGAGTCCGGGTGCTCACGGTCGTCCAGAGCCCCTTGCCTTTCCATCCGCCGTTCGGATCGTCAATACGCCCGTCCATCCATTTTGTATAAAACCCCAATGGATACGGGACGCGGAAAATGACCCATTCGCCGTCCGTCAGCGCCAGCAGTCCTTCCGACGCATTGCCGGTGTTGATCGGCACGTTTGCGCCCAGCCCTAGCGTGTCGAACTGATCGACCCAGGTGTAGTAGCTGGACTCGGCGCTGCCCGAATCCGTGACACCCTTCAGTTGCGGTAACGGCTCTGGATAGAGAGTCCACCCCTCAGGACAGTGTTGACCCGTCGCCGCCGGTCCGTTCAGGGGTCCCTCGCACTTGCGACGGTCGAAGCTGGCAAGATGTCCGCTCGCCAGAGCGGCCCAGAAGACGCCGTCGCGGTCGACGTCACCTCCCCGCGGCGAGAATCCCTGAACGGATGCTTTCGGATTGTCCCATGGCAGTTCGTACACTTCCGCCAGAGCGGTCTCGGGCGGGTTCGATCCAGGATCCAGGCGTACGACGGCACCCGGGAAGTCAAGGACCGTCCCCCAGACCGAACCGTCCGGTGCCGGGGCGACGGAATAGAAGGCCCGGCCGAATCGCTTGTCCCGTGTGGCATCGACCGGTTGGTCGGGTTCCACATAGTCGTCTCTCCGTCCGTTGCCGTTCGTGTCCATGATCAGGGCCGTCCAGCCCTGCGATCTTTCTTCATCGCCGGTCTCGTCGAACATCCTGGTGTTCAGCCAGCCGACGACCTGCCCGCCACCGCTCATCCAAAGCGTGTTGTCGGCATCCTCGGCGAACATCAAGTGGTGTGTACCGAAACACGTGCTGAAATGCGTGAGCTGCTCGGTTGTCGGATCGTACATGGCGATGTGCCGGCGGGCGCTGTCGAGTGGGAACAACTGTGCCGACGGATGGGTCGACCCTTCTTTGCAATAGTCCGGGTTGTCGGACGCGCGCACGGCCGAGGTGATCCAGACCCGGCCCTCCCCGTCAAACATCGGATTGTGAACGTTGTTCTTGCTGTCCCAGAGGATCTCATCGCCCCAGTACGGTGAAGGCTCGGGCATCCTCGGTGACGTCGTCGGTGTGTTCGGGTCGCGGACCGTTAAGTTCGCCCGGGTCGCGGTGTGCTCCACCGGATCCAGAATGGGTAGATAATCCGCGCTGAGTTCGAGTGCTCCGTAGACGGGCCCGTAGGCATTGACCGTGGGATCCCGTCTGTCGGTTGCGACTACGTCGTGCAGGTAGGCTGTCGGGTCGGCCCAGTCCCACTGGGTGATGACGATGTTTCGTTCCAGACCCTGCGGCCGGGGCGGCGCCGGCGGCAACTCTCCCGCGGCGATGCGATCGGTCCAGTCCGCGAACATCTCGAGTGCCCGCTCCCGGCCAAGCCGGTTGAAGCCGGCGCTCATTCCCCCACCGGCCTGCCCGGACTGGATGCGCCGGTCCCAGGCGGCCACGGAGGAGTCGAAGGTGCCGAGGCTGTCCGGGATTTCGCGGGTCGCCTTGTTGCCCAGCTGATGACAGGCCATGCAGTTGCCCGACTTCACATTCCTGAGCCATGCAGCCTGGCTTGCCATATTCGTGGGGATGCCGTTACCTTCGGGCCCTGTGCCGGGAAATTCGCTCTCGTCGGGCGGCTCGAGCAGGGAAAGCCAGTACCCGGCCGGATAGTATTCCGCCGCCTCGCGGGCATTGGACGCCACGACCGCCGTCAGGTTGACGATCCTGCCCGGCGTGGCCTGAACCTTTGGTGCATCTACCAGCCCGTAGCCACGTGCCCAGACGCTGTAGTCCGCGCTCGGGAGGTCAGGCAGCAGGTAACGCCCCTGGTCATCAGTGACGACGATCTTGACGAACTTGGTGGGCAGATCATTCGTTTCGGCGATCACCCACACACCCGCTTCCGGCCCGTTCACGCTGGTGACCACTCCACCGAGATCGTCGTTGTCGACATCCACCGCCCGGCCGGTGACCTGGCCGGCGTTCACCTCGACCGGCGAGGCAACCAACAGGAAACCGAGGCCGACAGTTGCCATTCCGAAGCCCACAATTCTTCTCAGCGTCATATCGGATCTCCTTCTTGTCTCGTTCGGGCACAACAGGGTCGATCGGCACAGCCGCGACCCATCTCTCAGATAGCACCCCGACCGAGCGGCCTGGCGATTCTGTAGGGACCCGTCTGGTTCCTTCCGTGGAAGCCATGTGTCGCTGATCCCGTTTCCAGACGTTCCATCGCCAGGTGAGTTGAAATTTGCGTGAATGATACGAAAGGAAAGGGTTGGAAGCAATCAAACTGTAGACAGGTCTTGCTTGCTGATTGTCTTTGGGAAACCAGCATTCTTGTGTTTTTTGGCGAAGCCGGAATTATTGCTTATATTTATAGCGTTATGGCAATTCATATCGACACTGCCGTCAACATTCAAAACTCCAGCTTTTCCCATCGCAAGGTGGCTTGAGTGTCACTGCTGATTCAGTTGCCAGGGAGTTACCCGTAGTAATTGCGCTGAAAACGATCCGGAAAACAAGCAGGGTCCGCGGAGTAGAGCCCTGATCGAGAACCTGGGGATCGGAAAGAACGCGGTTGATCGTGGCTCGCCAGAGCCTATCGTCCGCAAGTTAATACTAACCGTGTGGGTCGGTAGAGCCGGCCGGAGGGAGTAAAGAAGATGATCGCTGACGAATTCTCAAGTATCTTTCGCGAGGAGCACCGGGCTGTTCGGGATGCCCTGTTTTCTCTGACCAAGGCGTTCGGTGCGCGCGACAAAGACCAAATCGGAACACTCCTGGGCGAAATAGCGGGCCTGACCGGGCCGCACTTTCGCTACGAAGAGGAGGCTCTTTACCCGAGCCTGGTCGAAATTTTTGGCGAAGAGTACATCGAGAAGCTGATGTCGGATCACGACGGAGCCATCGGGGCGGCCGGCAAGCTTGTCGAGTTGGCTGGACAGGACTCTTTATCCGACAAGGACGTCGAACTGGCACAGAAGCTGATCCGAGGGATTCTGCCGCACGTCAGCGACTGCGAGGGGCTCTCGGTCATGACCGAGGTGCTTCCCGACGCCAAGGTCTAGGAAGTGCTCGACTGCCGCACACGCTCGCTCGAGGCGAATCTCAATTTGATCGATTGGTCAGGCAACGTACGGAAGCGGCCCTCGCGCCCCGTAGCCTGAGACCGAACCAGACCTGAAAGAAATTAGGGAGCAGAGCTGGAGTGCGCCCCGCAAACTGGAGAGTTATTTCCCCAGGATTAGTACAGGCC
>CAZOZZ010000121.1:811-13138 GCA_964584435.1 uncultured Solibacteraceae bacterium | reverse complement strand
GAGGGGGGAGGTCGCTCTTCGCGTCCTCCCCTACTCTACCGTTTTTGCGTTGAAATTCTTACCGATCTGCAGTGTGTTCCTTCACGATGCTGAGCGTTTTGGCGAAATCCCGGATTCCCGCACGGAAGTCGTAAACGACGGCCGGCACGGGCCGCCCACGGATCGTATCGGGACTTGACCGTGCGTAGCCCATCAGTGTCCTCGCCAGCGCCGTTCTCGCTTCTCCTCTTTCTTCGTCTCCGGTGACGCCCGTCAGCAGATCGTTCAGGGTCAGGTCCCATGGCTTGCCCCGTGCCAGAGCATCAACAACCATCCCCTTTATCAGGTTGTGGGGGAAATTGAAGAAGAACGATATCGGAGAGTAGGTTTGTGGCGAAGGACGTTGCCGTTTGAATTCCTCGAACAGATCCTGCCGGTACCTGACAAGAAGTTCGGAGCATTCGGACCGCTCGACTTCGTAAGGGGACAGGGAAGCCGGTGGCCTACCCACGAAAGCCCTCGCATCGGGAGACAATCCGTTCAGGATGCCTTCGACGACCTTTTCCCGTTCGATGCCGTGGATGTCGTCTTCATGCATTCGGGAATAGGCCTTCGTGAGAGTTGCAACCGCGAAACACAACCAGGGATAATCGGCAACGTTGTCATCGCGCATGGCACCGATATCCTTCCCGTACGAGGCTTCCAGTCCAAACCGCAGGTGGCTGCCCAGAACACCGGCATGAGCCAGGGCCATGGCCATGTGATGGGACTGATTCAGGGTCCTTACCTTCTCCAGCAGCCTGTCGTACGCTGCATCTTCGTACTCGAAGTGGGATGTTGCGATAATAATGAGCGTCTCGGCGTCTTCTGCGAATTGTTGGCCGCTGCCATCCGGACCCTGCAAATCCTGAAGAAGTTGGCTCAGACGGTCGAGGTTCCGGTCTGCATCGCCTTCGTCCCATGCCCTCAGAGACAGCAGTGCCAGAACGTACATGAAGTAGTAGTCCAGCAGGATGGCTAAAGCCGTTTGTCCGGAGTGCCCGCCACCAGGCGTGCCCATGAAGTAACTGACAACGTCCACCGGTATGGTGTCCTTGTTGAAGACCTCCGCCTTGCCGTCCCAGTCATGAAGAACGTGAAACCCATCCTGGCGTGTCCGGTCGTCGAGTTTCTTCAGGATCCTGTCCAGGTTCAGCTGGCCGGTGCCTGTTCTGAAAGAGTTTGAGCGCATGCCGGTGCGAAGGCGTGCGATTGATTTGGCGGACTCTTTTGATTTGGAAATATCAGCCAGGATTTCCTGGCGCCCCTTTCCCTTCAACGTGGTCTCGAGGAGCAGGCAAGTACTGTCAAAAGTGACCTCGGATTTTGCCACGGAGTGTTGTTTGCGTTTAGCCACCATAACCTGGGCGTTCACTCCTTGGCGACAACGATCAAAGATCGAAGCAGAAGGCCTTCGGAGATTCCGGTCTGCATCTTTATCCGGTTCGTTCGGTTCTCCTCAAAGCCGTCGTCTTCCTCCTCTGCCCGCAACTCGGATTCCAGCTCAGTCCGCGCTCCGAGGAGTGCTTCGCTCGTGGCCCGAAAGCCATCGGTAACGTCTTCTTCGGTAGTCTTGTTCCGGTCTAACTGCAGGTGACCGGCCAGGACACGGGCCTGTTCAACGGTCGTGTACCCGTTCAGCCCGACCTCGTGTCCCAATGCCGCCCGCTCGAGTTGTCGCGCGACGTGTGACCGGGCCGGCGAGTAATTCCTGGCGTGTCTGTCGCGATTATCGGCCATGGATTCGGTAGCGGCGGTTCTATCAGTTCAAATTACTGCTGGTGCGGAGACACCCCACCGATCACCCGCCCTCTTGACCCGGCTTGGAGAAGTAAGTCCGTACCAGCCCCCCCTCTTCCTTTTCCGACCAGGCCAGGTATCCTTTCCGTTTCATGATGTCGATCCCTGGAGCTGGGATAAACGTTGTGATCAGCTCCAGTATTTCACCCTGCTCCAGACCTGAACCCGCCTTGATGACAGAGACCAGGGCCATCTCGTTCGGGTTGCTCAACTGCTCGTCGATCGACTCCCGGATCTTGTCCCGGTCGAACCAGTCGGGCTGTTCCGTGCTGTAGGAGTCGCCGACCTCTATCCCCTCAAGAGCCTCCTGTCCAACGGCGGCCCGAAGCTTGTTGACCAGCTCGTCGACGGGCAAGCCTCCGACGGCTGCGGCCTGCCGAAGCGAAGCCACTTTAGCCACGCTCTTTCGCAGTATGGGGTTCTTCAGCTTCTTGAACGGCGGTGCAATCCCGATGAGGACGTCCTCGAGTTGGGGGTAGCTATCGAGCAGTGCTGCAACTTTAGTCGATGGTGTGATGGCCATCTGGTCGTCGGTCATCTGGTACCTCAGTAGAGTTCGGCGAACATATGCAAGCAGACTTCCAGCGGCGAAGGCGACACCTCACCATATCCATGGGTTCCGACATAGGCAAGGACGATGTCTCTGTCCGGGTCGACGTACAGACCCTGGCCGGCGAAACCCCCTTTGAAGAACGAGCCGTCCTCGTACACCTGCCACTGGTACAGGATGTGCCGATCATTGCCGCGCATGCGGGGATACTTCTCGTACGCCACCCGGTCATCATGGAGGATCACAATACCGTCGATCGACGCCCCGTCGACGTAGTCATCAAAACGTGTCGTGCGGTCGCCATCGAGGGATAAGGAGAAGTCAGCAATGGCGTTACTTTTTGCGTACTCCAGTTCTCAAGAGTCTCGCTCCTTCCGGTGTTGGCACGCGTTCCAGCCTTTCGGCCGAAAGGCTGGTCTCATGGCCATTCCTGCATGGCAAAACAGGCGATAAAACAATGTACAACAAGGAGTTCGTGAGGTTAAGAAACAAAGTACCCGGGGACCTATTTAGTTGTTCGCTTTGCGCATGTCGTTGGGTATAGTGTGCCCAAACACGCACATGACACTCGGAGGAGGATCGATGAAGGTAGCGAGATGGTTCATTGTTTTGTTAGCGGTATCGGCACTGGCAACAGAAGCGGTTGCGGAGCAGAGGGGCCGAGGCGGACGTGGGGGGCGTGGCGGTCAGGAAAGGGTGCTCACTCCCGAACAGCAAGTCGCGTATGACGAAGCCCAGGCCCGCAACGCTCGGCCAATGGATGCCCTGGACTCGGTCTGGCTGGAAGAACTTACGGTTACCGAAGTCGCCGATGCCATCAACGCCGGCAAGACGACTGCCCTGGTCCTGACCGGTGGTGTCGAAGCCAACGGTCCCCACCTGGCACAGGGCAAGCACAATTACGTGTTGCGGCAGACGGGAGAGTCGATCGCGAGGGAACTTGGCAATGCGCTGATCATGCCGATCATCACGCTCGAACCCAGCGGCGGCTTTGCCGGGGAAGTCCGGGTTGGAACCGCGGGGCCGAGAATCTCACAGGAAACGTACCTGGCTCTGTTGACCGATGTGGGCGACAGCCTTCGGGGTATGGGGTTCACGACCGTCCTCTACCTCGGAGACAGCGGCAGCAATACACGCGGTATGCAGGGCGCGGCCAATGCGCTCAACGCCAAGTACAGGGGCAAGCCCGCGAACTTCTACCACATTCCCGAGTACTACGACTACGACTCTGTGCAGGAATACATTCTGAACACTCTGAAGATAGAGGAAATGATGGATATCGGCACCAGCCGGGGCTGGGCCGACGGGCTTCATGAAGACTACGGAATTGATGCACTGATGGCCCTTGAAGATCCCGAGACCATTCGCTTTGAGCAGCGCGTGAAGGCGGGCCGGGCGATTATCAACGGTGTCCCGCTGGAACCGCTGTCGACGCTACTCGAGCACGGAAGGCAGTTCCTCGATCTTCGAACCCGGTTGACGATCGCGGGAATCAAGAAAGCCATGGCAGGACCGCCTGAGTCCTACGGCCAGCCAAACCAGTAGCCGACAATTGGCGTGGGGGGGGCGGATCCTCGCCCCCGCACCTAGGTTCGGCCCGCGCCTCAGTTCGGAATGTTGGCCCGTCTTGGCGACTTTCCACGTTATTCCGACACGCCCGATCCCAAGCTACAGCGACTCCACGTATGCCGCAAACTGCTCGTTGAACAGAGCACCGGGGCGTCTGGATCTCAATTTCGCAACCACCTCCGGACCGGGCATCCCCAGTTTGTTCAGAATCAGTCCCGCCACCAGAGCCGACCGGTTGAAACCCATACCGCAGTGCGAGAGCACGCGATGTTCACGTTCGACCAGTGAAGCCCCGAGCTGCGCTATGCCATGGAGTTTGTTGAGATTTGGCAGTTCCTCATCGAAGATCGGAAAGTACACGTACAGGCACTGATTGGGAGCGGTCGGTACACCGACGTCGAGACCGCCCTCGAGATCGAAGACCGTATCGATACCGCGGCTGTCTACGACCTCCCAATCTTTGATCACTGGCGCAATAAACAGCCTTCCAACGTCATCGACTTGAATCGGACTCATGTCAATCATCGACTACTTTCCTCGATAGTTAGCCCGCTGGTTTTCGCACAATGATCAAAAAGACCGACGCTTCCATCTTTCCGTCGAGCTTCACGGAGCATGGTATCGGAAGGGTCCATTCCAATCACAACAGCACCCAGCTTGTCGGCAAGCCCGGCCGAGAACCGGCCTGTGCCGCACCCGACGTCCAGGATGATTTCAATCGGATGTCCCGTGGTTAGTTCCGCAATCGCATCAATCCAGATCTCGAGCGTTGCTTCGGGCAGTTGCCGTGCCCTGTCATATCGCTCGGCGATAGTGGTGTTGTCGTCGTCCATTAGTTCAACACTGGCCTGACTTTACTCGTAAAGACATCGGCCGACCGGTCGCCAGGAGGGATCTCCTACGTTACCCGGCCAACGACATTACTCCCCAGCTCGGGCTCCAACCCATTTGATGCCAACGTCCGTCGCCTGCCGCAAGCGATCTGCAAGTTGAGCCGCATGGTGCTGAATGTGGCGGATGGCAATGAACTGATGCTCGAGCTTGGATACCTTGTACCAACTGAACCCACTTTCGGGAGCATCGAGATCGAGCGCGTCAACGGCACCGTCAACCATCTGGACGCAAACCTTCCAGTATGCCAACACTTCCGCTCTGGAATACGGTTCAGGGATCAACGGAAGAGGGCTGTCCGGCTTGACTGGTCCAGCTATGCCGTCCGGGTATTGAACCTCGGACTGGTGGTGTTCCAGGGGCCGAAAGGCAGCCTCGTTCGGCTGCAGGTACGCATGTGCGAAGAACAAGGTGTGAAAAGCGATCTGCCAGAATGCATTGACAGGTTCCTTGCTGGTCCAGACATGATCGGGGCACCGTTCGAGAGTCTCTCCCAGCATCGCGAAGGCAGCGTGGTACTGGCTCTTTATGACGGACCTTAGCGTTTCGGTCGTATTTTCGTTGGTTCCTGCTACTTCTCTCTGGCCCATGACTGAAGACTCCTCACGAAGTGGGATAAGGAATAGGGGAGCGAACTCTATCCAGCCCCCCGCAATGGTGGGAGCAGGAGGATCGCGATCTGAACGACGCTCATTAGCGTGCCGAAGGGAAGATACCAGAGGGAAGCCCAGGCACACGCGAGCATTCCCCACCATGCCCATTGATATTGCAGCGCGAAAGCCGCCATGATCACAAGCCAGGAGGCGCCCAGCAGGAGGTGGACGAACTTCATAAGCGTCGATCGTGGGTCGAGCCCGACCGCTGACACAATCTGGGACCACGGTCCGAGTTGTCCGGCGAACCTGCCGGTCCTGGGAGTGACATAGTAGCCGAAAACGAGGGCATGTCCGCCGTCGAACGCCAGCCAGCCACCTTCTATGAACGCGAGCAAAACTACGACCCAGCCAAGCCAGTGCATGATTCTCTCCCAGCGGTAGTCGGTTTTCCGAACTATTCTTCTTCGCCGCCCACGACTATTCCAAGGTGTCTGGTCAGTGTCCAGGAAAGAGTTATCAACTGCGATGGGCTGATCACGACCCCCCCGCAGTTCTTCGGGTGCGACTCCTATCCCCTCGATGTCGGAACCACGGAGATCGGCGCCATCGAGCCTGGCCCCGGAAAACCGGGCTTTCCTCAGATCGCAGTGACTGAACCGGACACCCCTGAGGTCGGCTCCTCCGAAGTCCGCGTTCTGGAGGCTGCAGCTTCTGAAGGCGGCGCTACTGAACACGGCCTGACGAAAGCAGCTGAGGTCCAGTGTGCAATTCTCGAAGACAACGTGCTTGAGCGAAGAACCGGCCGCATCGAACCCGGTCAAACGGGATTCGCTTGCGCGAGTCCGATAAATGATCGATTCGTGCCATTTGCCATTCGCAAGGTCACATTGATCGAAGAGAACATCCGTCTGTTCCAGTCGCTCGAGCTTCGCCTGCCCGAGCTCAACGTGAAGCAATCGGACTCGCTTCAACTCCAGTTGATACGCTTTCAAGCCATTCAGCGAGCAATCTTCGATCAGCGCGTCGGCGTATTGATCCCCTTCGCCGATGTCTGCCGGGACCAGGCGAACCGGCTCCAGCTGCTCCGGTATGCGGGGCAGAGCCACAAGTGAGGGAGTTTTCTTGCGACTTGCCATGGTTCAGGTTGCGAGTGTCCTGTCCCGTAAATACGGTTGCTATATTTCGGAGCCTAACGGTGCCGGATTTGGTGGAGCGACAACGAGCCAATGCTCTTCATTGCGAGGAGGAGCGACTCCAAAGACGGCACCGTTCCGCCCGAACCCGTAGGGCCGATGGAAGTTGCTGGTTGCGACGGCCGAGCCGATCGGGTTCACAGTCACGTTCATAGAATGCCCCAATGTTTTCGTCGCTTCTGGCAACGTCCATCGGAGATAGTAATCGTATTCACGGGACAGGACACTAGGACCGCTTCTCGTTAGGCCGCGAGTCGGAGGAATCGGCCAAACGACCACATCAGAAACGCCATCTCAGCTACAAGAGCGACTATGACGGCAACAGTGACCATGCGCAGGTGTCGCCGGGCAGCTTCCGCCTCCGAACAGAGTGTGGGTTCATCAGAGAAGACCAGTCGTTGTATTTGCCAACCCTGCGAGAACGATGTATTGACCCATATTGGCGGTCTGCCCAGTGCATCGTAGAGATCTTCGTGGCTTTCCATGAGGAGTAGGAAAAATCGCGCCTTGGCTCTTGTGCCCACAACCCCCGCTGCCACCATTGTGCCAAGAAAGATCAGAAGTGCGACAACCAACATGTGTCGATGCTCCAGGCTTTAGGGCCCACTCAAGAATAACTTCACATTTTGGCATCCCATCTTCACGCCATCTTCGGCCGCTCCTCAATCGCAGATCCTCGAAATAGCCGGGCTATTCCTCCGGTCTGCTCAATCGGTCGCGACCAAATCTGACGCAAATCTGGGCGCCAATTCTGTGAAGTTATTCTTGAGCGGACCCTTAGTCCGGCCGTGGCCTGCTCTGTAGAGCGTCGAGCACGCTCCGCCCTCGCGGCGACAGGTCCCCAACAACAATTCCGGCTGCGTTCAACTGTGTGCCCAATGAGTCCACGTCGTCGACACTGAAATAGAATACCGCATCGCCGTATGTGCGACGATTTCGACGTTCCTGACTATCCGAGTCAGGAGACTCATTCAACTGAGAACTTCTGCACCCGCCGACCCGTGGACGCCTCTCCCACATAGAGATTGCCCTGGGAGTCGATGCCCATGCCGTGGGGACGCAGGAACTGACCCACTTGACGGCCTCCACGCCCGAAGTCACCGACCACCTCGAGATCCCCCCGCCGTAGCGTCCAGACCTTGTGGTTCGTGCCATCCGCCAGGTGTAGCCATTCCTGGTTCGGATCCGGCGACAAAGCGATGACGAAGGCGGATCCCGATGCACGGGTGAGCGGCTCGATGATTTTTTCGGCTACGAACTCACCACTCTGCCGAAAGACTTGAATGCGGTTTCCGCGCCGATCTGCAACGTAGATCATTCCGTCCCTCGAGCCGGTCAAGCCGTGAACGTTGGAGAACTGGCGCGGGGGAGGTCCGGCCGGATCGCGATCGCCAAAGTCATATTCGTCATCCGGCGTTTCGCCATACGCACCCCAGTGCCGCAGGTACTTGCCCGTTTCGCCTTCAAACACGGCGACACGGTGATTTCGGTATCCGTCTGCGATAAACACCTCGTTGGTTTCCGGGTCCACCCAGATTCCTGCCGGTCCTCCGAGCAGGCTCGTGTCGTTGCTTCCCGCGTTCTGGTCGTATTCGCCGATGGTCATCACGTGCTGGCCGCTCCGGGTGAACTTCATGACCCGATGATGCCTGTAAGAACCGATCCAGACGAAGTCATTGTGATCAACGAAGATCCCGTGAGGGTTCCTTGGGAACACCGAGATGTCCTGTGAGGGGTCTCCCCAGCCCTGCACGACTTCGCCCTGGGGGTTGAATTCGATTACCGTTGGCGCGGGCACACAGCACGTCCCGATGGGCGGGTCCTCGACGACCGCAGTTTCTTCGGGTGTCAAGGTTTCCTGAAGGTGGGTGACCCAGACATGATCCTGGGAATCCACAAAGACTGCCGTTACAGCACCCATAATCCACTTGTTGGGCATTTCGATTGGCCATGCGGGATCCACCTGGAAGGTCGGTACCCCTCCGGCATTGGACACGGCCGGCGCCTCTCCGGCGTTTGCGGCATCCTGTCCCGCACCGCAGGCGACGAGGATGGCCGGGAGCGCCAGCAGTGAGGTAGAGGCTATGATTCTTCGAGATACCTGCATTCTTCTCACTCTCCTTCAGCTCTTTCGTGGACCAACGTCCATGGTGCTCACCGCCTCGCATGGGTCGGCGGGGATGCGCAGCAAACACGTTATCTCTTCATTCAGGCTCAAATCATAGCTGCGGTCACCCTGTGTGTCTGGGGCGCATAGGGTGAGACACGGACGCTGCGTGCCGATCGTGCCGTCAGGCCGAAGCTTTGTTTACGCCGCTCTGTCTGGTGCTGAATCTGATCGAGTAATTCTGCTCCGCACTTGACGCGATGGCCAGTAATTTCTTTATCGAATGGCAGTGGGTGTCGACCATCAGTCTGGTCTTTATCGGGTCACGTTTGTTGGGGGCCTTCTCCCCATTACGTTCAACGATTATCACGTACCACCTCGAAATCGCCGGCGCGCGGGCCGGGTCGTACAATCCAGCCGGTGGCGAGGGTGACGCTCCACCCGTCGCCGGCGAACGTTGTGCCCTCCAGGCCCGGCGTCGCCGGAACCCTCAGTGTTTCCCCATCGACCGACACCAGGATGTTGTCCGCCTCGAGGCTGCCCCATTCGCCAGTTACGCGGTAATTCGAAAGGGTGGTACCTGCACCGGGAATAGGAGTCGCACCAGTCGTAATAAAACTGGCGCCACGCCCTCTGGGCACCACCAGCACCGGACCATCCACGAAGCGTTGCCGCAACAAGGCGACACGGGCTTTCTGATCGATATCGCGTTTTTCCTCAGCCGCCCGCAGGTCGTCGCTGCCGTAGCGGGAGGAGGCAGAAGTGACGTCTTCGGTTGGTTGGATGTTGGTGGCAGTTATCAGCAATTCTCCAAGGTCGGCAGTCGCCTGGATTTGACGCGTCCAGCCCGGCGACCAGGCATCGAGTAATATCCCGTAGGCTGTTCCGGTGGGGTACGCGAACGTGCGGACAAACGTCGGTTGCCGGGCATAGCTTGCCAGTTGGTCGATGGCACTGAGAGTGGCCGCGCTGTTGTCAACGGCTGCTGCAACCGTGGCGGTGTATTGCGCCAGCCCCTCCCTGATCTCTTCCGGCTGCTCGTTTGCCGCTGCATCAGGAAACAAGGCCCGCCGCATCAATCGGAACCCGAGGGCGTCGCCTACCGCACTTGTTCGTTCCGGCCCTGACGTACGGAGAGCCTGGGCCAGTGCCCGCCATTCCAGTTGCAACCAGTACCGTCCCTCGAGCGTGTCCAGGTGATCGTTCTGCCCGTTGGGCGTCATGAATCCGAGTTGAGCTTGAATGCGGTGGAACAGCTCGTGCAACATCAACTCCGCACGCTTGCCCTCGTCGTCGACAGGTATCATCTGCCAGATGTTGGTGGACCAGCGCACACCACCCCAGTCCATGGCTGCGTTGGCGAATCCCAGGGCCCGGGGCCGGTCCCCCGGAGGGGCGGGTTGATCCGTCGCGATACTCTGTGTCACCGGGTCGGCAAAGACCATCGGTCCGCACAGCGATACACCCCAAAGCCGTCCGTCCTCGCGTTCGCACAAGATCTTCGCTTCGTCGAAGTAGGTTTCGGCAAGTTGCTCGTCGACCTGTGCTCCTGCCGGAGCGCAGATGCCCAGGACAAGGGACATAAGTCCCAGGAGCCTGCACGGGTTCTTGAGCCGTCGAGGCATCATCACCTCCGGAATCGAGCACCGCTACGTCGGTACCGAATCTGATTCCTGTGTTCGTGTGAATGTCAAGCCAACGGACCCGCGGTCAGCCGCCTCCGAACGGCCACCTGCCGCCCTGCGGTTCAGAGCCAGGTGCGTCGTGCTCGGCGAGTACCGTCTCCTCCGGCACATCCGTGTAGCTCTCGAATTCGATCCTGTAGCCGTCGGGGCCCGACAGGGGCGTTACCCACATCCCATTTCCAACTTCGGGCCTCGATGCCTGGATACCCCTCGACGTAACGAGGCGATAGATCGCCAGGACATCTTCGCAGATGAAGCAGATCGATGCACCCTCGCCCAATCGGCATCCAGACCCCTTGCCAACCTGGCGACACGACGATAACCCGTCACCAGTGGTGCCGGCCGGAACTCATTGATCTGACCAGACCGCCAACTCATTTCCGCTGGGATCGGTGAAGTGAAAACGTCGTCCACCCGGAAACTCGAATATCTCCCGGACGATCCTCCCCCCGCCCGCACCGACGCGGGTTTCGATCCCTTCCAGGTTCCTGGAATAGAGCACGACTAATGGACCGCCTGTCCGCACTTCAGGCGCTGCACTGAAACCGCCGGCCAGGCGGCCGTCTGTGAAGGACGTGTATTCAGGACCATAGTCAGTGAACTCCCAACCGAAAACTTCTGAGTAAAACTTTTTGGCTTCCTCGATGTTTGTGGTCAAAAACTCTATGTAGTCCACACGGCGGTCCTGTTCTGCCTGGCTCATGAGCTCGCCTCCCTTCGACGTTCCTGTAAGCTTGTCTTTCTGGTGTCCCGGCCACTGCCAGGATCTTCATTGATTGACATCATGATCGACAATGTTGAACCGACTGTTTCGTTTCCTCGTCGAGTCCCGCAAGATAGTATTCCAGGTGCGAAGCGCGCAAGAACACATAATCAAAGATGACGCGCACCGATCCCATACCGAGATAGGACATGATCAGAGCTGCAGCTGCACGATAGGTCGAGCCGCCGACCAGGTGTCCGCGGGCATCTGGGGGCGCAAACGCACGAACGTCATCTCCGCGTATGCAGACGGTTCCCGGTATGGCGTCAGCCAGAAGGCGCGCCACGGTTGTCTTTCCCACCCCGGGCGGTCCATTGACGATCACAATCTCGCTCATATTTCCTGTCTGCCGAACGGCGTGTAGTCCGATCGTCTATTCGCTTCGATGGCTGATTCATGCTAAGTGTCAGGTTTCGTTCAACTCCATTGCCACGATCGGAAACTCGACATCGTTTCTTCGGACTGTCCGCTCTCCAGTCTTCGTGAATCCCAGGACCTCATAGAAAGGTTGTGCATTGAGTGTCGAGTCGATTCTGATCGGTCCGTCGCCGGGGGTTGTTGCCATGGCAATCGCATGATGCACGAGAGCTGAACCGATCCCCTGCCGCACGTGCTCAGGATGCACGAATATGGCAACGATTTCGCCGGGAACAACGTGGCTGAACCCTACAACACTTCCACTGCGCTCGGCGACGTACATCTCATCCTTTTCGATACCCTTGTACCCACCAGGCGATCTGTTCCGCAACCACCCATCAATAACTTCGGGGGCGTAGGTGTCTCTACACAATGTGCGCACGGATGTAGTGTGCAGTAGGTGTATCGCTTCAGCATCTTCGAGTGTGGCCAAACGTATCTCTTGTCGCCCCATGTTCCTCTATCAACCCTGACCTAACGGATTGTGGCTCACCTGCGGCAGCCACACCTCTTTGAATCAAGACAGCACTCTCCCGTCAGCTTCATTGTTTTGTTAGGCCGCACTTCGCTTTCAATGATGTCGGGCAATCTCTTCATCGCTCAATCGCAGGAAGCGTGCCGCGTTGTTGTAGAAGATGTCTGCTTTTTGCTCGACCGTCAGAAACTCTGCATCCTGAATTGCGTCGATTGCCATACCAATCGTTTCCGGAAGGAGCATCTGATCAGAACCGAACATGA
>CAZOZZ010000121.1:0-801 GCA_964584435.1 uncultured Solibacteraceae bacterium | reverse complement strand
CTCTTGCTAAGCCCAGCGCGAGTCAGGCGTTCCAAGAAATCCATGAACGCTTGTCGAGGAATGATCCAGGTAATCGTTGAGATGTCGCAGTAGAGTTGGTGATGTTGATACATCATTGCGATCATCTCCTCCGCGAACGGAAATGCGCAATTCTCGGCGTAAAGCCGTAGTTCTGGATGAGCCACCAGAACGTCTTCGAGAAACCTAGGATGACCATTCGCAACGCGGAACTCAGCAGTAGGTGCACCGATACCAGCGCTGTGGATGAGCGTGGGGACATCTACTTCTTCCGCAAGCGCTAAATACGCAGCGATTGCAGGATCATTCGCTGCATAGCCGTCGTACTGAGTGGCGATCTCACCCATCCCGCCTAGCCGGCCGGCTGAATACTCATCGCGAAGAGCCTCAAGGCCGGGGACGCCTGGAGGTCCGACACGAGGCGACGGGATGAACCGGCCAGGTGCCTCCGACGTCCACTTGTCCAAGCGTCCGAGGGTGTCGCCCGTCAGAAATCCGAGAACGACGTTGTGTCGCTCCATAGCTTCCAATGTCATGCGCAGTACGTCTTCTTCATTTGCGGCTGTGGTCACAACCCCCGCGCACGGACTCGGGTAGCAGTCAAAGGGCAGCGGGCGTCCGTCAGGTCCTAGCTCCAGATAATAGGAACTGACATGCATGTGCATGTCTATGATGGGGCCCGCATATGAGTCGGCAGCTTGTCCTTGGGCGTAAGTCGGTATCAGCAAGAGTGGAGTGCGCCCCGCAAACTGGAGAGTTATTTCCCCAGGATTAGTACAGGCC
>CAZOZZ010000120.1:0-13216 GCA_964584435.1 uncultured Solibacteraceae bacterium | reverse complement strand
CGACATAGTCGTCCATTGGACCGAACTTTACAGAGATGACCGAGATGGCGGGGTCGTCTCCAGTCTGAAACGAAGCCGGCAATTGCTCTCTGATGCGATGCTTCAGGAGGTCGAACTCAATGAGCCCGTCGTCCTTGAAGTGCGAGCGGCTTCCGATCGCTTCGTGTCCCTCGGCCCGGACGTGGGCCAGAACGTGTCTGCCAACAAGACCCGAAGCACCGATGATCAAGAATTTCATGGTTTCAAAGATGTGCGGTCATAGACCGCACCTACAGGGGGAATTTCATGGTTTAAGGTGTGCGGTCATAGACCGCACCTACAGGGGCTACGACCCATCTGCGATTTGCTCGAGCTCCTCCCGATACTTTCCGGCCGTCTTCAGATCATCTTCGGCGGGAGCCCAGTCGGCGAAAACCGTGCCGGACTTGCTCCACGGGCCTTCGGTGGTTTCGTGAACTACAAGGTGTTGGGAACGAACCAACAGGCAGTGATATACGGGCTCGCTGATCCGATAGAAAAATTGGCAGCCCGAAGAATAGTCGCCCAGCCTGACGACTCGATCGACGTTACCGGTCTCGTCAAAGAAAACCGCATCGGCCGAACCCTCGACCACGTGCATCGATTCGACTCTGTCCAGGTGTTTGTGTGGCCGAATATAGGTGTCTCCCGCCATCACGATAAACATCTCATGGAGCTTGTCCCCGACATCCCTGTGCGCGCAAATGCGAATTCTTCGGCGAGATGTTCGATCGACCCTGCTTTTCAGGAACTCGATGTCGTCGGGTCCCAGATCAACCAGCGGTGCGTCCGCAACAAGAACCTCACTGCTGATCTCTCTCACTTTCAGCATGGACGGCAATCTCCTCTTACAGTTGAAGGGCGTTTTCACTTGCCGGAAAGATGGACGCGAATCGCCCTCCGGCCTCTGAGAAGCCTCGATTGCCGGCTCGCACCTTGCCCTCACTCTCCGGGCTGAGGCCCGTCAGGCAGAGGCTGATGTTCTCCTCGATCAGGGCCTGGGAACCATAGATCGGGAGTTGCGATCCCGGTATGCGAAGGCCTTTCTTCTTCGGGTGATCGTCCACCACGAACTCAATATGATCTCTAATGTTCATCGCGTTGACGAACATGCACGCCAGATGCCCGGCGCCGAATAGTGCGACCCTTCCGCCATCGGCTCGATACCTGCGGAAGAACCTGTCCACTTCCTCACGTCGTCTTGAGAAGCCCTGGCCGAAAGCCCGCGCACGACGTTTCTCCTCCTCCAGGGTGGCTCTGCTTAAGGATGCATCCGCTTTGGTCTCATGGGGCTTTGCGATTGCGACGAGTGCGTTCTCGAAAGGGTACGGATACTCGACGAATCGAAAGACAGAGAAGCCGCCACACGCCAGTGTGTGACGGAACGTCTCGCGGGTAAAGTATAGAACGTGCTCTTCCCATATCCCGGTGTAGTCGAGCGTTTCGAGCAGTCCGCCCGAGTCGGGCACTTCGAACACGACATACCCGGAAGGGGACACGATAGAACGCAACGTCTCGAGAAACCCTCGCGTGTCGTGTGCATGCTCCAGTATGTGCCGGGCGACGATCACATCCGGCGTCCCATGTTTCCTGGTGAACGGGCCGACCAGATCCGAACAGATCCGACCCTGGATGGTTTCAAGCCCAGCCCTGGAATCTTCCACGCCAAGGTCGGCGGACTCTTCGAGGCGCCAGGTTTGGAATCCCAGATCACCGAAACGGGATAGTGTCGAATCTTCCTTATAAGTCAGTCCACAAACCCTTGCTTGCCTGCTCAACCCGGGCAGGGTTACGAGAAGATCCACGAGCTTGTCCAGATGTCCCTCCGGTTCACGGTAGGTGATCCAGTCAAACGGGGGAAGTAGTTCGTCGGCCGGCATGGGTTCCTGTATTTGTACGAGGCCGCATTCCCGACATTGTCCGAGAACGATGGAATGCCGATACTCGATGGCCTCCGGCTCTGCTACAAATCGGTTGGAAACGGGATGTTCGCCAATGTCCAACAATTCATCCAGGGAGTTGGATCGGCAAGCCTGGCATTCTCTGTGCAATCGTCGACGCCTCGTTGATTTAGGGTTGGTGCGAATAATGCAGAGGTTCTTCGAGTATCTCGTCCCAGTAGTGATCCACCCAGTCGACAACTTCCGTCAGGCCTTCTTCCATGTCGATGTCGGGGGCCCAGGAAAGTTCGTGTCTTGCCCTTCGGGAATCGATGACGTATGCGGCATCCTGACCGGGGCGTTCCGCGACGCTCCTGGTGGCGTCTTCGAACCCCCGGCCCATCCTTTCGCAAACAATGCGAACGACATCGCGAACGGCGATCCCGGAGTCCGGGGAGAGATTGTAGATTTCCCCGAGCTTGCCGTGTTCGAGAACGGCAAGTTCCCCCCTGGAGATGTCACGGATGTTGATGTAGGACTTTACCGCCCGGCCTCCGCCGTGAAGTTCGATCACCCGATCCTGCCGGATGTAGATGACCGAGCGGGGGATGATCTTGAAGAGTTGCTGGCGGGCGCCATACACGTTCGTACTTCGCACCATGACAAGTGGAAAGCCGAACTCCTTTTGATAGGAAAACAGCAGCATGTCCGCCGCCGCCTTCGATGCGGCATACGGAGTGCTGGGGTTGAGCGGAGCGTCTTCGCGGACGATGCCCGTACACGTCCCGTAGACCTCGGGTGAGGACACGTGCAGATATCGCTCAAGGTAATCTTGTCGCCGCAGGTGATTCACTAAACGAGCCAGGGCCACCGTGTTTGTTTGAAACCAGTGTTCGGGATGTTCCCAGCTGGGGCCCACCTCACTCTGGGCCGCAAAATTCACGATGTGCGAGGGGCGCTCGGTGTCGATCAGGTCGAGCAGCTCATCCATCTGCTTGTTCAAGTCGAGCTGGTGGTATCGGTACTTGCCCAGGTCCTGTCTCGATCTGTATTTCAGGAAAAGAGAAGACCGTTCCTGCGATCGACTGACTCCGACAACCTCGTTGCCGGGGTTATCCAGCAGGAGGTCGACGAAATCCTGACCGGAGAACGAATTCGCACCTATGACAAATACCTTCACCTGTACCTCAACTCCATTCCCCCTGTCGATCCTCCCTCCAGGTCCGGACTTTCTCAATCATGAAAGCCGGGCTCGCCAGATAGGCGGCCTGTAAGAAGCGTTTGAGCAACCGGAAGGATCCCGTCAACTGGAAGAGGAATAGGAAAAACGATCCCATGAAAACGGGTTGGTCCGCCAGTAGAAAGCGGATTTGTTCGGCTACCTGATCCGGGTTCGACCGGTATCGTTCCGAGACCGTCAGACCGGCCGAATATGCCGCTCGACGTTGGAATTCGCGTACGAATGCTTCACCGAAAAGGTTCTTGTAGGAGGATCGCATCAGGCCGGCCGCGTAGTTGGTGACCCGCAGCGAGGCTCGCACGTCGTCCTGCAATGATTGTGAGAACCCGGTGTCCATCTTTCTCCAGCATGCGAGAGGCTCGGGAATGAAGCATGCCCCGTGTCTTGCCGCGATCGCATGTGCCAGGAAACCGTCGTGGAAGCTTTCGAGCTGGTGGTCGTAGCGACCAAACTCTTCGACTGCGCTGCGTTTGTACATGCACGAATTGCCATTGACGAACAGCCCTCTCCGTTCGAGGACGCTGTGAATCTGTTCGGGAGAAAAGTACGCCGGCGTTCGGCTGATTTTCGGGCTCTTCGTCAAACTATGTCCTCGGCCTTCTTCATCGATGATCCGAACCAGAGCCGTGCAGATCCCGGCTCGGGGATAGCGCGTGAACAGGTTCATCGATTTTTCGAACAACCCGGGCAGGACCAGGTCGTCGGCCGAGGCGGGGTAGACGTAGTCGCCTGTGGCCAGCTCCAGCACCCTGTTGAAAGAAGAGATTACCCCCTGGTTGGATTCATTTCGAACGAGCGAGAGGTTCGAATGTTCCCTTTCGAGGCGTTCCAGGACCTCTATGCTGTCGTCGGTTGAGCAATCGTCAATGACGATGATTTCCGTGGGTTTGAACGACTGTTCGGTGATGGCTTCAAGCGCGGACCGCACGAACTTTCCATGGTTGTAGTTCGCCATCACGACCGAGAGTGTGGGAGGCATCGGTGGGTTCATGGGTCGTCGAGGGCTGGATCTATTCAAACGTAATGAAGCTGTAGTCTCCGGTGTAACCGCACAGGTTAAACCACCACAGCCATTCCTCAGGGCTGAAAAAACATTCTCCAGTGAGAACCCAGTACATCAGGTTCACCTTCTCTTCTTCGCTCCGGTACGACTCCACAACAATATACTTGTTCTTGCCGACCCTCTCGATTTCCAGGAGCGCTTTCTCCAGATCGAAACAATAGAGATTGTGGAGAGTGTTGAGCGAATAAACCAGATCGAATGAATCGGTGTCGAACTCCAACTCGGTCGCATTGCCCACCTTGACATTCGGTCGTATTCCTTCTTCGGCGTTTTCGATCGCGTATTTCGATATGTCCAGACCGTGCACTTCAAGGCCCGGGACGGCCTCTTTCAGGTCGTATAAGAGGAAACCTTTGCCACAACCCACATCGAGAACTCGATCACCCGCCTTCAAGCCATAGTGAGCGGCGAGGTCCTCGGCCACACTCCGCCAGCGACCATCGTAGGAATATCCACCAAAGCCGAATTTGCGATCGCCGTCCCAGTAGTCGTATCCGTATTGCTTGGCGATCTTGATCGCTTCAGCCTTCGGAAACTGATTCACCCGTGCCAGGTAATCCCTGCTGGTTTGTTTGTGCAGTTGGCTCAAGAAGTCAATTTCTTTCACGTGATCTGTTTCCTTTCACGACTCCGATACGATATCGAGGAGTCGGCGAGCTTTTCGAAGCTGTTCGGCTTTCCGTGTTTCTGAGACTGCATGCTCGCCGGCGAACTTTCTCCTTGTCCTGTTGACGCCCACGAATTCGTTGAGCAGAATCGAGCACCATTTGATCCGGTAGAGAGGAAGCAGTAGATCGATACGGCCCAGGCACCTGGAGCGTCCATTCGCGTAGCCGGCGACTTCCTCCGATACCATGGCAAGGTGTTCGAGAGGAACCGGCACAGCCGGTTGACAGAAGAAATCGCAGACCATCTTGGCCGGATCGTCCCATCCTGCGTACTCAAAATCGAAGAACCTCAACTCTCCATCCCCGCACCGCAGCGAATTGTGAAATCCAAAGTCGGACGGCGATAGACAGCGCTCGTCGGCCGAAATCGTCTCGGACATCGGAAGGCGAAGCCCGTCCGCCTTGCGGCGGAGGGAAGCGTTCACGCCGTTCCACACCTCCTTTAGATCCGAGACGAACTTTAGCGCCGCGTCATCGATTTCAGAACAACTTTCGATATCCTGAAGCTTCTCCACCCGAACATCTACCGTGTTGACGTGTTCGGCGATCGTAAAACAGGCTTCCGAAGCCTCCGGAAGCGCTTGGGCACCGGGTTCGGATCGGATTCGGTTCAGCTCTCGGCAAAAAGCCAGAGCCTGCCCGAGCGCTCGAGTGTCGACCTCATCGGGCCGGAGATGGCGTCCCGGCAGGAATTCGTACAGAGCCAGGTTGTGATCCGACGCGCGGGCAATCGGCTTCGGAATACACCGGATCCCGTTTTCCCACGCGAATGATGAGAACTCGAATTCCGACGCCAGCCGATTTCTGGGATCATCGGGATGGGTGAAGTAGCTCTTCAGCAGGAAATGACGGGATCCGGTTGTGACTCGGAAGAGGCGATTGTTCGCTCCTCCATCCAGAGGAGTCAGCGAAAACGGGCTGTCAACCTCCAGCGAAGACATCAACCTCTTGATAGCGTCAGCCGAAACTCCACCTTCACGCGACACTTCCGGGTTCATCCGCACTCCTGCTCCAATGCGAAGATGACCCCTCGGAGTTCGTTCCAGGAGCGGACCTTCTTGAACTCGGTCGAATCACCGTGGCTATCGGCCGGATCGAACAAGATCCTTTGAACGCCGGAAGGGAAGTCCGCTTCTTCGAGAAACTCCGGCAGATCATCCACGAAGAAGTCACAGCGAAGTGTTCCGATCCGCCCTAATTTCTCTTCCTTGGTCAGCTCGAAAAAGACGTTATCCCGTGCGAGGCCCGCAGCGGGATCGTAAAAACCGAGGGCTTCGATCCAGTCGTCGGCTGCCCTGTGAAGATCGGTCTTCGGACCCGAAAAGGGGTACTTGGTCTTGTGGCTGACAACGTAGACCTCGGCCCGCCTGCTTCTGGAGAACCTGATGAACTCCAGGGAGCCGGCGTATGGTTTCGCCGCGCCCATCGAAACGCCGTATGCCTCGCCCTGGAGTTCGGTCCAGCTGTCCTCACGATCCGTTTTCCTCAGGTGATCACGCAGTGAATTCTTCGTCCAAACGCCTCCTGCTGCTATCAAGCCCTTCTCCCGTGCAAGGCGGGGAAACAGGTCGTTGTAACAAACGATCGTGTTGTCGAAGTCCAGGCCGATTCGCACGATATTAATCCCGCAGACTCATGTCTACTAACGGCCGTGCCACACGCCCCGACCGCAGGTCCGAAAGTGCACGGTTGATCTCGCCGAGGCCGTAGGTTCCGGAAATCAACGGGTCCAGATTCAACCTGCCGGATAGTAAGAGGTCACAGTACTTCGGGTAATCCACGTCCGGGCGACAGTCCCCGCCGAAGGTGCCGAGAAGTCGCTTCCCCTGATTCAACTGCTTCGGATCGAGCGTGACATGTTCGCCGCTTCGAGCGTTCCCTATGATTACGGCGGATCCACCGCGGCTTCGAACCGCAGTCAGTGCCTGTGCCATAACGGGCGGTTGTCCGGTTGCCTCAATCGCAAAATCAGTTCCGCCGGGGCAGACATCGAGAATCTGTTCCAGGGGATCCCCGACGCTGGCGTTCGAGCAGTGCGTTGCTCCCATCGCGGCCGCGGCCTTCAGCCTTTCCTCACGCACATCCACTGCAATAACCGGGTTGCACCCGGCGATGCGGGCTCCTGCAACCGCACACAGGCCAATGCCACCCGTTCCAAAAACGACCAGGCTCTGGCCTGGTTCCGGTTTTGCGGTGTTGAACACCGACCCAAGACCCGTAGGGACCGCGCAGCCCAGGACCGCCCCGTCACAGAGATCGACTCCTTCCGCCAGGGGGGTCAGCCGGCTTTCGCTCACCACCGCGTGCCGGCTGAATGTCGTAACCGGTCCCGCATTTACATTCCTGTTGCCGAACCCGTACACGGTTCCCGTCACGGTCGCACCGGATCCGCTGATCCAGGACAGGATGACCCTGTCACCCGTCTTAACCTTATCGACACCGCTACCGACATCACGAACGATGCCGCTACCCTCGTGCCCGAGGCAGTGGGGCAGGTAGGGGTCGTGGCCGCGGGCACCGTCGCATTCGAGGAGTTGGGTGTGGCATACGCCGCTATAAGCAATCTCAACCAATACCTGGCCGGCTTTGAGGTCCGGGAGTTCAAGCTCGACGACCTCCAGAGGTTTAGCCAGAACGGTCAGTATCGCGGCGACCGTCTTCACCCCTTCACATCCGTGGCACAGCTGGCGAGCACCTTCATTACTTTCCCGGTAACGCCGTCTGCGGTCAGTCCAAACCTCTGACGGGCGTACTCCTGGTCGCCGGCCTCATGAAGAAATCCGTCGGGAGTTCCGATCCGGCCGAGGCGTGCCCTCTGTGGCGCCTGCTCGCTTAGCCACTCGGCGACCGAGCCTCCCAAACCGCCCAGCACGCTATGTTCTTCGACCGTCACCACGGCGGAAAAATTCGCAAATGCATGTGCGAGAAGTTCCAGATCCAGAGGCTTGACGGTGTGGTTGCTCACAACCTGCGCGGACACACCATGCTGTTCCAGCCTGGAAGCAGCTTCCACCGCGACCGGAAGGATATTTCCCGTACTCAAAAGGCAGACATCCGTGCCCTTTCTCACGGTTATCCCCTTGCCCAGCGTGAACTCGGGCTCCGTCTGGTGAACAACCGGTTCTCCCTTTTTTCCCAGCCGGATGTAGACCGGACCATTCCGTTCGAGTGCAGCTCTCAGGCCCAGCCGGGTTTCCACGGGATCTCCCGGACAGATCACCGTCATATTCGGCAACATACGCAGAAAACCGATGTCCTCGCATGAGTGATGCGTGCCGCCGTTTGCGGCGTATGACAGGCCGCCTCCGACCCCCACGATGATGACAGGAACATTGTGATAACAGACATCGACTCGAATCTGCTCAAGGCACCGGGTCGTCATGAACGACGCTATCGTGTAGGTGATCGGCCGCAGACCATCCAGAGCCATGCCGGCAGCCACGCTCACCATGTTGGCCTCGGCGACACCACAATTGAAGAAACGCTCCGGAAAACGTTTCTTGTAGTTGTCGAACAGCCGGTTGCCGATGTCGCCCGAGAGCAGGACCAGACCTTTTTCCGTCGCCGCCAGCTCGGTGATCTCGGCTGCGAAAGCATTTCTCATGACAGTTCGAGTTCCTGTCTTGCTCTGGCGACTTCGTCGGCGTCAGGAATGCGGTAGTGCCAGTTGTTATCGTCCTCCATGAACGAAACGCCCTTGCCCTTTACAGTGTGAGCGATGATCGCCACCGGTTTATTACTGCCGTCAGGAACGTTGTTCAAGGCCTCGCTGAGGGCGCCGATGTCGTGTCCGTCAACCTCGGAAGCACTCCAGCCGAAATCCGTCCACTTTTGTTTGAGCGGGCCCAGGGCCATGACATTCTCGCTGCGTCCGGTGGCTTGCCACTTGTTGTAATCGATGATCACCGCCAGGCGATCGATCCCGCTGGCGGGAGCCAGCAGCGCCGCTTCCCACACCGACCCCTCGTTGCATTCACCGTCGCTCATCGTGACGAAGACCCGGTTCGAACGGCCTTCGATTCGGCTTGCAAGAGCCATACCCAGCCCCAGAGACAGGCCATGGCCGAGAGATCCTGTAGCAGCTTCCAGGCCCGGGACGCAACCCGGGCTTGCGTGCTCCGCCAGGCGGCTGCCCGGTTGCCCGAAGGAGTCCAGAAGATCTTCGGGGAAGAAACCACGGTATGCCAGGGCTGAGTACAATGTTGTAATCGCGTGTCCCTTGCTCAGGATGAATCGATCACGGTCGGGATCCTTCGGATTGCCGGCATCGATCTTAAGCACCCCCCAGTAGGCGGCAACCAGAATATCGACGCATGAAAGGGAGGACCCCAGGTGAGGCGCCCGACCCGAGTGTGACAACTCCACAAGCTTTCCGCGAATCCGACGGGCCATGGTCTCGAGTTCGGCAATCGTCATCTGTCTTCAGTCCAGGTGGACGGTCTGCATCCTTTTGATGTTGTAGTACCGGTCATCGGTCATGGAGTTGGCGATCCGCCCATCGTTGAAAGCGTTCGTCAGGTCCTGGATGGCCTCACCGACCGAGTGCTGCGGAACGAAACCGAGTTCCTTTCGGATCTTTTCCGAGGAGATATGGTAAGACCGATTGTCGTCCGTTGCCACGGTCTCCACGCCGACCTCGGGCCCCACGACACCCCGCACCATTTCGGCGATTTCTCTGACCTTGTGGTTTTCATAGCCGACGTTGAAGATCTGTCCGTTGATGCTTCGATCGGGCCACTCCAGGACCTGAACATAAACGTTCGTGATGTCCTCGATATGGATGTTCGGGCGCATCTGTTCCCCACCAAAGACCCGGATCAAGCCGTTTTGAACCGCGTGATGCGTCAGGATGTTCACCGTCAGATCCAGCCTCAGGCGCGGCGAGAACCCACAGACTGTGGCCGGACGCAGGACCAGCGTCGTAAATCCCGGCTCGGTTCTTTCGAGCAGGACGTCTTCGCAGAGTGCCTTGTACTTGGAATAATCGGTCAGAGGTTCCAGTGAAAGATCTTCGGTGACCTCGTCCTCTTTCCTGACGCCATAGACGCTTGATGATGATGCGTAAACAAACCGGCGGACACCACAGTCCCGGGAAATGTCGACGAGTCCAAAAAACGCGTCGTAGTTGATCGACTTGCCCAGGGCGGGATTGAGTTCGAATGACGGATCGTTGGAAATGCAAGCCAGGTGGATGACCGCGTCACACCCGCGGATAGCCTCTTTGAGTGTGTCGGTGTTTCGAATGTCCCCTCTGATCTCGGTCAAACGAGGGTCATCTTTCACGGCATCCAGCGCGCCCTCTCCGAAAAGGTACAGGTCGAGAACCTTGACCGTGTACCCGGCGTTCAGGAGCTTTGGGACAAGCGCCGCGCCGACATATCCGGCGCCACCGGTGACCAGTACCTGCCTTATGTCTTTGTCAGCCATTCCCTGCCTATTTCAATAAAGATTCGATGTGCTTGTAGAGCAGGGCCGGTTCCGTGCTGGCGCGGTGTCCGACCGTTGCCACTGCCTGTCCCCCGGCCGCGTTTCCGACAAAGCCGGCAAGTTCGATCGGAGCACCCTGGACCACACACAGGGCCGCTACCGAAAGGAAAGCGTCGCCGGCGCCCATGCGGTCGACTATCTGGCCGGCCAGCGCCGGTACTTCGACAAAGCCTTCGTCCTTGTCGAAACAGAGACACCCGTTTTTTCCACGCGTCACGACAGCCCTCTTGCATCCGAGCCTGTTCGATATCTTGAGTACGGCCTCTCTCAGGTCGCCGCCGCGATCGCGTGCTTCCAGCCGCACTTCGTTTTCCGCCAGCGACACGAAATCGGCACGCTCATACCGGGAAATCGTGTGGTATCCCTGGTTGCCGGCGTTCGACTGCGCGTTTACAGCGAGGAAAGGCGTCTTTCCGCAGAGTTCCTTTATCGCTCGTGGGGTGATCATGCCGTGGCCGAAATCGAGCGTGAGTACGAGATCGAAGTCGGGAAGTCGCTCTGCGAGAGCCGCACACAGTTGATCGTCGTCGTCGTCCACGAGTGTTTCATCGTTCATCTCGTAGACTTCGAGCAACTTTGTGAAGAAGTAATTCTCGACGAACCGTCTCTTGACTATCGTCGGTGAATCCTTTCGGTACAGAAACTTCGCGTCGATGTTTGCCCTTAGTTGTCCGGATACGAACTCTTCCTGGGAATTTGTGTTCCCGAGGAACGTCAGGAGGCTGACGTTATCGCAGAATCCGGCCACGTGATTTGCCACGGCGAGAGCGCCACCGGCAAAGTTTTCCGACGACCGATACTTCACCGCCAGCGTCGGCTCCTTCGACGACTTCCCGATCGCATCGCAGTACTGGTATTCGTCGATGATCGCTTCGCCCACGACCATGACCTTCAAGTCGCGCGCGTTCCGAAGGTAGCCAAGGACGTCCCCCACACTGTACTTCGCCGAAAAAGTGTCCAGGTATTCGCTGACTTCCCTGGGTAGCGTGGACATGTTCCTGTTGATCAGAGCCGATGAACTGTATGAGATGTCGTCGGTGAATACGATCCTTCCGCCAACGGATCGAACGGCTTCTTCTTCGAGTGATATTCCGCCGGTGTGATCGTCGTCGGCATTCTGATAATCAGAGCCCTTGACGTAGAAGTCAGGTCGCAGAGAACGAATGGTTTCGGTTGCCATGGGCCACTCATTGATTGCAACAAAATCGACGCTGCCGAGGGCGGCGACGGCTTCGGCTCGGAGGTTGTCCGGGAAGGCCGGGCGATGAGGTCCCTTGTTGACGTATCGATCCGGCGTGACGGTCACAACCAGCAGATCACCGAGCTTTCCGGCTTCCTCAAAATGTCGAATGTGTCCGATGTGCAGCAGGTCGAACACGCCGTGGCAGTGAACGATCGTCTTACCCACTGCCTTCCGGGACGCAAGGATGTCTTTAAGCTCGTCAAGCGTCCGGATCTTCCCACCGGTCTCACCGTGTTGCGGGTCGGCTATCATCCGTCCACCTGCTCTAAGGTTGAGGTATCGGAAAGGTATTCAAACCATTTTGCGGTTGCTTCGGCGATGGAAGCCTCGTCCCAGACCGGCGCGTCGCTCCACTGGTCGATGGCCTCGACCATCCGGCGAACTCCATCTTCGAAGGAGACAGTTGGCTTCCACCCCAGCTCCGACGAAATTCTGGCAGTGTCGGCGAAGGTGCAATCGGGTTCGCCCGGCCGTTTGGGAATGTACGTGACGTCTCCACCCAACAGGGTCACGAGTTGATTGACGCTGTATGTACCCCCGGAGCCCACGTTGAACACCTGGCCATCTACCTCCGATCCCGCAGCCGCGACAAAAGCTTCGACGACATCCGTCACGAACGTGAAATCCCTGGTCTGGGTCCCGTCGCCCACCACTGTGAACGGCTTCCCGGCCAGTTTTTGTGCCAGGAACACGCCAAACACGGCCCCGTAAGCTCCGGTTGTCCGAGACCGGGGCCCATAGACATTGAACAGGCGAAGCGACACCGACGGCAGGCTGTAGACCTTGTTCCAGTGAAGGACGTACTGCTCGCCAATCCATTTCGTGTGTGCGTAGGGATACATCGGCCGAATCGGAGCCGTTTCCGGGGTAGGGAAGTGATCGGGTAGTCCGTAGCAGGA
The DNA here is from genome assembly GCA_964584435.1 of uncultured Solibacteraceae bacterium. Taxonomy (GTDB): domain Bacteria; phylum Acidobacteriota; class Terriglobia; order 20CM-2-55-15; family 20CM-2-55-15; genus CAZOZZ01. The sequence goes on along the minus strand of CAZOZZ010000120.1, from coordinate 718 downwards.
AGACGATGCCGCGTAAAGAAAGCGTCGAACCTGATTGGATCGCGCCGCCTCGAGAACCGCCATCGTCCCGTCAACATTAGCAACGTGGTAACTGATTGGCGTCTCGATGGAAGGAACGATATCGGCGAGCGCTGCCAGATGAAAGACCCAGTCGATTTCCCGGAAGCAGGGCCCGATGTCATCGGTACCTGAGATATCGATTTCGACGAAATCCAGGCGTGGGTCACCCCGGAAACGGTTCAGGTTGTCGATCCTGCCCGTGGCGAGACTGTCCAGCACCCGGACGTGGTGACCGCTCTCCAGGAGCCGGTCTACCAGATGACTCCCGATAAAACCTGCTCCGCCTGTGACCAGAGTCTTCATCATCTCCTTCGTTTTGCGATGTGCTCGAGAGGCAAGCAAATCCTTTCCACAGTATCTCTTACGCCTACTATCCGTGGAGTATCAGTTCGACTATATCGCTTATCGTAAAGCCGCGCCGTAGATTTTCAAACTGGCGATTGAGAAACTCCAGGAATGTCTCGCCTGGAAGGGGAAAGATCTTTTGGTTAATGGATCATCGCACCAAGTTCGTTGTGCACTATAACTAGCAAGGCTAGTGGTCCCCGCCAGATATAACGATACTATCTCCGAAGGAGGTTGCGAGCGGACTGGTGGTGAGATCCACCGTGTGGTGAGTGTGAGCTTTCGACATGGTTTAGCGTTCGTGAGGGGCAAC
>CAZOZZ010000119.1:0-13334 GCA_964584435.1 uncultured Solibacteraceae bacterium | reverse complement strand
GCCTGTACTAATCCTGGGGAAATAACTCTCCAGTTTGCGGGGCGCACTCCACGTCCATCGCACGTATTGTCTGCTGTAGGGGTCGGGGCTCCGCCTTGTGCTGACCGCCGACGATCAGAGCGGTTCCGCGTGATTTCCGGCAAAGATTGAACACTTTACGGTGGGCTTGCCGCACGCTTGAGCACGGTAGTTTTCTAGAAGTGCATTCACTCCGGGAATACTCGTTGCTTTGGGATTGAAGTACAGTCGGAACTTCTTGTCGGGCGAAACCGTTTCCCCCGCGTAAACCGTAGCACCAGTAGGTCCACCGCCGGCAGCTGTCATGAGATCGACAAACTCGCCTTGGACCTTATCCATGAAGACATGTGAATCAAACTTCTTGTTATCGTATTCAATTACGTGCCAATCCATAGGTCCAATAGTAGCCGCTTCCACAATCAAGCTGTTACAGAAAACATCGTGACTCCTTCTCTTCCGCCTCTCCCGTGGGTGGTGTCATGCCGCACCCCCGTCCCGATCGCCGCGGATATCTACGACTTCACACCGTTCTGACTCTTCTTCCAGCACTTCGGCCTGGCGGATCCGGAGCGATAGCGGCACGCAAAATTCGTCCCAACTCTTTTCGAACATTTCCATCAGGGTGACCATCGCTCCCATGCCGGTGCTGTCGTCGGTGCAGAGGAAGGAATTCGCCGTGTCTATCAGTACACCGAACTGAGTGCTGACCCGACTGAGGGCCTCAACTTCCTCATCGGTGAACGGGACCAGGCGTTCAGTCATGATGCCGCCCGTCTTGGCGAGCGATGCACAACGGCGCCACCGGTGAACTCGTCAAACATTTTCATGCAACGAGGACAAGCAGCTTCTGGGTCTTCCAAGACCATGACGCAAAACCCGTAAACCACTTTCTGGCAATACGAGCAGGTGAGATTGTGCTTGATGCGTGGAAGATGCCTGCCCTTCGGCTTCTCCTTGCTGTGGACGATCTCAAACTCCCCATCCTTTAATCCGGGAAGACGTAATACGCCGTCGAACGCGTTCTTGTCGAGGTCCAGTTCGTAGCGGATTATCCGCCACTCTGGATCCAGGTCCGCCTGTGGCCACTCGATCGTGCCCTCACTATGACCGGGGACAAAGAACCGCTGAAACTTCAACGTCTCTACGGAAACCAGGAGGATTACGGGACATTTTTCGGGGCGGCAGTCCCGATCTGGGCGGTTTGCGAGGGAGACGACGGAAGAACCCGTGTTGTTGGGAGATGACAGCCCTAAATTGGTTGATTTGGGAATGAAGGGAAGGACGGGTTCCGGTAAAATCGACTCAGCCATGACGACCTCCAATTAGGTTGTTCTGGTTAGGGCTCGGTCGGAGTTAGTAGCTCCGGGCGGGCCCGCTCTATTTGTGGTGGACAGTGTACATCCAGTGTCTATCAGATTGCAATGTCCGTACCTTGTCCATACAATCGCCAAATGCCGCGACGAACGATCAAACAATCATCCAGACAACGCAAAGAAGAAAAGATTCAAATCCGCATGACGGCCGAGCAGCGAGGAATTCTCCAGACGGCGGCTGACCGGGAAGCACTCGACCTTTCAACCTGGATCCGGATGGTTGCCTTGAAAGCCGCGAAGTGATTACAACACCGACAGTATTGATTCTGGGGGCCGGTGCGAGTCAGCACTTGGGTTACCCGTTGGGCCAGAAACTCGTCGATCAGTTTACTTTAGAGAACCGGACTGATGAATCGCTCCGCAGCGCGGGAGTCGACATCCCGGAATATCGGTACTTTTGCGGTGAACTTCTATATGCGAACCCGACGTCGATAGATGCATTTCTTGAACTCCGGAAAGACCTTCTTGAGATTGGTCGGGCGGCGATCGCTTGGGCGCTGATTCCGCATGAAAACCTCGAAAACATGTTCAAGAAGGGCGACTGGTATCGGTACCTTCTCAGCAAGATGCGCGCGGACTCGCTCCAAGAAATTGCCAACAACAGACTGACGATCATCACCTTCAATTACGACAGGTCGCTGGAAGCCTACCTTTTTATGGCTCTGCTGAAGATGTACCACGACGCAACTCAAGCCACTGTTGTTGAGGTGTTGAGCAAGATCCCGATTATTCACGTACATGGCCAGTTGGACTTCTTGGGATGGCAGACAGAAGGAAAAGGCGGGCGCCCATACGATGGCCGTTTCAGTGCGGAGATAATTCGTCAGAGCGCAGCCGGGATAAGAATCGTCCACGAAGCTACGAGCGTTGAGTTTGTGGAAGCTCACAAAGCTCTCAACGAAGCGGAGCGGATTTACTTTGTCGGTTTTGGATACCATCCGACCAACATGGAAAGGCTGCGGGTTTCCTGGGACCACAAGACTGTTGTTGGGAGCTCTATGGGGCTTACTCTCGCCCAGCGTAACGAACTGACTGCACGTCATAGGAGATTAGGTCTGGTCAAAGGGAACCACGACGCGCTACGATTTTTTACGAACGTGGAGCCACAACTCTGACCGTATCCCTGTGGAAGAGTTCCGTCTCCCTCGGGAACCTTCTCCCTGAATCTTCTTCCCCTCCGCACGGTCTCTCGGGATAATTACGTCCTGTTAGGGAGAGAGGTCGAGGCCTCCCATTGTGTGGAATGGGAGGGAAGTTCGAGTCCCGCCTTCCTTGTTAGGTTCGGTCATGTTGTCCAATCCTGACACTAAAAGAACTTCACTGCATACGAGAGCCGGACTCCGCGACCGATTTCCGGAGCGAGATCCTTAATGAAGCTCACGTGATTCCGGTACAGCCTATGGCTCATGTTGAACACCGCCATGGCGATGTGATGCGAGAAGTGCTGCCTGGGAATCGTATAGGACGCTTTCAGGTTTGCGACGGCGTAGCCGGCGGTGGGTGTTTCGGTCGTGAAGATGTCGCTACGCGCGTCGACCATCACGATCTCCGGCTTGATGCTCAAGCCGACGTAGCGGAGGTCCAGGCCGACGGTTCCGCGAAGGGGTGGGATGCGCGGAAGAGGCAGCGAGTTCTGTTTGAGCTTGGTATCCACCGAGTCCAGCGCCAAGTTGAGCCAAAGGTTCTCGTGAACTTCGACGTCGAGCTTCAACTCCATCCCGAGAAAACGCACGTCACCCTGGCTGTACTCGGCCTCGGTCAGTCCATCCACGACCGCGCCGGTCGGGGCAAGGAAAACGAAGTCGTCGATATCGTAGTAGAATGCGTTGACCTCACCACGGACCCGTTCTGACTCCTGGCGAAGCGAGAAATCGAATCCGTGCGAGCGCTCCCGCAGGAGATTCGGATCGCCGATCTCGAACGTCAGGTTACCCAGGTGGGGACCTAAATTGTACAACTCCTCCAAAGCTGGGCTCCGGAACGAATCCGTATAGTTCGCAACGAAAGCGCCCCCGGCCCACAGATCGAATCGAGCACCGATCCCGCCGGAAAAACCGGTCAGGCTCCGGTTGGAAAAACCGCCCCCGTGCGGCTCGTACCGGTTGTAGTCCACCCGTCCACCGAACTGTAACTGGACACGTTCGAAATCGACGTCCTGAAGCGTGAACGCTCCAAAGTTCGTCTGGTCGACCGGCGGCGTAATCGCTTCTTCTCCGGCCGCTTCGAACTGCCGTATCAGTCCGGAGACTCCGAAGCTACCGGAAAGCCGGCCGAGCGTTCTCTGGGTAAACACGCCCCGGTAGAAGATCTGCTGGTTTTCGAATGTCGTTCCGATTGCCTGGTTGCCATCTCTGAATATCTCCACCTCGTCGTGGTTGTAATCGGAATAGTTGACTGACAACCGAAACTCTTCCAACACCGCACCCAGATCCCGAACTCCGGTCGTAAAGTTGATGGTGTGTTGGCGCAGCGCGATGTTGACCGCGTCGAGTTCCTCTCCGCCGTCCACTTCTTCCTCCCCTTCAAACGAGGTGACGAACGGAATCCCGTTCCGACCTTCCGTACCGCGGTAGCCGACGCTGGCAAACGCCCGGTCACCAAACCACCCGAATCCAGCCGAACCGTTGGTGATCCGGCTCCTGGAATCCTTGACGACCCCGATCGGGGTGTCATAGTCACGGGTCCGCTGTCCTCCGCCGCCGGTCCAGACCGCCCAATTGCCAACACCGTACTCCATGTTGAAGCTGCTGCCGGCCTGGCCGTTGGCGGTCCCGACAGAAGACGAAACCTGTCCCGTGAGACCTGTGTGCGGCTGGTCGTGAAAAGACTGGTGGCTGCTGATGGCATTCACGACTCCCCCGATGGCATTGCTTCCGTAAAGTAGCGTCGCCGGTCCCTTCAGGATCTCAACGCGCTCCAGGTTGCTGACATCTACGGGCTCGGAATGGTCGCCCGACTGGGAACCGAGGGCACCTACCGGCATGCTGTCCTGCATGACCAGGATGCGGTCGCCGTCGAACCCACGGATGACCGGGCGGGCATTGCCCGAGCCAAAGCTCCGCTTGGAAACTCCCAACTGACCGTCCAGCACGTCACCGAGAGACGGTGCCATGGCCTCGGCCAGATCGAACGCATCTAGGCTGGTGACCGACGGAACGGCTTCGAAGGTCGTTTCTTCGCGGCCTCGCGCGGTGACGGTGATCTCCACCCTAATGGGAGAGATCCGCATCATGATGTCGAGAGTCCGGGTCTGTCCGGCGGTGACCTCGACGCCTTCGGCTACGCCATCCAACAGCGACTGGAACACCAGCACTTCATAGATGCCGGCCGGCACGTCGTCGAATCGGTAGTGTCCGTCCTCGTCGGTTTCGACGGTTCGGCCCAGTGCGGTCAGCACGACGGTCACACGGTGAGCCGGGGCACCGGTGGGAAGCGTAATGGTGCCTTCAATCGCGCCGCTGGTCTGCGCGATCGCACCTCCGCCGAAGTTGCATACAAGGACAAGATAAATAGGAATAGAGATAGAAATAGAGAGGCTACGTTTCAAAGGATCCTCCAGTTGCAAATACAGAAATATTTCCGAACGCACGGGTTCGGATCAAGCGGACTGAATTTGGAAAATCAGAGGAGGGGTGGGCCTCGGTCGAGGACCGAAAGCAGGGAGCGCACCGCGGCGGCTTCGGTGTCAAAAACCGAGTGTGCGGACGTCGGAACGCGCTGAAACGCACCTCCGAGCCTGCCAAAGTAAGCCAAGGCGCTCGAGTGGGCACAACCGTGATGCTCATGGGCTCGGAGGTCGGCGTGGCTGGAATCGTTAACGGAGGCACCGTCGCCAACCAGAACATGGTCGTGCGACGTGAAGTTTGGTGGGCCTTCCTCGATGGGATGGAACACCTCGAGGGCCGACTGAATACCGAAGGCCAGCACAGCCGGCAGGACCAGCAGGACAACGGCCTTTCTCTGTGGCATGCCGAACATCACTTCATCAATATATAGGAAAAAGGCGCCGGACGAAAAGGAAAGAAGCGCTGGGCTACCTGCCCCTTCTCATCGATCGAACAGGTCACGACCCCGACCACACGATTCCCCAGGGCCTCTTACTGCCACACTCCCGACAGGACCACACTTCGACACTGACGATTCCACCGGTCTCGATCGGCGAGCCGGATTTCCAGTCGCGTTCAGGCACTGCGGCGGATCCGGCCCGCTCATGACGCTGCGGACAATGGCAAACATCGCACTCGAGGAGCGGCATGTACGGGTCTGTCGTTGCATTCCAATCTTTCATAAAAAGAAGAGGGACTCAGCCACCCTACCGAAAGAGGTACGGTAAGTTGTGAATTGACCAAGCCCCTCAGAAATGCGGGAGCGCCACGCAGCATGATGGCCGCGCTCCCGCCGATCGCGCCTGGGGGCCGGAGGTAGACCCGGCGCGAGGTCGTTCGCGCTGATCGTCTCGCGCCTATTTCTCAACCTCCTATCAAGACGTCCGCACCCGGGTATGCCGGATTCGCCGCTAGAGCAACGTCGAGGATCTTCGCCTTTTCGACGACATGGAGCGGTCTTCCATCCACGCCCTGTTCCCAACGGTCAGCGAGAATTTTCCACTCAATTGAGACGCCCCGACACATTCCTGTACGGATATCCTCCACGCACAGCCGATTCCACATCGTGTCCTCAAGTGCTGTGGTCATGAAATACAGGCCACCTTGCCGCTCGACGATCGAAAGTGTGCCCCGGTCCACGCTTGCCAAGGTCCGCCGATCGTCATGACTCGCCAGTAGCCCACCCGCGAGAAGTCATTGCCGCGAAAGGCGGACGGCCGAACGATTTCCGTGAAGTCGCTTAGCCCGGCGGCTTCACGAGGCATCGGTTGCGACTCCTTGTCGAATGGAATGACTACGCCGAAGAGCGACGCCTTCCACGGCGCAGCTCGCGGCTTGGAGCGCCTGGCCGGTGCCCTTGAGGTCCGATCAAACGCCGCTGCTATGGAGGCGCACTCCGCCGGCGATCGCACGCTGTAGTTCTTGCGCACCTCCGCGAGGTACGAGGCGGGCAGGCCAAACACCTCTTGTGATGGAGAATGAAGGATCATCGCTGGTAGCCCTGTTCCGCGAATGTTCCGGTAGCGACGTTTTCGATCGGCGGCCAGGCGGCCCGAAGAGTCTCGATCCTCTCAATAACATCGGTCTCTGTCGGCGACGCCGTGTCTATGTCGAGACCCATCAGCTGACGGATGCTTGCAGTGATGGCTTGCATGCGGGCACCCGTTGACCGAACTTCGCTGAATTTCGCCATCTCTCTCGCTCCGGAGTGGAGGATTCGGCCGGTCGGTGCTTCGGAGACCGAGGGAGCCCGTCGACGTGTCGCGTTATACTCATCACGAAACTCGTCCAAGGCCACCTTGATGCGGCTCGATGCCGTCTTCCGCTGCGCAACTTCAAGCCGATGGAGTTCGCGCTCGAGGGGACGAAGAACGGCTGCCTTCTCCCGTTTAGCGGTCAACCGCTTTTCGCTGGCGACCTCTTCGCGTTTTCGGTTCGACTTGAGAACTTTCTTGTAGGCCGTGGCAGCCGTGTCGACTGCCCTGTCGAGGCTTGGCGTGACCTCTATAATTTTCTCGCGAAGCTCCGAAATTCGCTCGGCGCGTTTCTTTCGGTCGTCGTCGATTCGCGCCTGGTCCTCATGTATGAGTTTCGCGCCCAACGGAAGTGCCTTAAACCAGCCAGGGACTACTTCCAAATTCAGCATGTTCATCTTTCTTCCTCCATAGTGTTGTTGAAAATCGGTTGTTCGTGGGGTTGTTCATGATGCAATCGCCTCCGGCTCGTCGAATTCGATCGCTTCTGGTTCGAAATCCTCATCGGTCAGCCGTCGCTCTTCCCCGGGCAGAAAGAGCCCGTGCCGTTTCAGATAAGCAGCTTCGCTTTCGAACCGCGGCGGGTCGTCTGGGTCGGCCGGCACGCCTGCGAAATCTGGGCCGTAATAATCGACAGACCACCGGTCGACCCATTGCACCGGAAGCCCGTATTCGAACTCGGGCACATGAGCCAGGACCTCGTAACATGGGGTGCCTGTCCCACCGGTTCGAAGGCGGGGCTCACAAGGGCGTTCCCGCCACATTAGGCTGCCCTCTTCGTAGTTCCAGGCGCGAAGCTGATCATCGGAGGCCCGTGGCGCGCTCCACTCCCACCACGAGCTCGGTCGAGTGCCTGGGTACTTGGCAATCCAAGCTGCCAGGATCTCGCCCTGAACAGATTCCCAGACCGCACGTTTTTGGCTCTCGGGGCGGAATCTCCAAGCGACCAGCTCGTCTTCCGTCGTGTCTTCCGGTGGTTCCTGGTCGCTCAGAAACGCCATCGTCACCGCTGACAGTTCGGTGCGCTTGTTCCTCGCTCTTCTCGTTCGTTTTGTTGGCATAACTGACTCAACTCCCTGTGGGTCGGCCCGTTGAGCCCTTCAGTGGCTCAACGTCCAGGTTCAAGTTCCGCAAAGCCAGGAGCATCTGAGCTCTCGCATCGCGCTCAATCACGGCTGCAGGATGGCCTTTCTTCTGCCCGAACCGATCCACAACCACGAGCCCCTCCGTCGCGATCAAATTCTGCGCGGATCGCATGGTTCCGAACGCTTCCAGCGCGGTCTGGAGCAGCAATTGGCCCGCTTCGTCCTCGATTTCGAACTCCTCGACAAGCTTCCGCCACCAGCGTTTCGCCTCTGGAATTAGCGTCTTAGGGGGTCTTGTGGATTTTTTTTCAAAGCAATTACTCAATTTCGTGCACGCAAAGGGGCGCTGGTAGCTGGGCCGCTCGTTCGCTAGATAGTCGATGCCCCCCCGGTCTCCGGGCCCAGTCACAGCCTGGATAAGGGCATGGTCTCGGCGCTTGATGTAGGCTCATGACACAGCATCCTGATCTATGAATCGCCCACTAACTCGGTCGTACTTCAGTCGACACATCCCGATCTTCCCAACCTCGCGAAATCGAATCTTCTGAACGTGAACCTCCACCTCATCCACGTGGCTCGAAAGATCCCGCCAGGCTGTGATCGCGCAATCAGACTTGTTCCGCCAATGCGCGGATCCTGCGATGTCATACGGCGTCGGCACTGGATAGCCACCACGTGCGTCCTTCTGCAACTTCGCCGGATGAGCGACTACGAATACATGAACGTTGTAGGTCCGAGCGAACGACCTGATCTTTGACAAGGATTGAGAGATGTATTCGGTTTCCGTCAGGGTTGGCGGGCGCCGGTGATCCAATTCGTTCCACGGATCCACAACGACGGCCGAGATGCGTTCCGTTGCTACTAGCTGCTCAGCCAATTCCAGGATGTGCCACAAGGTCCGCTGCTCTTCGGCTGGCTGGAGGAAGAAGAAATTCAGATCGAGAAAGCTTGCAGCGATTGCAAGTTCCGATTCGGTCATGCGTTCCTGTGGGCCCTTCCTGAACGGTTTGCCAGAATAGACTTCTGCCAGGCTGGCCACGTGCCGTTCGACCGGCAAGTTCTCCGCGCTGAACACTGCCCACTTCCAGCCGGAGGATTCGGCGGTATTGACCATGATGTTGTCGACGAGAGACGTCTTGCCGTGCCCGGGGATCCCTGTCCATACGGTCCACTCACCTCGTCTGGGCTGGTAGAACTCATCGAGCGATGGAAAGCCGGTTGAGATTCCACAATCAAGCCCGTGTTCGTATAGTCGTTTGACGCTCAAGTCGATGTCGCGAACTCGGACAATCTCAGGCGCAGCGAGACCCTCCCCCGCCATTTCTGACGCAACTGGAGTGACACTCATACGGCTACCGCCTCATGCCGGATGGGTTCTACAGGGCGAACTGAAGGTGCCGCCTGGTCCGACCACCCTTCCGCCCGCAACCACGATGCTGGGTAAGGGATGAACTGCCCGTCCTCGCGCGTCCAGTCCAGCGACGACTTTTGCTCTTCGACTGCGGCCATGATTTCACCGCGGAGCTCGCTTGAAGGCTTAAGCTTCTTCCAGGCCTTTCTGGCGTCGCCTTTGTTCTTCTTTTTCGGGTAGCTTTCCCAGAATTCAGTGAATCCGACAGGCTCACTCGTGGGGACTATAGGGGTACTTTCTGAAGATGAATATGAGGCTGACTTTTTGTTGCCACTTTTGTTGCCGTTCTGTTGAGCATTTGTTGAGCTTTTGTTGGACGTTTGTTGAGCGTTTTGTTTCGAGTTTGCTGACGCCCTTCCTGCCGCCGCACGCTTCTCTCGAATGTCCTCCTCCCGGACCATCCGTGATAAGTACATGGTTCCGTTGTCGGTTAGCTTGATGATCTCGAGATCGATGAGCTGATTGATTCCCTTATGATTCTCTTGAGCATTCCCGCGGACAGATTCAGCAAGTTGCTCACGAGTCATCGCCTTACCAGCAATCTTCAACACGGCTCTTTCAGGACACTCGAACGCAAAACAGAAAATGTCGATCAACAAACCGCGAACAAAACTCGAACAAAACGTCAACAAAGGGTCCTTCAACCAGTCACCGGGGTAGAAAGGGAAATAGGGCAGCTTTTTACCCACGCGCCCTCCGACGACGATCGAATTCCTGGTTCACTTCGAACTTGATTTGGGTCAATTCCGTCGCGGTTGGCATTCCCTCGTGTTGCTCGATGGCTCGCTGGATCCTGGTGTTGAATCTGACGAGACGGTCCGGCGTCTGGAGAAAGTCGGCACAAACCGACACGAAGAGAGACGCAACGACCAGGTTGGGCCTCCCCACCGGAAAGTTTGTGGCGGCGCAGTTCAGGCTGCACATTACGCCCGCACTCCCGGACGCAACTGGGAGGCGAGGTACTCCCGAACTCCGGATGCCGGAAATCGGAGGTAATGTCCAACCTTGAGATAAGGAAAAGGCAGTGTCCCTGAGTGGATTTTCTGGTAAACCCAACCGCTCTTGACCTTCAGTCCGGCAGTCAACTCGACAAGATCCAAAAGCTCGTCGTTTTCTTCGGTGAGTAGTGGTGTTTTCTTCTTCATGATGATTGATCGTAGCCAATCAATGTGCTAATGTCTCAGTTTTAGTATGAGATTCATTATGAGACCTAATATATTCAAACTCGAGACGGCCGGTATCGCCTTGGCGACGGCCGACATCGCGATTCAAGCGCCAACGAACTCCCATTACGTACCGATCGACATGCGTGTCGCTGAGGCGGGTGAGTTCGAGAGTGTCCAGCAGCTCACGGCTGGATCAGAATGGAAGCCCGCAGCGTGGCCTTGGGTCTCCGTCGGCAAACAGCCAGTTCTCGCGTACAAGCGAGTCACGGCGAAGGAGATTCACGAGCGCCAGGTGAACCTGTGCCCACCTGAGGGGAAGAGCCTCGCCGAGTTTGTTCAATTGGCGGATGTTTCGGACGAAGCTCTTGCTGCGTCAGTGTTGTCGTTCGCACGGCGCTGGGGTCCGCTCGAGTTATGTGAACATGGCAAGCCTTTCAGACATTTTCCGAAAGACTGCTTGTTTGCGCTGTCTGCTGGCCATAACTCGCCTTGGTGGAACGAGCCGCTTGAGGCCTGGCGACGATATGCGAGACACCTTCGCGGGCTCCTGTTAGTTGCTTCAAATCTCCTTGTCGAAAGTCCTGGGGCCCAGGCGGACTGGCAAGCAGTCGTTGATGCCGAACCAATAGGCCAGAAGATCTATTCGCCAATCGGAGAACTGGATGGAGAGATCTGGGGCCCGGAGAAACTCGACGTTCGGTCCAGAAGACGAGATCCAACCAGCGAGCACAACTACATTGCCGTTGCAGTCAATCGCTGGTTTGAGTATGGCGGGGTGAATCTCATTCCAAGCTGGCGTAGCGAAGGCAGCTTCAGAATCGAAACAACCTACAGTGGATTGACGGGACGGCTTGCGGTTGACCTGGCCGCTGCACTCTCATCGCCAACTGGAATCTACCGCTGTGCCGGTTGCGGTATTCCCTTCACGTCAGAAAACAGAAGGCGTGCTCGCAATCGTGAAAAGTGGTGTGACAGGCCGGACTGCAAGCTTGAGCGAGACCGAAGGAACTCAAAGAAGTATTACGAGAACAAGAAGAAGAGAGGTAACTGAAAATGGCACGCGGAACCATCATCACCAGGAAGCTCGAGGACGGCAGCAAACGGTACGTCACGGTGATCCGGTTGAACGGCAAGCAGAAGTGGAAGACGTTCGCGAAGAAGAAAGAGGCTGAAGGCTACCTGGACCGCAACTCCGCCGACGTTCGGGAGGGCACCTGGCGCGAACTGAAGAAGGGCACCTTCGAACAGTACGTCGAGAAGTGGAAAGCGAAGAACCTGATCCCGGAGAAGGTGAAACCCGCCACGATGAACTCCTACGGCAGCAACATTGCGAAGCATCTGATCCCGGAGTTCGGACCGATCCAGATCACCGCGATCGACGCCGACAACATCACCCGGTTCGAGTCACAGCTCCTCCGGAGCGGTCAAGCCCCGAAATCGACACGCAACATTCTCAACGTGCTTCATCGAATCCTCGGTGATGCCCAGACGGACGGCTATCTGCGGGTGTCGCCCATGACGAACGTGAAGCTGTCGAAGCTTGAGCACAAGGAAGGTCGCGCGCTGACGCCAGACGAGGCCCAGGCGCTTCTGATTGAGTGCAAGACGCCCTCCCTCCACCTGATCGTCCTAATCGGCCTCCTGGCGGGCCTACGGCGCACGGAGCTATTTGCCCTGCGGTGGGAAGACATCGACTTCGACAACGACGTGATCCGGATCCGGCGAAACCTCTTCTGGCGGTATGGCCAGTACCAGACCAGGCCGGATGACGAGCCCGTGTTCACGTTCACCACGCCGAAGTCCAAGACCTCCACACGCGACGTCGACCTGTCCCCTGCCCTAAAACGAGAGCTTCGAGCGTTCTACATGTCGAGCGGGAGCAAGGAAGGCTGATTTTTAGAACCGGCAACGGTACGCCCCAGGATCCCGGCAACGTCTACGAACGCTGGTTCAAGCCCGCGGTCAAACGGGCGAGGGAAAAGGCGCTCAAAGAGGACAACACCACCATCCTTGAAGGGGTCACGCTCCACACGCTACGGCACACCTTCGGCTCCTGGAAGATCGCCCAGGGCGAAGACATCGTGTACGTGAGCCGCCAGATGGGCCACGCGAACGTGTCGATCACTGCCAACGTCTACGCTCATCTGATCGACAAGCGCCGACCGGAGGCTGCGGCGAAGACCGACGCGTTCCTGTTTGGTTGATTGAGCTAACTTCTCTGATGACGACTTGCGGGGACTTAAAGGCCGGCACCTAGCTAGGATGCTGGCTACTCGCCGGGGGCGGCTGTGTTTGATTGTTGCAGGTGAGCGAGGAGCTGGTTCATTTCTCGTACTCTGTCCAGCGAGTAACTCGATGACGAGAAGTCGTTCGCCACAAGGCTCTCGCGGGTGAGTGTAAGGCCATAGGCAAGTTGCAGAGCAATCAGACCTATCTTGCATCGTCGTCGCGCCTCGTCAACGAGCTTCTGCTGATGAGTCGCCAGTCTCTTGTCCAGGCTGTCATCGCTTGTGATGGAGTGAGCGTCAAGCTCAGGCCCTAAGCCCATATTCTTGATCAGTATGTCGACTTGGTTGGCGAAACTTTTCTTCCCAAGGAGAAGCTCGCCTATCTCAGAAACACGCTGCTCCTCGTCGAGTAGAGTGAACTCCTCTATCGAATGCGCGACACGGTTTCGCATGCGGACCAACATGCGCAAGCAACGATAGTCCTCCTCTTGAATGAGCCGAAACGTGAAGGCTACTTGTGCCCGAGCCCCAATGTCGCCAAGCGGTTGTGTGGGGCGGCAAAGCTCATCGGCCTTGGATCTGATTGGTGCGTAGGCCGTGATGAGTTCGGTGAGTGCGTTGGACAGAATGTGGACGGCGACTAGGAGTCTGCGCGGCAGAAGGACCGGAATTGGACGGTAATAGATTGAAGATA
>CAZOZZ010000118.1:0-13416 GCA_964584435.1 uncultured Solibacteraceae bacterium | reverse complement strand
TCTTAGCGACTTTGCGTTGAAGAAATCCCTTGCCAGGTGAAATGCCGCCATCAAGCCGCACTCCCTGGTTTTGGGCCTTCCCTACGGTAATCGCCACACCCAGAAAGCAGCCTGGTTCCCGCTTGTCTCAACGACCTCGACCTCGACGGCGTTGCTTGTGCTGAGTTCATCGAGCAGGCGGTCCTCAGCGATGCAGAGCAATCTCGCGCCTCCGGGGTCCGTGAGCTCGGCCAGTTCCTGTTCGGACAGAGCTTTCTGAATCCGATTATCCCGATAGAACTGAAGCCCGTACTCCATCCAGCGGTCAGGCTTGTACAGGATGACCTCCTGGCTCTCGGACACGAAGCGCTCAAGCTTGCCCGTCCATGGGCGCATCGTCTCCAGAGTGTCCGCTCGAGGATAGAAGGCGTTGGTGATGGCAAACACCAGGATTCCGATCGTGACAACGTTGAAGCCACCGAGCACGGCCGGGGGCAGCAACATGCCGATGGCGACCAGGGCACCCGCCAGAACGAGGGCCGCCGATACGAGAGCTATGGGTGCGATGGCGAAATCGACGTTGATGGCCTCACCGAAGAAACCGAACGTCACACCGACGGCGACAACTAGAAGGGCCTGAAGAACCACGGCCAACTTAAACAGACGCGAGGTTTCCGAACAGAGCTCACGGGCGCAGAGCAGCGCAATCGGGGGTGCCATAGGCAGGATGTAGGCGGGTAGCTTCGAGCCCGACAGGGAAAAGAACACGAACGGCACCAGCGCCCACATCAGGATCAGTTGTTCGTTCTTTCGAAACCGGCGCCGCAATGCGGGAATCAGGAGAAAAGTCCAGGGGAACATCATCAACGGCAACACCGGCACAAAAAAATAAAACGGTCTGTCGTGCCCGTATGTGTCCGTGGCAAATCGCTGCAAGTTGTGATCGAGTATGAAAACCTGGATGAATTCCCAGCCATTCGCCCAGGTCACCGCGATATACCACGGCGCGGCAACCAGGATTGTCACCAGTACCCCTTCCAGATGCCATTGCTTCCATTCGTGTCTCCCTCCGCGCCACAGCAGAAATAGGACCAGGGTGAGTGCCGGAAGCAGGATCGCAATGGGGCCCTTTGCGAGTACACCAAAACCGAGCGCCGCATAGAAACCATAGAAGTACCACCGGCGAGGCCCCTCCTCGGACTCGTACCCGAGCAGAAAGAACACCAGCGCCGCGGTCAACGAAGCGGTGAGCGGCATGTCCATCGATGCAGCACGACCCAGTGCGAAAAAACCCAGTGAGGAAACCAGGATCAGCGCCGCGGCGAAGCCGGTCCCCCGGGAAAACAGCCGACGGCCACACCAGTAGATGAGGAACACCGAAAGTGTTGCGCCCAGGGCCGACGGAAAGCGGGCACCGGTCTCACCGACGCCGAACAGGGCGTAACCGATCGCGGCAAGCCAGTACATCAGCACCGGTTTTTCGAACCAGGTGTCTCCCCACAGCCGGGGGGTGATGTAGTCTCCTGTCTCATACATCGTCCGAGCGACGGCTGCATAGCGGGGCTCGTCGGGCCCCATCAGACCCACGCCTCCCAACTGATGAAACAACAGGACATAGCAAAGAGCTGCGAGAGCGATGACGATAAAGTAGTCGAGGTGTTGGTCCAGCTTCGGTCTCATCTTGAAAGTATGTGAAAATAACACGGATGCGAGTGGGTGGAAAAGAGTTCATCCAATATGTCCTGGCGAAATTGTTGCTCGGAACCTTCGGATCGATGCCGCGAGGCGTTGCCTACAGGATCGGCGACATCGTCGCGGGAGCCGGCTATCGCCTCGCCCGGCGACAACGGGAAACAGGCATGTACAACCTCCGCATGGCGCTTCCCGACCTGTCCGACGACGAGCGAGAGAGGATCATCCGGCAGGTATTTCGAAACCTGGGGCGCCTGCTCGTTGAATTCAGCAACTTCCCCAGACTCACCCGAGACAACATTCCCGACATCGTCGAATACGAAGGGCTGGACAACTATCTCGAAGGACACCGACGCGGCAACGGCATCCTTTACCTGACCGCCCACATCGGTTCATGGGAACTCTGCTCGTTCGCGCATTCTGTCTACGGTTATCCGCTCAAGTTTCTGACACGTCCGATCGATAACCCGTTGATCGATAAACTGATCACACGATTTCGAACCTGGAGCGGCAACCAGGTAATCGATCGAACCGATGCCGTTCGCGACGTCCTCAAGGCTTTGCGCAACAACGAGGCCGTTGGCATTCTCGCCGATCAGAACACCACACGAAGCGAGGGTGTCTTCGTAGACTTCTTCGGAATACCGGCCGCCACGACACCAGGCCTTGCGACCTTTGCCCTTCGGACCGGCGCCGCAGTCATCCCCGTCTACCTTCGCTGGGACGAGAGCCGAAAACGTCACATCCTCCACTTCGCCCCTCCTCTGGACCTGATCACAACAGGCGACAGGAAACAGGACATCGAGGAAAACACCAGAATGTTCAACCAGGTCCTCGAAGCATTCGTCCGAGAATTCCCCGACCAGTGGCTATGGATTCACAGGAGATGGAAGACCCGCCCGGAAGGTGAAGATCCACTTTACTGAAGGGAGGGATTTCAACGCAAAAACGCGAAGACGCAAAAGGGTTTATTTTGGGGAGACCGAAAGAGTTCGAATTCAATCGGGTCAGTGTCCAAGAAATGTCGCGGGCATTGCTCAGGTAAGAAAGCCGGGCCTGTCTCCCAGAAAACACACTTCGCGTCTCTGCGTTTTTGCGTTTTTGCGTTGAAGATTCCTACTCTTATTCGATAGAGCCGTAAGCCATTTTCTCCAGGCGGGACACCCGTTCGGCCATTGGGGGGTGGGTGCTGAAGAGCTTGGTCATGCCGCCGCCGCGTAAGGGGTTCACTATGAACATGTGGGCGGTGGCGGGGTTGGCATTCATCGGGATGCGCTTGGACTGGATGTCCAGTTTGCGCAGGGCGCTGGCTAGCCACATCGGGTTCCCGCACAGGCCCGCGGCCGTGGCGTCGGCCTGATACTCGCGGGATCTGGATATCGCCATCTGGATCAGCGCGGCGCCGAACGGGGCGAGGATCATCATCGCGATCAGGCCGATGATACCGCCGCCGTCATCGTCGTCGCTGCGGCCGCCGCCGAAGATCATCGCCCACTGTGCCATGCTGGCTATCATGCTGATCGCTCCGGCGATCGTGGCGGCGATTGTGCCGATGAGGATGTCGCGGTTCCGGACGTGCGCCAGTTCGTGCGCCATCACACCGGTGAGTTCTTCTCTGTTCAGGAGTCTTATGATTCCCTGGGTTGCGGCCACGGCGGCATGGTTCGGATTACGACCTGTAGCAAACGCGTTGGGCGCATCGCCGGGGATAACATACACCCTGGGCATCGGCATGTTCGCACGCATCGCCAGATCGCGAACAACACCGTAAAGTTCAGGTATGTCCTGTTCGCTCGCTTCCCGAGCCTTGTACATCTTCAGAATGATCTTATCGCTGAACCAGTAGGAAAACGCGTTCATCCCCAGCGCAAAGATAAACGCGAAGACCATTCCTCCGCGACCACCGAGCGCCCCACCGGCAAACACCAGCAGAACTGTCAACCCGGCCATCAAAACAGCCGTTTTAGCAGTATTCATGACTCTCCTTTGGATTCGCGGATGCCGGCCCGTGTGACAGTCACATATAGCTGTAGGGGCGGTCATAGACCGCCCCTACAATTGGACCCGACTTTCACCACGGGCTGGTTGACCCGCGACTCATACTGAAATTGTATGCGGCCAGGTGTTTTTGTCAAACTTCCAAGGCACTCATTCCCCCAGAGCCCGAGTTAACAGCTCTGCGATATGAACGACTTCGAGCTTCATTCCGTGCCTTCGCGCACCGTACTGAAATTGAAAAAGGCAACCCGGATTCCCTGTTACGAGGACGTCCAGATTTGCCGCCCGGATCTTCTCCATCTTCCGGTCCAGGATCTCCATCGACAGTTCCCTCTGGGTCAGGCTGTAGACACCGGCGCTGCCGCAGCACTCGTCGGCTCCGTCAACCTCGACGTACCGGACGCCGGGAATGGTCTGGATCAGATCCCGTGGGGGCTGGCTTACACCCTGGGCGTGGATGAGATGACATGGGTCGTCGTAGCCGACACGCAATTCCAACCGCCGGGTCAGACGGTCTGCGATCGAAGTGGTTCCGAGGAACGAGGTCAGGTCGCACACCTTACCTGAAAAGGCCTCCGCACCTTCCACCAGAAGCGGATATTCTGCAAGCATGGCGCCACATCCCGACGCATTGACGATGATGGCCTCGACGCCGTCAAGTGAGAATGCACGGAGGTTGGAGAGTGCCATCCTCCGGGCCGTGTCCTGGAACCCTGCATGATTGGCCAACGCCCCACAACAGACCTGTCCGTCCGGGACAACGACGTCGTAACCGGCCCCCGTCAACAAACCCACGCTCTCCGTGTTTAACCGACCGAGAACGGAATTCATGACACATCCGGAAAAGAACGCGACCCGTCCTATGGGTCGGCCTCGGGCGGAATACACGCTTCCGGGCGTCACTCCCAAGCCGGGCTCTACTTCCTCCGGCATCATCTCTTCCGCAGCCGCATAATCGGGCAACAGCCTCTTGAGCAACCCCGTTGAACGCAGGAAACCAGAAAGGCCGGACTGGCGGTAGAGTTGAAGACAACGGGCGGCCAGATGAAAGCGCCCCGGATACGGGAAGATGTGATTGAGCGTAAACCTCAAGATCCAGTTCGTCGATCGTTCCTCCACAATTCTGGCACGAGTAGATTCCATCATGTGCCCGAACCGGACTCCCGAAGGACAAACAGTTTCACAGGCCCGACAATCCAGGCAACGAAACATGTGCTCCACAAACGTATCCGTCATCGAAGCACGGCCTTCATCGAGAGCCCGCATCAGGTATATCCGTCCACGCGGCGAATCCATTTCGTTGCCTAGGACCTTGTAGGTCGGACAAGAGGACAGGCACAGCCCGCAGTGAACACAATCCAGATACAATTCCTCATGTCGGGCTTCGAGGGTGCTCTTCATGCTCTGTACTCTCCGTCCACGTGGCGGCCGGGATTCAAACGGCCCTCCGGGTCGAAGGATTTCTTGAGTTGTTTCATCAGTTCGTATTGCGGCCCGTTAAGGCCGAAAGCCGGGACCTGACGGCGAACCTCGATCGGTGCGCGGTCGATGACAACAGGAAACTCCCGCCGGAGTTCCGCAATTTCGTCCGCGCTCTCGACAGACAGCAGGACGACTCCGTTTGCAACGTGCGCCAGCCAGCGATCCGGCTTGAACCGGTCGACCACCCGCTCGATCTTCGACGGCAACGTCACCAGCCGCACGACAATTTCTCCAAGTTCCTTGTAGTCTCTTCGCACACCCCGCCAGAGGGCGTCCTCGGCTTCCCCCTCGAACGTTTCCCATTCGGCCGCAGGCAATGCGGAAAGTTGCCAGTCAACCGCTCGTTTCTGGTCACCAAAACGAACGTAAATTGAATTATCCGGACCGGTCCACAAGAACGAAACAGGCTCGACGGGGCCACGTCGGATCGCCGTCGTAAGATGTAAGGCTTCAGATGAACTGCCCACCCGCGTGCGCGCGGTCACGATCTTCTCAAAATTGGCCCGCAGCTTGAAACTAACCTCCGATATGACCGCAAGAGAGCCCAGGGAACCCGTGTACAGTTTGGCCAGGTCGTACCCGGAAACGTTCTTGACGACACGACCGCCGGTTTTTGAATTACGGCCGTCAACGTGGACAACCCGCATCCCGATGATCCAGTCGCGAATGCTGCCGGCAGCACGAAAGGGGCCCTGTGCGTTCGTCGCGGCGATACCACCGATCGTGGCTTCAGGGCCGTTCCAGGGGTCGAGCGTGAGGATCTGATTGTGTTCTGCCAGGGCGGTTTGAAGCTCACCCAGGGTGAGGCCGGCCTCCACATGGACGGTCAGATCGGCAGGGACATATTCGGTGATGCGGGAAAGCCGGCGCATATCGATCGCACAATCGATCGGACCGAGGGGGTTGCCGAACTCGAGCTCGGTACCGGCGCCAACGGGGGATACAGCTCCCGTTTCGGACCCTATGGCCTCGGTGAGTTCAGCCGGTGTCCGAGGCGCGTGAACGCGGTCGACATGGACAGAGTCCAGGATCAAGGTCCGGTCTCCTCAGCTCCCCGGACATAGCGGTCGATGCGTCGCGCCGCTTCAGCCGTGCTCGTAACGCCGGGACCTACTTCGGTGCACGAACTGCCGGTCGGAAAGATCTTGCCGGGGTTCAGCGACCCCAAGGGGTTGAAGACGGCCTTCGTCCGTTGCATGACCTCCAGGTCGTCCTCGCTGTAAACCATGCGCATGTACTCTTTCTTCTCCAGCCCGATGCCATGCTCCCCGCTGAGCGCACCACCAACACTCACGCAAACCTCGAGGATTTCTTTCGCCATTCGAAAAACACGGTCTACATGGTCGCTTCGGCGATTGTCGAAGAGGATCAACGGGTGCAGGTTGCCGTCGCCGGCGTGGAACACGTTCGCCACCGGCAAGTCGTAACTTTCAGAGATTGCCTGTATTCGCTTCAGAACCCCGGGAAGCCGCGTTCTGGGGATCACAGCATCCATAACGATCATGTCGGGGCTGATACGACCCATAGCCCCGAACGCACCCTTGCGGCCAAGCCACAATCGAGCACGCTGCTCTTCGTTTTCGGCAACGCGGATGTCGTAGGAACCGTTGCGCTCGCATATCGACACTATGGAATCTGCAGTATCTTCCAGGGCAACGCTGAACCCATCGACTTCGATCAGGAGGCTGGCGATGGCATCGAGCCGATACCCGGCCCTGTAGACCGAAGCCTCCACGGCCTCGGTCGTCTTCTGATCCACAAACTCAAGAGCCGAGGGCAGGATGCCCGCGGCGATCACGTCGGAGACGGTTTGGCTGCAAGCCTCGACGGAGCGAAACGCAGCCAGCAGGGTCTTCACCGCACTCGGTTTAGGCAACAATCGCACCGTTATCTCGGTCACGATGGCAAATGTCCCCTCCGACCCGACAACCAGCCCGACAAGGTCATAGCCTACCGGCTCACCGACCGGGTTGCCGATCCGAATGATCTCACCGTTCGCAAGGACGGCCTCGAGTTCGAGGATGTGGTTGGTGGTCATGCCGTACTTTAAACAATGGGGCCCGCCCGCATTCTCGGCCACGTTGCCACCGATGCTGCAGGCCATCTGACTGGAAGGATCGGGAGCATAGTAGAGACCGTAAGGGGATACCGCTCGGGAAACGTCCAGGTTGACGACTCCGGGTTCGAGGACAGCGAGACGGTTCTCGGGATCGATCGCCAAGACACGGTTCATCTTCTGCAATTCGATGATGATCCCGCCGTCGACCGCCATGGCTCCACCACTGAGACCGGTGCCCGCTCCTCGAGGCAGGAACGGGATCTGGTACTCATTCGCCACACGGACGATTGCCGCCACTTCGTCGGCTGTGGTGGGAAACACGACAACGTCGGGCTTGTGCTTGAACAGGGAGAGGGCGTCGCACTCGTAGACGAGCAGCTCGGTCTCGTCAGCCGTAACCCTCCCGGCGCCAACAACCGCGTTCAGTTTGTCGAGGATTTCCTGTTTCATGACGGTACCCGGGTGTTAGTGAGGAATAGGCGGTGATGCCAGGAAAGCGCAGGTCAGGAGCCGCCGAGGCTCCTAGGGCTCTCGCTCCTTCAGCCTTGCAATTTCCTCTCGAACCATTCCGATCTGGGGATAAGCCGGATTGGCCTCGACCAGGTGCTCCCAGAGCTGGATCGCACCTTGCCGGTCGTTCCTTTCCTCCAGAAGAATCACACCCATGTTGAACAAGGTTTGCGGGTGATCCGGATCGATCGCCAGCGACTTCTCGAACTCGGCGATCGCGGCATCGACCCGATTGGAGGAGTAGAGCGCGGTGCCCAGATCGGTTCGGACGTTCGCGTTTTGGGGCCGCACCCGAAGAGCCTTCGCGTAGTAATCGGCAGCCCCGGAAAAGTTCTCGGAATCGAAATTGAGATTCCCCAGCTCCACGAGCGACTGGAAATTCCCAGGGTCGTTCGCCACGTCCTCTTCAAGTTGTGCGATCAGCCCAGCATTGCCGGAGGGGCCAGCCCCGGTCACTGCTGCCGGGACATCCCGGATCACGATCGGCCCCAGATCACGGTCTCGAACCCAAAGATAGGTCAGCAGGAAACCGAGCAGGAACCCCACCACGAGCAGTAGATAGGAGTCCTTGTTCATGGCGTCGATCATAACATGGCCCGTACTGCGGCCCGGGTTCCTGCCGACGCGTCAGAATAAGGCTCCGCTCAAGCATAGCGTTTCATTTTGGCATCCCATCTTCACCCCATGTTCGGCCGCTCCTCAATCGGTCGCAACCGAATCTGACCGAAATCTGGGCGCCAACTTTGCCGGGGCTCATTCCAGTCGAAACGGAAGAAATGCCTGTTTCATCTCGTCGTTCGGAAACTCAGATCCGACCAGGCGCGATTCCGTCAGGTCGATGGCGGTCGCAGGCCGTTCGAGATGGTGGAGGGCGTTCGGAATCCTATCCGGGGCCAGCAACCGCAGGGCCAGCACAATGGAACAGTCCGCCAGATTGCGTTTGAACAAGCGGACGGTCGCATGGACCCAGGCATCGAGTTCGGAAAAGCCAAGAGGCCCGGCCCACCGTAAGAAAATCCTTTGGCCTTCCAGGGCCAGAACCACATCGCCCTCGCCCATTTCGATTCTCGGCCAGCCGGCCCGACCCACGATCTCCCTGGCTGCATCGAGTACCGCATCCTCGAGGGCTGGCGGTCCGGCTACTCTTGAACTCTGGTCATAGTCTCGACGCTGCCCGATGTCGCCAAGACACCCGTAGGCTTCGTTGACGAGCATCATGAAAGTTTCGGCCTCGTGCGTCGGGTTCCGGTCCGGGTGGTATCGACGGGCAAACGAACGGTAGGCACGATGGATCTCGTCAGCCGTGGCATCACGACCCAGGTCCAAGACCCGGTAGTAGTCAACGTCCTGTGTCATCGGGCATCTCCGAAATAGCAAGTTCGATAGGCTTCCTCCACCGACACATCTCCTCTAAGGACCAACTCGATCGCCTAGTCCAGGAGCGACACGAAACCCATCTCTCTAGCGGCCTTCAGCAACTCGTCCTCCCGACCGGATGCGATGTGCGGGCGGACTTCTTGGCTTATCTCCAGTATTTCGAACAGGGGTTCGCGTCCATCTCCGCAGCTGAAATTGCATTTTGTGCATCCATAGCTGGATCGAAGGTTCATGTGTTCGCCCGGAGCGATACCCAACCGGTCACCGTATAGCGCAGGAGGGAAATCCGGTCTCAAGCAGTTCTGGCAATTCTTGCGAACGAGTCGCTGGGCAATGACCCCGATCATAGCCGACGAAATCAAGTGTCGGTCCACACCCAACTCGACCAGACGCATCACAGCCGACGCGGCATCGGTCGCGTGGAGGGTGGAGAGCACGAGATGACCCGTCAAGGCCGCGTTGAACGCTATCCGGGCAGTTTCACCATCCCGGATCTCCCCGACCAGGATGACGTCAGGATCCTGTCGCAAGGTCGACCTCAGAGACGCGTGGAACGACAGACCGACTCGGTCGTCGACCTGCACCTGCCGGACACCGTCGACACGGTATTCGATGGGGTCCTCGATGGTCACGATGTTGAGGGGAGACGATCGAAGCTCGTCGATGAGCGCGTACAGGGTAGTCGTCTTCCCGCTTCCGGTCGGTCCGACAACCAGGAGGATCCCTTGCGGCCTGTGGCAAAGGGCCCGCAACCGTTGTTCCATCAAATCCCGGACGCCCAGGTCTGCCAATGTCGGAAGGGACGATCGGTCTCCAAACAGCCTGATGACGGCGGCTTCGCCGCGATGGGTCGGAAGTGTCGACAGACGTGCTTCAAATCCCAGATCACGATCAGCTAAATGACCGTCCTGCGGGAGGCGTCGTTCGCTGATGTCGAGCCGGGCCATGATCTTGATCCGCGCCAGAAGGCGATCGTGCAGCCACCCTGGAACTTCGAACACATCCTGCAGCAGACCGTCAACACGAAGCCGGATCCGTGTGAACCGATCGCCGGGCTCGACGTGAATGTCGCTGGCCGACATCCGTATCGCCTCGTTGAAGACGAGCTTTTGAATTCGTACCACGGGAGGCTCGATCAACGCTGTTTTCTGCTCGCGGGATACGAGGGCGGGGAGGTGGGATTGCTGGTAGTGGGTCAAGACCGCCCCTTCAATCGCGGCAGGACTGGATTCGACCGCGTCCACGCGCATTCCCGTCAGGAACTCCACATCGCGGATCGTTTCAAGGTCCGTCGGGTTCACCATTGCCACAACCAGAGACGATCCCTGGCGCCGGAGCGGAATACAACGATACCGATCGACATCTGCCGTCGACATCAAAGCCAGCGCATCCTCCTCCGGCCGGAGACTAGACACAAGTTCAGCTCGAGACATTATTTTGTTATTGGAAGGACCTGAAAGGAAAGGCCCAGCCATCACACCACAATTCGCTTCGCCGGTCAAGCATCGGCAGCTCGATTGAAGTTCCGGCTAGATGGCAGTTGTCATTTCAACGCAAAAACGCAAAGACGCAGAGGGAAACTCTTTGTCAGAACATCTCGTACCTGCGGGCCCGACCTCCACCTTGGTGCCATCCGAACAGCTCCGAAAGACAAACACCTTCGCGTCTTTGCGTCTTTGCGTTGAAAAAGAATGTCTCGAATTCACCGAGCCCGTCCAGGTCAGCCCCCAGACCGGTCATGTTATAAAGTGGTATTGGGAGAGAGCAGGATGATTTACGACATTTCGGTGCCCATCCACAATTCCATGCACGTGTGGCCTTCCGACCCGGGGGTGGAACTGGTAGCGAACAATCACATCGCAAGGGACAGGTCACACACGATCATGGTGACGTCGATCAATTGCGGCTCGCATACGGGTACTCACCTGGATGCTCCGTGCCACATGATCGCCGGAGCAGGGACGCTCAACGACATACCGCTCGAACAACTGGTCGGAGCCGCGCGCGTGGTCGAGATTCCCGGGGTCCGCTCGATCGGTGTCGACGACCTGGAGGGTCTCCGGTGGGAGGGGGTCGAGCGTGTGATATTCAAGACCGACAACTCCAGCCACTGGCGAGACGACAGCTTCTACGAGGACTTCGTGTCCCTGGATCCGGAGGGAGCCCGCTTCCTTGTCCAACGGGGGATCCGACTCGTGGGCATCGACTATCTTTCGATCGATCGATTCCGCTCGCCTGACCACCCGACACACTTCGTCCTCCTCGCCGAGTCCGTCGTCATACTCGAAGGGTTGAATCTTCATGACGTGCCGGCCGGAGACTTCCAACTCGCTGCGCTTCCTATAAAACTGGACCGGGCCGATGGGGCACCGGTTCGGGCCATATTGATGAACTGATAATCTTGGGGACACCATGCAGATTCAACAGGTCAAGGCCAGAGAAGTACTCGATTCCCGCGGAAATCCAACCATTGAGGTGGACTGCTTACTGAACAACGGGGTGGTTGGACGGGCGATTGTCCCCTCAGGGGCCTCGACCGGCGAGCATGAGGCAATGGAGTTGAGAGACGGGGATTCGGGGCGCTACATGGGCAAGGGCGTCCGCCGGGCCGTCCGAAACGTGAACGAACAGATCGCTCCGGCGCTCACCGGAGAGGACGCCGCGATGCAGTCTCGTATAGACCAGATCATGCTGGGTATCGATGGAACGAAGAACAAGTCCAAGCTCGGGGCAAACGCAATCCTCGGTGTTTCGATGTCCGTGGCACGCGCCGCAGCCCGGGCCCACGGGCTGCCGCTGTATCGCTACATCGGGGGCGTTGCCGCCCAGACGTTGCCCGTGCCAATGATGAACATCGTCAACGGTGGCGCCCACGCAGACAACAGCGTCGATTTTCAGGAATTCATGATCATGCCGGTCGGTGCGTCGAGCTTCGGAGAGGGGCTGCGCATCGGAGCAGAGGTGTTCCACACACTCAAGAAGATCCTTCAAGACGAAAATCACACCACGACCGTAGGAGACGAAGGAGGGTTCGCGCCAAACCTGAAAAAAGACGAGGAAGCGATCGAACTCATACTGAAGGCGATCGAGAAGGCCGGATACATTCCTGAGGAGCAGGTCGCCATTGCGCTGGACACCGCATCCAGCGAGCTTTTCAGTGACGGGAAATATGTATTCAAGAAGTCGGACGGGTCAGCAAAGACATCGGCGGAAATGGTGGAGTTGTTCGCGGACTGGGTCGAGCGGTATCCCATCGTTTCGATCGAAGATGGACTGGCCGAAGACGATTGGGACGGATGGGCCCTGCTTACCCGGGAACTCGGCGAAAAGGTTCAGCTGGTCGGTGATGACCTGTTCGTGACCAGCACCGAGCGACTGGCCCGCGGGATGGGATCGGGCGTCGCCAACGCCATTCTGATCAAGGTGAATCAGATTGGCACGCTGACCGAAACCATGGATGCGATCGAAATGGCCAAGCGAGCCGGCTACGGTGTCGTCATCTCCCACCGCTCCGGCGAAACTGAAGACACGTTCATTGCCGACCTGGCCGTTGGAACCAATGCCGGACAGATCAAGACCGGTTCCCTGTCGCGCACAGACCGGATTGCCAAGTACAATCAATTGCTTCGGATTGAAGAAGAGATCGGGGCGGGAGCCATGTATCCAGGCCGGTCCGCCCTTCCCGTGTAGGCACGTCCTGACCGGAACAGGCCACCCCATGCCCGGCAGAATAGAATCCCAAATCACCTTCCTCGCCACGACAGCGCTCGCGGCAACCGCCGACTTCTATGAGCGGGTGCTCGGGCTGGAACTGGTTCTGGACCAGGGAACCTGCCGTATCTATTCGTCGTGCGCAGGTGGGTTCATTGGATTCTGCGAAGGAAAAGGAACGCCCAAGTCCGACGCGATCATTCTGACGCTTGTGTCAGAGGACGTGGACGGATGGTACGAAGAGCTTCGAAACCAGGGAGTCAAGTTTGAAAAAGCGCCGGCCAGCAACCCTGAATACAAGATCTACCACTGCATGTTGCGCGACCCGAACGGGTATCTGATCGAGATCCAGCGATTCGAAGATCCCAGGTGGGATAAGAAATAACAGGTCCTTTGCCTCCGCCTCCGGTAGGAAGAGGTTAGGAACTTCACCGCAGAGGCGCAGAGGTCTGATTATATTTCAGAAAGAAATTTAGGGTTCTGCTCTGCGCCTCTGCGCCTCTGCGGTAAAAATCCCTTTCTTCCCTCCCCGACTGCGGTTGGAAAATTCCTGGCTAGCCCGCATTTCTCAAGAGATCTGAGATAAGACGAAAGAGAGAAGGAAGGGA
>CAZOZZ010000117.1:0-13448 GCA_964584435.1 uncultured Solibacteraceae bacterium | reverse complement strand
CCGAATCCCTATAAATCCGAGTTCTTATCGTTCTGCCGCGCAGGCTCCTAGCTGGAATCGCCTGAGAATGCTGGAGATGAATCTGCGTGTTGCTCTCGAATCATCAACAACCAGCGCTTTGAGCCTGCAATTCGACCGGACCCGGTTCACTAGCGACGCAAGATAATCGAGGCTCGATGGATTGCCCTTAACAACGTAATCGATGATGCCCTTCTTATAGAGATCCAGGCGGCCCTTGTTCGCATCATTGCTGGTAAAGACGATCGAAGGAATATTGCGCTCCATAAAGGCGTCAACGATCTCACCATTTGGTGCGTCAGGAAGGTTCAAATCGAGGAGGGCAAGCGGGGATTCATCAAGGGAATTCAGCAGGTCCAGTGCTTCCGCCATTGTATAAGCGGTCAGTATGGTGGAATCGCCATCGGCTTCCAGCCTCTTTCTTATAACTGAGGCAAACGACTCGCTGTCTTCGACGATCAGGACTGTATCCACGGTTGAGCACCCGTATTGTTCGCTGCGACGGCCCGAAGTTATGGGAGAGCCGCAGAGCGCTCGAAACGCCCCTGCAGCTCAATAATCCTGCGAACGGTAAAGAATAGGTTTCTGGCGGCTGAACCGCCTTCTTTCCCAAAATCTGTGAGTCAGGGTCAGGCCGTTCACCGGCCAGACCGGCAGTTTGCCGAGCTTGTTTTCCAGCTGGACGCGCTCGGCCACCAGTTCGGTCAGAAAGAGCGGGTCGTTCGAAAGTGTACCACCTGTCGAAGTGGACCCCAGCCTCGATGTGCGACACGGCAACTACCCAGCTTGTCGGTCACAAGCCGGAACCCTCAGGGTCGGTATGGTATTCTCCCGGCGATGAGATTTGTGATCTGCGGTGCAGGTGCCATAGGAAGTGCCATGGGGGCCTATCTGGCGCTCAAGGACTATCCGGTGGTTCTGGTGGCACGTCGGGCCCATGCCGAAGCGATTCAGGCAAAAGGGCTCACGCTTAAGACCGCCGGGGGGGAGTTGCGGCCCGCCCTTCAGGCCGTCACAGATGTGTCGGCCCTGGAGTGGACGGACCAGGACATCATCTTCATGACGTCGAAGTCCCAGGATACCCGCACCCTTCTCGACGGGGTTTCCGATGCGCCGAAGCAGACTCCTGTCTTCTGTTTTCAGAACGGTGTTAGGAACGAGGAGTGGGCGGCGGAGAGTTTCGAGCGTGTCTACGGTGGGCTGGTCGTTTTCAGCGTCAACTACCTGGAGCCTGGTGTGATCGAGCACACTAGGAACGACGTCATCGCGATCGGCAAGTTTCCGGAAGGCCTGGACGAAGTCACAACCCGGGTGGGCACCGCGCTATCCGAAGCGGGTTTTCGGATCACTCTGGATGAATCCGTGATGCCGCCGAAATGGGGCAAGCTGCTGTTGAACCTCAACAACGCGGTGTATGCGCTTGTCGATACCTGGCTCCAACGTGCGTACACGGAACCGGAGAGCCGTCGCTTTCTGGCCGAAACGATGCGTGAAGGCTTGGCGGTGACACGGGCGCTTGGCATTCGGAGCAGGATGGGACCCGGAGAGCCCGATGTCCCTGAGTTCATAGAGCGGCTTGAGAGCGGCAGCTTCGGTTCTCCCGAAGCCGCAGGCCTGGCTCCTTCACGCCGTACCTACCCGTCCACATGGCAGGATGTGGTTCTGGGTCGGACCGGAACCGAGGTGGAGCATTTCAATGGCGAGATCGTCAAACTAGGAGAGCAGGCGGGCGTACGGACGCCTTATAACTCCACGCTTCTCGAGATGATGCGCGAACTTTCGGAGCGCAGACTCCAGCCGGGCGCTTTTTCACTCCGCGACGTTCAACAAAGAGTTCAGGAGAAGATCGATGAGCGTAGACCCTAAGCTGAAGCACCGCAGTCGGGAAGTGACCGAAGGTCCGGAACGGGCGCCGCATCGCTCGATGTTTCGTGCCATGGGCATGGACGACGACGCGATCAACCGCCCCTTCATCGCCGTTGCCAGTTCCTGGAACGAAGTGACGCCCTGCAACATCCATCTGAACGACTTGGCAGGGCACGTCAAGGAGGGAATCAAAGCCGCCGGCGGGACGCCCATCCAGTTCGGAACGATCGCCGTGAGCGACGCGATTTCCATGGGGCATGAGGGAATGAAGGCATCGTTGATCAGCAGAGAGATCATCGCCGATTCGGTGGAGGTCATGACCGTGGCCGAGCGTTTCGACGGCATCGTTGCCATCGCCGGCTGCGACAAGAGCCTGCCCGGAATGTTGATGGCGCTGGCTCGTCTGAACATCCCTTCCGTCTTTCTGTACGGCGGGACGATCATGCCGGGAAGCTTCGAGGACAAGGACGTCACGATCCAGGATGTGTTTGAAGCTGTCGGAGCGCATGCCAAGGGGAAGATGACCGACGAGGCTCTCAGGAAACTGGAAGGCCAGGCCTGTCCAGGTGCCGGGGCTTGTGCCGGTATGTATACCGCCAACACTATGGCCGCGGCCATCGAGGCCCTCGGCATGTCGGTTCCTGGAAGCGCATCCGTACCCGCCCTCGCAGAGGGACGAGCCGCGGTCTGCTTCGAAACCGGCAAGGCCGCAATGAGCCTGCTCGAACGAGGCGTCCGGCCGCGGGACATCTTGACACGAGATGCATTCGAGAACGCGATCGCGGTTGTCGTTGCCACTGGTGGATCCACAAACTCCGTTCTCCACCTGCTTGCCATCGCACACGAGGCCGGAGTGGATTTGAAGATCGAAGACTTCAACGAAATCACCGAACGAGTCCCGCACCTGGTGGACCTGCGTCCGGGCGGACTCTACGTCATGGCGGACCTGGATCGTATCGGCGGCGTCCCCCGAGTGATGAAGGTGCTGCTGGATGGCGGGAAGCTGCATAGCGATGCGATGACGATAACAGGCCGAACCGTCGGCGAAGTTCTCGCTGACGTGGACACCGAGGGCGAAAACCACCTGGTTTGTGGAATCGACGACCCGATAAACGGAACCGGCACCCTGACGATCCTCAAGGGGAACCTGGCTCCCGATGGTGCCGTGATCAAGACTGCAGGGGTTCGAAGATCGTCACATTCCGGCCCAGCACGTGTGTTTGAATGCGAAGAAGACGCCTTCGCGGCCATCATGGCCGGAAAGATCGTCGCCGGCGACGTCGTCGTCATCCGATACGAGGGCCCGAAGGGCGGACCAGGAATGCGCGAGATGCTGGCCGTCACCGGCGCGCTCTACGGAGAAGGCCTCGGCGACGAAGTAGCGTTGATCACCGACGGCCGCTTCTCCGGCGCGACCCACGGCCTGATGGTCGGCCATGTCGCCCCCGAAGCCGCCCGCCGCGGTCCAATCGCCGCCATCCAAGACGGTGACACCATAAAGCTCGACACCACCACCAGAACCCTCGAAGTCGACCTGCCAGCCGGGGAAATAGATTCCCGTCTTGAATCGTGGACCGAACCTGCCCCCAAATACACGACAGGCGCCCTGGCCCGTTACGCCAAACTGGTCTCGTCAGCGTCCAGGGGGGCGGTACTCGAATAGGATCTTTCAACGCAAAATCGCAAAGGCCGCAAAGTTTTTTTGCTCGGATATTTCCCAGACAAAGACATTTGCGTCCTTTGCGATTTTGCGTTTTTGCGTTGAACTGCCGGTTTCGGTTTGCTGGATCTTACCTACTTGACGGAATCTGCACGTAGACAGCTTCCCCCCGCACTTCCACGGGATAGGTACGGGCGTTTTCTCGTTCTTTACGGCAGCCACCGTCGGAGAGACGGATGTGCCAGCCGTGCCAACCGCAGATGACGGCGCCGTCTTCGACGGCACCTTCCGTGAGGGGGAAGCCCAGGTGAGGGCAGAAGTTTTCGAGGGCGTAGAAGGTTTGATCCCACTGGAAGAGGGCGATGTCGAGGCCGTCGATCTTGACTTCATGGCCAGCCCCGTCTTCGGGGATTTCCTCTACCGAGGCGGCTTTCATCCACTTAAGTTCCACCGTCAGGACCGCCTGAGATGATGTTCTTGGACCCCTCAAACTCCAGCATTCTCTGCCGGACTGCCTCCGGTATCGGGATCTTTCGGTTGTTCACATAATCAAACATCACCTGGACCGAGCTGCCTTCCGCGACGAGGATATCTGTGTCTTGCTGTATGACTTCGTAGCGGAATTCGAAGCTTGAATTTCCGATTCGCGAAACACGGATCGCCACGTTCAAGTCATGGTCCTGGGCTGCCTGGGCGCGGTAGTCGAGTTCGGCCCGGGCGAGAATGATGTCGTCCCGGAGTTGTCGTTCGGAACCGAAGACGTGGATCCAATAGCCGTCCCTGGCCATTTCAAGGTAGGTGAACTAGACAGCGTTATTGATGTGGCAGAGGCTGTCCAGGTCGCTGGGGCGTACTTGTACCCGGCATCGAAACTTGAATGAGTTCATCGAATTGCATGATAGCACCTTGTATTCGAGGGATCCGAAGGCCCCGGGCTGAACTCGGTTTCCAGACCGGCTGATGCCCGTAAACTCATGTTATAATTTGCTGTTATTCGCTTTGACAGGGGGCTTTTAGTGGGAGCGATTCCGAAAGTCGAGTTCATCTGGATGGACGGTGAATTTGTGCCGTGGGACTCGGCGCAGGTCCATATAACTGCTCATTGCCTGCACTATGGAACGGGCGTGTTCGAGGGTGTCCGGTCGTATGAAACGGAGACCGGCACCGCCGTGTTTCGCCTCGATGCCCACATGAAGCGTTTCAAGAATTCGGCCGCAATCTACCAGATCGATATCCCGCACAGCGCGGAGGATCTCCAGCAGGCAACGCTTGAACTCGTCGCGCGGAACAACCTCGGAAACGCCTACATCCGTCCTATTGCATTCAACGGGGTGTATTCACTGGACGTGTGGCCCATGGACTGCCCCGTCGTCGTCGCGATAGCGGCCTGGCCCCGTGGAGAGTACCTGGGGCAGGAGGGCCTTGAGAATGGTGTCCGCGTGATGATTTCATCGGTGCGGCGCTTCCATACCTCGATGATCCCGACGGCAGGCAAGGCATGTGGACAATATGTGAATTCCGTTCTTGCGGTTCAGGAAGCGCAGAAGAAGGGATTTGACGAGGCGATCCTGCTCAATCAGGAAGGCAACGTCGCCGAAGGGTCAGGCGAGAACCTCTTCATCGTCAAGGACGGCATTCTGATCACCAACGATGCGGATCAGTCGATCCTGATGGGTATTACGCGCGAAGCCATCATCGAGATAGCCCGGGACAAGGGCATCACAGTCGACATAAGAGCCATCACTGAAGAGGATATGACATCGGCCGACGAACTCTTCTTCTCCGGCACCGCGGTAGAGGTGACCCCCATCCAACAGGTTGGAGATAACGTGATCGGAAGTGGTACACGCGGTCCGATGACCGAATCGATTCAAACGACTT
This sequence comes from uncultured Solibacteraceae bacterium, assembly GCA_964584435.1. GTDB lineage: Bacteria > Acidobacteriota > Terriglobia > 20CM-2-55-15 > 20CM-2-55-15 > CAZOZZ01. The sequence goes on along the minus strand of CAZOZZ010000117.1, from coordinate 8,023 downwards.
TCTTCGACACGGTTCATGGTCGAGCCTCCGAGTACTCCCGCTGGCTCTCCTACGTTTCCGACAGAAAAGAAGTCACTGCGTAGCAGAGTCCGAAAAAGGTAGTGGAAAGTTGGGTAGCAGCCGGTGGAACAAGACGAGCGGCGTTTCAACGCAAAGTCGCAAAAACGCAAAGGACGCAGAGTTTTTTCTCGAACATCTCCCAGACCAAGACCTTCGCGCCCTTTGCGTCTTGGCGTTTTTGCGTTGAAACTCCTATTCCCGTCCTGTACCTCCGGAAGCTACCGAAATGAGCGGTTAGCCGGCCTGGACCAAGCCAATCGCTAAGAGCCAATCGCAAATATGCACATAGCTGAACGGATGCGTGATGTTCACGGCGAGGCTGCCTTCGCGCAGCTGGCCCGTGCCAACGAGTTGGAGCGCGGAGGACGGAGCATCATCCATCTCGAGATCGGTGAGCCCGATTTCGATACACCTCGGCCTATTGTTGATTCTGCCATCGACTGGCTGGGAAACGGCGCAACACATTACACCCCGTCGGCGGGCATCGCGGAGTTGCGGGAGGCGATAGCCGAAGAGATCCGAGGCACCTACAGCGTTGACGTGGGTGCCGGACAGGTCGTTGTGGGCCCCGGCGCCAAGATGATGTTGTTTTCAATCATCATGAGCGTTGTCGATCCAGGCGATGAGGTCATTGTGCCGAACCCCGCCTTTCCAGCTTACGGGACCGCGATTGAAATCGCCCGGGGAAAGCTGGTGCCCGTTCCGCTCAGGGAATCGAACGAGTTCAGACTGCGCGTCGAGGACCTGGAGTCTCGGATCACACCGAAGACAAGGATGGTTGTCCTGAATTCCCCGCAGAATCCTACCGGAGGGGTGCTGACTGCAGACGACCTCGAAGCTATCGCGAAACTCGCGTTGAAACACGACTTCTTGATCCTGTCGGACGAAATCTATTCGGACATTTTTTATGGTGAACGGCCCGAAACCATGTTGCGCTTCGACTCCGTCAGGGATCGCCTCCTGCTGGTCCACGGGTTCTCGAAGACCTTCGCCATGACGGGATGGCGGTTGGGGTTCGCCGTGTTGCCGGATGACCTGGTCGAAACCGTCGTCCTGTTCATCAACAGTAGCGTGTCCTGCACTGCCGAGTTCTCGCAGCGTGCTGCCGTGACGGCTTTCGGGGAGCAGACCAAGCCGGCAGTTCGGCGGATGGTCGGCGAGTTCGAAAAGCGGCGCGACCTCATCGTCGACGGTCTGAACGGAATAGAGGGCATTCGTTGCCTCCGGCCGCATGGAGCATTCTATGTCTTTCCGAATGTCACGGATCTCAACGTTCCAGAGGGGGTTCTGGCGGAACGCTTGCTCGAAGAGGCGGGCGTATCCGCCCTTCCGGGAACTGCCTTCGGTCGATTCGGTGAAGGATATCTCAGGTTTTCGTTCGCCAATTCACTCGAGAAAATCGGGCAGGCGCTCGAACGTATTCATCAATTTGTAAGGAAACTCGATCGTGTGTCCGCTTGAGCCTGTAGCAGCGGTCTCCGAGGCTTCAAATCAACATCCAATAATCCCAATTAAACATGTCTTATTTTAAAGTTCTGTTAGCAGATGGAATCGACGCCGCTGGCGTTGAACTGATTCGGAAGACCAACGTCATTGAACCGATTGTTCACGACAAACTGCCGCGCGAAAAATTCCTGGAGATCATTCCCGGTATCGACGGGATAGTCGTGCGCAGCGGCACCCAGGTGGACCGGGAAGCGATCGAAAAGGCCGGCCAGCTCAAGGTCGTGGGTCGCGCCGGGGTAGGTGTGGACAACGTCGATATCGATGCGGCCACCGAAAATGGAATCATCGTCATGAATTCGCCTGGCGGGTCCACCACCACGACCGCCGAACACACGGTTGCCATGCTGTTTGCTCTCTCTCGCAACATTCCTCAGGCGTATCGAATGCTGAAGGATCACAAGTGGGAAAAGAACCGTTTCAAGGGTGTTGAGTTAGCGGGCAAGACCCTCGGCGTCGTCGGCCTGGGTCGGATCGGCAGCGAGGTGGCACGGAAGTGTCAGGCGATGGGAATGACCGTTCTTGCCTATGACCCGTTCATCAGTCCGGATTCCGACCTCACGAGCGGCCTCCTCATGGTCGAACTCGGACGGATCTTTGCCGAAGCGGATTTTATCACCGTGCACTCACCCCTCACCGACGAGACACGGAACCTTATCAACGCGGGTACGATTGCCGAGATGAAAGACGGTGCGCACCTGGTTAACTGCGCGCGCGGAGGCATCATCAACGAGGCGGACCTCTACGATGCCCTGAAGTCCGGCAAGATTGCGGGAGCAGCGTTCGACGTGTTCGTAGAGGAACCGAACACGGAGTCGCCGCTTCTGGAACTGGACAACTTCATCGCAACCCCGCACCTGGGAGCTTCGACCGTTGAAGCCCAGCGCAAGGTATCCGAAGATATCTGCCGTCAGATCGTGGATTTCCTGCTGAAGAACACGATTCGGGGCGCCTTGAACTTCCCGCAACTCGAGGCCGGCCAACTCGACAGGTACCAGCACTTTATCGATCTTGTGACGAGGCTGTCGACTTTCGTGGGTCAGATCTCGGACGGCCGGATGCAGAGCATTGGAATCCGGTATTCGGGGGAAGTGTGCGACATGAACCTGGGGTACCTGACGTCGACGATAGTCCGCCGGCTGCTGGTCCCCATCCTTCGGGAGGGCGTCAACCTGATCAACGCGACCCACGTGGCACAACAGCGCGGCATCAAAGTCGAAGAGACGCGGGTTCCGGTTCCGGAGAATTTTACGAACCTTGTCGAGATCGAAGTTCGCACCGACAAGGACTCCAGGAAGGTGTCGGGGACCGTGTTTACCGACAAATTGCCCCGTATCGTCAGTGTCGACAACTACGCGCTGGAAGTTGTTCCGCGTGGACACATGATTTTCCTGACCAATAACGATATGCCGGGAGTTATTGGTAACATTGGTACAGTGCTCGGGGAACATAAGGTCAATATTGCGGGCATGCATCTGGGCCGGGACGATGCCGGTGGCAAGGCCCTGGCGCTCCTGCTGATCGACAACCCGATCCGTGACGAAGTCGTCGATCGTATTCGTGACATCGAGAACATTCTGACGGCGAAGGCAATTCGCATTTGAAGAAGGGAATTCACCGCGAAGGAACCAAAAGCGCGAAGCAGGTCTTGTCTCAATACTTCTTGTCCTTCGTTAGCTCCGTGCCTTCGCGGTGAAGGAAATCGGTACTAAGCCAACTGTAACTCTGATTCCAGAAATCTTATTGAACGGTATGTCTGACTTGACGAGACAAACAAATCTATACCGTTTCACTCTCGCATTTTTCTTCCTTATCCATACAGTTTCGGCACAAGTGGGAACCGCAACCCTGACGGGTACGGTCCGGGATGAGGGAGGGCTTGGAATTTCCTCGGCAGAAGTTCGTTTGTATTTCGACGATGGTCGCCTGGAGGTCGGCCGCACGGACGTTCGTGGATTCTACTCGTTCGAGGTTTCCGGCCGCTTCGAATTGGAGGTGTCCCATCCTGGCTTTCGTTCGTTGCGTTCCACATCGGTTTCGCTCAATCCCGGCGCTCCTTATGAAATAGACATCGTGCTTCTTGAGGGGGATCCCGCGGACGTCGAACGGGTCGAACTGTTGTTAGAGGACGAGGTAGAGTTCGAGAGTTCTTCGGGCCCTCTGGCACGTGAGGATCTTCCGCGGTCGGACCGGCTCTTTGGTTTACGTGGCGGCATCAACGTTTCCGGCATTGCGGAGGGATCAAGCCAACAGTGGATCGCGGCTTCGGGGACCGTGTTTGCGAGTTCTCCAAGCGCAACCACACTGGTCCAGCCTCTGGACTTCTCTGCGGAGTTTCCTATAAACACAGGTGTCGATGACTCCTTGCCACCGGGAGGCCCAGCCCTCAACGGAAACGTTTACTATTTCCATCGTAACGATGGTTTGAACGCCAGGAATTTTTTCGATCCGCCCGACCAGCCCATCCCGCCGTTCAAGTACCATTTCTTCGGCGGAGAGGTTGGTGGGAGTGTCAGAGATGGGACGTTCGCCTTTGCCCGATACTGGGGCCTCCGCATCCGCCAGTCGATCACACGGGCGGCGACAGTGCCGGACTCGGATCAGGCACGCGGAAATTTTTCTGGTCTGTCCGTACCGCTTCTGGATCCCGAGACCGGGTTCCCGTTTCCCGGGAACATCATTCCGTCCGATAGAATTCATCCGCTTGGCCAGGAACTGGCTTCTTTGTTTCCCGAACCGAACGTGAGCGGTACCGAAATTCAGAACTATCGGTCAGTGGGCGCGCTCCGAACGGTCGCGGACGCCTTTGGAATGCGTGTGGACCACAGGACGAGTGTGGCGGACGAAACATCCTTCGAATATCAATTCAGTCGGGACACGACCGACGATCCGTTCAACCTGGTCACTGGAATCACCAACCTTCCAGGATTCGGCGTTCGGGATGCTCTTGATACTCACACCGTGCGTGTGATGAATGCCCACGTGTTTTCTCCTTCCTTGCTTCATCAGGCGCGATTCTCGTTCGGCTATTTGAACCAGCCGCGAGGGATCCAGTCCGAAAAGGAGTTCCCGGCCGTGATCGTTGCCGGGTTTTCGAACGTCGGGCATGCCACGAATCTGCCGCAGGAACGCCGAAACAAAACAGTCGAGCTGTCCAACGACATTTCCTGGGTCCGAGGTTCTCGAACGACCAAGTTGGGCGGCACCGTTCGACATTTCAGCTTCGACGCATTTATGGATCTTTTCAGCCGTGGTCAGTTTCAGTTCATGGGCGGTTCATTTTCGAATAACGGGTTGGCAAACCTGCTGCTGGGTGTGCCTGCAAATGCCCTGAGGATCGAAGGAGATACGAACCGGAAGTTTCGCACCTGGACGACGGGTATTTACGCGCAACACGACTGGCGCATCAAGCCGACATTGTCGCTGAGCGCAGGTCTCCGCTACGACTACCAGACGCCGTTCAGAGAGGCCGAAGGCCGGGCCGCCAACTTTCGGACGGAAGGTGGCCTGGTAACTTCTCCTCGGCGGCTCTACTCACCCGATCGCAATAATTGGGGCCCCCGTGTCGGAGCTGCCTGGAGCCCCCTGGCCGACACAGTGGTTCGCGCGGGTTATGGTATTTTCTACGACAATCTGGTGGTGGGCGACAGCTTGTTCCTGCTCGGGCTGAACCCCCCGTTCGTTCGCTTTGAAGTTGAGGATAATGACCCCGTCCTTCCTCGATTTGACCTGGGGACGGTGTTTGGAGATCCCTCTGGAGCCGTGCCTCCGAGCATCTTTTCGGCCGCCGAGACACTGGCGAATCCTTATATCCAGCACTGGAGTGTTCTCCTGGGGCGAACGTTTCGGCAGAACTATGACGTCAATGTCGGGTATGTGGGCCAAAAAGGAACGCGGCTGCGCCGACAGGTCAATCTGAACCAGCCCGCCCCGGGTTCCTCCGGAAGCCTGGATGAACGCCGCCCGTTTTCTGATTTCCGAAATATATTTCAGTTCGAGACCAGCGCTTCCTCGTCGGGGCATGCTTTGGATGTCGGCCTGGTCCGCCGGTTCAGCAGGGGGCTCGGCTTTCGCGTCGATTATCGCCTGGCGCGTATCATCGACGATGCAACGTTGATCAGCATCCTTCCGCAGAACAGCCACGATCTCCGTTCCGAAAGGGGGTTGGCGGATTTCCATGTGAAGAACCGCTTTTCCTTCTCGGGTACCTACAACCTGCCGTACCTGGAAGGTTGGCAGGTTCAGGCGATTGGAACGTTCAGGTCCGGGACTCCGGTTTCAGCCATACTCGGAACGGACGTCGCCGGAACGGGAAGTCCCATCGTCAATCGGCCGAACCTTGTGGCAGATCCCCACATCGACAACCCCACGCCGGCTCGCTTCTTCAATACAGATGCTTTCCAGGTGCCGGAGTTCGGAGAGTTCGGCAACAGCGGCCGGAACGTCATCATCGGGCCCGGGTTGGCAAATGTCGACCTGGCTCTTTCGCATGTTTTTCGGGTTTCGGATCTCGTTCGGGCCCAGTTTCGGGCAGATTTCTACAACGCTCTCAATCGACCGAACTTCGCCGCACCGCCGACCACACAGAACTTCGCGGATTCTCCCGACTTCGGAGCGCTTTTCGTTGCGCGATCCCCAAGAATCATTCAATTGGGAATGCGGTTGTTCTGGTAGACTTTCCGGAGATGAATCGACCATCCCCATTTCTCGCCGGCTGTCCTCGCTGCAGCAGACCACCGGTGAGACATGGGGACCAAAAAATTCATGGTTGGATGCCGTCTAATCTGCTAAGAATGGCGATATCGAGGTGCGTAGTGAGATCCTTTGAGACGTTTCACCCCCTTTTCTCGCGTGGACCAGCTCTGTTGAAGGGCGTCGCGGTCCTGGCTGTGTTGGTGCTCGGGGGGGCAGGTGCGGCTGCTGCCGGGCAAGAAAACGAGCGGCCGAAAGTGCACACGGACTTTCAGTTTGGATCGTTCCCGCAGTCGAACGACGCAGCCGAGACGTTCTCCTCCGAGAACGTTCTCATGCTTGTTGTCGGTATGCATGAAGGGTGGTCGATCGACAAGTTCATCAAGGAGACCGAAAAGGATCGGGTCGAAATACTGACGATCACCGACGAACTGGAGGAGGGTCGCCTGATTCGAGGCCGGTCCGACTACGACATGCGCCCCGGAATGGTTGTTCTTCGGGAACCGGATCTTGCACTGCTCGCCCCCTCGCTGATTCGCCACACAACAGAACTCACCGAACTGATCCAGGGCCACTGGCCCGAGATTGAGGAGTTTGTGGAATCGCTGGAGGCTGCCACGGACATTCCCCAGGCAGAAATTCTGTATCAGGCCATAGTCGGTGGGGTTTTGTTGGGGGGCATGATCGACGCCTTTTACGACGACAAGACCTTGATGCCCGGTCCGCCGAGGCGTGCCCGGAGGGGGGCTGGTTTCTATGCCTGGCTGATCGAGGGAAGTGGCGGTCCCGCACACATCTACCGGCAGGCGCGCCAGGTTGGGCGACATCGTATCGTGTCTGTTGGCACGGCACCGGAGGAAGATCTTCGGATCAGCCTCGAAGATGTTGACGGCCCCGTTTACGGAGATCAGGATGCCCGGCGCTGGAGGGTTTTTGCGAGCATCTTCTCGCGCGACTACGTCCTTCCGTTCTTGAAATCGAAGAGGGGCGAGTTCATAGAACTGCATGAGACCGTGAGAGCATCCAAGTACGCCGCGTTCGCCGAGTTCCTGGCCTGGTACTATCAATCGCTCGTAGCCGGAGTGACCGACAGCCTTGTGTCGAGCGGACGGATCAAGGCTCCTGAGACATCCTACAAGTATGCCCTTCGGTCGTCGAGATAGCTTCTTGGCTATTGGCTGTTAGCTCTTAGCAATTGGCTCAAAGAATCAGGGCCAACAGCTAAGAGCCAATAACCAACAGCTAATAACCACATGGAACCCAACGACACGCCTCTCGAATCTCTAGACGAAATCACCCGTAAGCTCGGTATCGGCCGCATTGAACGACACATTTTTCTGTGCGCCGATCAGACGAAGCCGAAATGCGCGGCGAGAGACGTGACGAATGTGTCCTGGGATTATCTTAAGAAGAGACTGACCGAGTTGCATTTGGTCCAGGCGGACGGATGTGTCTATCGGACCAAGGCCAATTGTCTGCGGGTGTGCCAGCGGGGCCCGATCGCGGTCGTTTATCCCGAAGGGACCTGGTACCACTCGGCTACTCCAGAGGTCTTGGAGCGTATCATTCAGGAGCACCTCATCGGCGGTCGCCCGGTCGAGGAGTACGCTTTCGCTGCCAATCCCCTGTAAACCCTGAATTGATGAAGAGGGCTGGGATGGGTTCGGTCCATCCACCATAGACCACTAGTGCGTACAAATGACGACGAATTCCAACAACCTGGTAGTAGGTGTCCAACCGGTCCACGGAGTCCGTGATGAACTCTTTG
>CAZOZZ010000116.1:0-13520 GCA_964584435.1 uncultured Solibacteraceae bacterium | reverse complement strand
TTTGTCTGTACTAAACTTTTGGGAAAAGTCTCCAGTCGGAGGGGCGCACTCAAAAGCGTTCTTCGCCTTCCCGGAGTGCCTCCTCCACCTTCCGTCCTTCCGGAGATCCCTTGAGATGTAAGGCGTTGGTAGTGGTTGGTCTTGGACGAGGTAGGAAATGTAGGATCGGAGTTTGTCCTTTTCGGTGTCCGAATCGAGAAGGTGCCAGACAGGCCTCCCGACCAGCTCCCCATCGGCATAGCCGTGCATCCGGCAGTGCGCCGGACTGCTGAAGGTGATGATTCCCTCGGTATCACACTCCTGGATCCCGCACGGTAGAGACTCGATCAAGTCAGGGCTTCGTGTCGACCTGGATGTCGGTTCGTTGGAAAGTTCAGTTTCTCGCTTCTGTCCCACCGACGTCTCCTTCACTCGACTCGCTGGATCGACAGGCAGTGCTCCAGTTCCCCTGGATGGACCTCGGCGTTCTTGATCACGCCGAAAATAGCTGTGAACTGAAGGCTGAACAACTGTCTGTGACCATTCCCGGAAAGGTTGGGAACTTGTTCTTCGGCCACGGTTTGTGTGCTCAGCTGGGAATCGGTCAACCCTTTTTTTGCGGCGTTCGCCTGAGGCCCCGAATGATACCATAGGCCCTTATGGCGACTCGGCCGGAACTCAAGCCAGGCATTGAAGATATACGCCGCCGATTCTACGCGGATCCCCATGGCTTTCACCTGGAACGGGCCCTGTGTTCGATGATGGATGGGGTTCTACAGGAAATCTGGAAAGACTTTGAAAGCCCGGTGCGGTTCTCGGTGATGGCTGTTGGAGGCTACGGCCGGGGAACCCTTCATCCCGCATCGGATCTCGACCTGTTGCTTTTTTTTGAGGACAAGGTCGATCAGGATGTCGTCAACGGCCTCTTCAATCCGCTGTGGGATCTGGATTTTCGCGTGGGTCATCAGATCCGGCAAAGCTCTGATTTTCATCATTTCGAGCCCGAACAGATGGAGTCCTACACGGCTTTTCTGGACGCGAGGTTCCTGTTCGGATGCCGTGACGTGGCAGAGGATTTTACCCACCGAATCTTCCCGGGGCTCCGCCGGAGCCTGGGACGGTTCTTGAGAGCGCTTGTCGAGATGAAGAGGGAACGGTACCAGCGTTCCGGGGGAACCGTTTTCCAACTCGAACCCGACCTCAAGGACGCTCCCGGCGGCCTCCGCGACTACCACTGGGCTGGATGGGTTTCCCTTGTCCTGGGACATGGAGTGGAGTCGTCCCTCGATGAGGCAGTGGCCTTTCATCACCGCGTCCGGAACTTTCTCCACTTCATGTCCGGTCGTGACCAGAACGTTCTGACCTACGAATACCAGGAGCAGATTGCGGCTGAGCTTGGGTATGAAGATTCGGACAAGGGTGAGGCGGCCGAGAACCTCATGCACGACTATTTCTTGAAGGCCGAGTCGATTGCCCGCTGCGCCGCAGGCTGGGAGGGCGAGATCGTCGGTCATCCAAACAGCCTGGAGGTGGCGGAGGTCTTTTCGGATCCGGGTGCGATCGTGCGGGTGTTCAGCGAGGCTCATCGCCGGAAACTCACTCTGGATTCGCCCGCCCTGCGGCGCATCCAGGAAAGCCTGTCCGGTTTCGACGCTGAATGTTTTTCCGCTCCGGCCTATGGCCAGACCGTCCTGGAAATGATGAAGGATCGCCGCGGAATCTATCAGACCTTGAGTCTGATGCATCAGGTGGGTCTCCTGGGTCGCATCTTCCCTGAATTCGAAGAAGTGCGGTTTCGGGTCATCCGCGATTTCTTCCATAAATACACTGTCGACGAGCATTCGCTGCTTGCGATCCGCAATATCGAAGAGCTCGATGCGAATGAAGAAGTTCGTGGAGCCCGCCGCGGCCTGATCGCAATCCTCGAGGAAATGGAGCATTCGGAATTGCTGTTGCTGGCACTGCTCCTGCACGACATCGGGAAGTCGGCCAGGCATCCGGAAGGAGAGCACGCATGTGCCAGTGTCGACGGGGTCGACACTGTGCTGGATCGTATAGAACTTCGGGCAGACCAGCGGGACAAGGTCCGTACCGTTATTCAGAATCATCTGGAAATGTCGAAGATCATCCTGCGGCGGGATCTCGGCGATCCTGACGTCATCTCCCAGTTCGCCCGGCTGGTCGGAACACCCGAGGACCTGCGTTTGCTGTGTCTGCTCACCTACGCCGATATGAAAGCCGTGAGCCCCGAGGTGCTGACTTCGTGGAAGGAAGATCTCTTGTGGCAGTTATACGTGGGGACTTACAACCACCTGATAACCGGTATTGCTGATGACAGGTTTGTGAAGGGCGCCGATCTGGACAGGGAAATTGCGGCGATTCAACGGTTCCTGCCGCAGTCTTCCGACATTCAGGGACTGCGCGACTTCCTCGACGGGTTTCCCAGGCAATACGTGAAGATGACGCCCAGCGACCAGATCGCCGAACACTTCCAGCAATACCGGAAGCTGTCTCCCGAGTGCGGGCTGGTTACTCACATCACCTGGCGGGACGACCTTTGTGAAATGCTCGTTGTGGCAGCCGACCGGCCCCTGCTGTTCTCGCGCATGACCGGAGTGCTTGCCGCGTTCGGAATGAACATCATACGAGCCCAGGCGTCCGCAAATCGCAGCGAGACCGTGTGTGACATCATTACTTTCGAAGATATCGATGGCAGGCTGCGAAAGAACCCGTCGGAAATCGGGCGGCTCGAACAGGTCATGGCGGATGCGATCAACGGTAAGATTGAGGTTGACGAACTGCTGCGTCGAAAATCAACAAGTGTTCTTTACCGTCAGAAGTTCGGGTCTGTTGATGCCACGGTACACTTCGATGATGAGTCTTCCAGAAAGTGCACGATCATGGAGATCGTGGCCCCGGACGACATCGGTCTGCTGTCTCATATCTCCCGGTTGCTGGCCGCCTACGAGTGCGACATCGACGTGGCGTTGATCACCACCGAAGGGAATCGGGCGATCGATGTGTTTTATCTGACCCGGGACGGCTGCCGGCTGTCGGAGGAACTGCAACAAGAGCTCCGACGGGAACTCCTGGGCGTGATCCAGCCACATTCGAAACCACCTGAAGCGATTCCGCACGGCTAGGAGCCCCGGCTTGAGTCTTCGATCAACACGTCTTCAATCCTTATGACCATTGAGCCCCGGGATCTTCTGCTCGCGGCCCGGGTGGATCCTCGAGACCTTACGGAACTCTACTCGCGGTACGGCTTCCGTTCGCCGACCGAATCGGATCGCAACCTTCAAGAGGTTGTCCGTTCGGAATTGGATCGCCAACAGTTGGTTCGGTCCATCGACTGGATCTTCGAGGCTTTCGGAGCGGCGGTGGATCCCGACGTTGCCCTGTCGAACCTCGAGCGATATGTTTCGGTCCTGGGTAACCGTTCGACCTTCCTGGGGTTGGCGGGTGATGACCCTGCCCTGGTAGAGCTGATGGCCCTCGTGTTCGGCGGGTCTCCCTTTCTGACCGGAATCCTCATACGCAACCCGGAATACCTTCACTGGCTCAGGGCTTCGATGGAGCGCGGCGAGACACGACGACCAGGAGACTTTGTCGATGATGTCCGCAGCGCGCTCGCTTCAACCGAGGGAGATGAACAGCGGTTGAACTCGCTCCATCGATACCATCGCCGGGAGCTGCTGCGAATCGGCGCCCAGGATCTACGCGGAGACGTGGACGTCCGGACAATAACGAACGAGCTGTCCTGGTTGGCCGATGCCATCCTCCAGGGTGTGTTCGAAGAGACCTGGCGGAGTATGGGGGATCTTCTGGCGGATCAGCCTTTCGAATTCGGTGTCATCGGCGTCGGCAAACTTGGAGGAGAGGAGCTCAACTTCAGTTCCGACATCGACATCTTCTACATTTACTCAGACGATTCCCGGGCAGACCTCGCCCTGAAGCTGGCCCGACGGATGAACAACACTTTGACAGAGCGGACCGGTGAGGACTCTTTTTACCGGGTGGACCTGCGTTTGAGACCCGAGGGCGGCCGCGGTGCCATGGCCTCGTCGTTGCGCGGGCTCCAGACCTATTACGACTCCTGGGGCGAGACTTTCGAACGGTTGGCTCTTTCGAAGGCCCGGTTCGTTGCGGGCCACGAGTCGCTCGCACCGGCCTTCAATCGCCTGGCGGAGCCTTTTGTTTATCGAAAGTATCTGGATTACGCCGCGATTGACGAGGTGCGCGACATCAAGCAACGCATCGATCGTCAGGTGGAACCGTCCGGAGGCATGGATCTGAACGTCAAACTGGGATGGGGCGGCATTCGGGAGATCGAATTCTTCGTCCAGGCGTTACAGATTCTCTATGGAGGTGAGAACCGGGACCTTCGAGTTCGCAGCACGCTTGAATCGCTGTCGCGCCTGGAAGAAGCGTCGGTGATCGAGAGTGCCGTGGAACTGTGTTTGAGGCAGGCTTATGTGTTTCTGCGGAACCTCGAGCACAAGTTGCAGATCGTCGAGTTTCGCCAGACCCACGACCTCCCAACGGACCCTGGCGAACTCGAAAAGTGTGCCAGGAGAATGAAGATGTCGTTCGAAGTGTTTCGGTCGGCCTTGAACGAACATCGAAGCGCTGTTCACCGAGTATTCGACGACCTGTTTTCCAGTCGTGGGACTGCCGCGGAAGGTCTGTCTGACGGCGTTCATCGTTTCATCAACGGAACAATGGAAGAGACCCAGGCCCTGGAGTGGTTGACCGGAATCGGCTTCGAGGATGCCCGCCAGGCCTATGGGAATCTGGTGGCATTGCGAGACGCTCCTGCCTTCGGCCATTCACCCTCTCGCGTCAAGAATCTCCTCTCTAACGTTCTGGCGCCCCTGCTCGAGAGCTGTGCCCGTGTGACGCGTCCCGGAAAGGTGTTGAATAGTTTTGAAAGGGTCACGTCAGCCATTGGTGCGCGGGAAGCCTTCTTCCGGTCGCTGTTGGAGAGCCCGCGCTCCATTGCGAGAATCGCACGGCTTTTTTCCCTCGGCGACTACCTGTCGGAAACCTTGTTCAAGGCCCCGGAGGTAGTGGAGTTCCTCATCGACGAGGGCCGGCTTGGCGTCTCCATGCGGGATGCCCCGAGTACGCAGAGTCGTCGCGTCTATGAGTTCTATGTCGGCGCTCAGCAACTGTTCAGTATCGCGACACGCCGCCAGGTGAGCCGATTCCTGACCCGATACGCCGAACGTGAATTCCGCCGCTTGCTCCCCGGCGACGCCCCGGTCGCGGTGTTTGCTCTGGGCAAGTTCGGCGAGCGGGAGCTGAACTACAGATCGGATTTCGACGTCATCGCATTCTACGACGGTGACTTCCGGGCGGCGAGTGCGGTGGTCGAGAAGCTGGTCGCCGACTGTGGGGATGAATTCAAGATCGATCTGCGCCTGCGGCCGGAAGGCAGCAAGGGAGCGATCGTGTGGAACAGGGAAATGACCGAGGCCTATCTCCGGGATCGAGCGGAGACCTGGGAAAGGATGGCCTGGACGAAGGCGCGCTTCGTTGCCGGGAGTGCGGCGGTTGCGGCCGGGATCAGCCCGCTCATCGACGCATTCGTTTATGAAGGTGCGTTCGGGACGAGAGAAGTCGATCAGATGAAACACATCCGAGGTCGCATGGAAAGGGAACTCGCCAGGGAAACAGGAGGGGCGTGGGACCTGAAGCTGGGCCGGGGCGGTCTCGTGGATCTGGAATTTCTTGCGGAGTTCTTGCAGATCAGTGGCAAGATCCGGATTCCCAACACTGCCCTGGTGTTACAGAAGGCGGGCATGCCCCGCACGCTCATCGACGATTATCACTTCTTGCGGAGGGTCGAATCCATGCTCCGGTTGTGGTCCCCCCATGCCAGCTCAAGGATCGAGGAGAAAGACGTTACGGCGCTGGAAATGATGCTGGGAATAGATGATTTCCACGAGACCTACCAGGAGACCACCAAGCGGATCCGCCGGGCGTTTGAGGAGTACCGGCCCTGATACACGACCTCCACATTTCGCTTCCAGATTTTACCGCGAAGGCGCGAAGGACGCGAAGGAGGCAGAGGAAAACGGATATTCTTCGGAACCAGAAACAGGTCTTCTTGGCGTCCTTCGCGTCTTTGCGTTGAAATCCTGAAGCCCAGGCCGCTGCTACGTTACGTCTCGTTCGCCGGTGCGGATGTTGTAGCCGTCCCCGATTGGCAGGACGAAGACGCGGCCGTCTCCGATCTCCCCCGTCCGTGCCGTTTCGATGATCGTCCGAATCGTTTCGTCGACCATCTCGTCGGGCAGGACAAGATCGATCATGATCTTGGGCAGTAGCGTGACGCTGTATTCAGTGCCCCGGTAAATCGCTTTGTGACCTTTCTGTCGGCCGTGCCCGCGCACTTCGGTAACCGTCAGACCGGAAACGTGGATCTTGTCGAGAGCGTCTTTGACTTCTTCCAGCTTATTTGGACGGATGATCGCCTTGAGCAGTTTCATGTTCATCCTCCCGGTGTCCCCACCGGAGTTCCGGTCCGACGGTCCGGCCGCGGGTGTATAGCGGGGAGCGGACCGCCGGCTACGGGTGCTGCCTAGATGTCGTAGTACAGGGAGAACTCGTAAGGATGCGGTCGCAAGCGCACGGCATCGACCTCGTTCTCCCGCTTGTATGCCAGCCAGGTGTCGATAACGTCCTTTGTGAAGACATCGCCCTTCAGCAGAAAGTCGTGGTCGGCTTCCAGTGCGTCCAGGGCTTCGGCCAGGCTGCCCGGTGTAGACGCGATATCCTTCTTCTCTTCTGGATCGAGATCGTACAGATCCTTGTCGACCGGATCCGGAGGTACGATCTTGTTTTCGATTCCATCGAGTCCGGCCATCAGCATGGCGGCGAACGCGAGGTATCCGTTGCACGAGGCGTCGGGTACTCGAAATTCCGCCCGCTTAGCCTTCTCGCTCTTGGAGTAAGCCGGGATTCGGACGCAGGCGCTGCGGTTTCGTTGAGAGTAAATGAGGTTGATCGGTGCCTCATAACCCGGGACCAGCCGACGGAACGAATTCGTCGTTGGCGTACAAAGCGCCAACAGAGCGGCGGCGTGCTTGAGCAAGCCGCCAATGTAGTACTGGCAGTTCTTACTCAGGTCTGCGTAATTGCCTGGTTCGTAGAACTGATTCTGACCTTTCTTCCAGAGGCTCTGGTGTACATGCATGCCCGATCCGTTGTCGGTAAAGACTGGCTTCGGCATAAACGTGGCGGTCTTGCCGCGGCGCTTGGCCACGTTCTTCACGACATACTTGAACATCAGCAGCTTGTCGGCCATGCGGGTCAAGGTGTCGAATCTCATGTCGATTTCGCACTGGCCGGCGGTCGCAACCTCGTGGTGATGTACTTCCACATGAACCCCGAGGCTTTCGAGCGTCAGCATCATTTCTGAACGGATGTCCTGGAGCGAGTCGGTTGGAGGAACGGGGAAGTAGCCTTCCTTGTAACGGGGTTTGTGCCCGAGGTTCGGGTTTTCTTCGCGTCCCGTGTTCCACGACGCTTCCTTGGAGTCGACAAAGTAGTAGCCGCCGGACGGGCCCTGGTCGTATCGGACGTCGTCAAAGACAAAAAACTCCGGTTCCGGGCCGAAATAGGCGGTGTCGGCCACACCGGTCGATTTCAGGTGTTGCTCGGCCTTCTGAGCGATGTAACGAGGATCGCGACTGTATGACTCACCCGTTACCGGATCCTTGACGTTGCAGATCATGTTGAGAGTCGGTACTTCGGTGAACGGATCCAGAAAAACCGAATCCGGGTCTGGAATCAGCAACATGTCGCTTTCCTGAATCTTCTGATACCCACGGATGCTGGAACCGTCGAAACCGATCCCTTCTTCGAAGATTTCTTCGACGAACTCCGCTGTAGACATCGAAAAGTGCTGCCAGAGCCCGGGCAGATCGACGAACCTCAAGTCGATGATTTTTACGCCTTTTTCACGGGCGAATTCTATTACTTCTTTGGGTGTCATGTGGACGGACCTCCGTTTCGCGGACCGGTTATTTGTGTGCAGGGGTGCATATCATGGCTGTCGAAACCGGTAAGTCTACAATAGGTCGGCGGGCGGAATCAAAAATATCTGCGCCGTTCGGGTTTTTGTGCCGGTCGTGCAAAAATTTCGTTGTGAAAGGCCATAAGTTAGACCCCTGGGCTGCTGCTGTCGATCGGAATCTGCATGCACTGGGCTTCCATTTTGCGCAAATATTTCGCCTCGTGAAAGGGCGCGAGTCCGACCCGCTTGACGCGGATTATGCAGGTTTGGAGTCCAGGGTCGGGGCGGGACCAGGGTCTTAGAGGATGTCAGGCGGGCAATAATCTGTCATCAAACAGACCGAGCTCGGGGCAGACGTCTGATGCTCGGGCCAACAGTCACTTCTCACCTTCCCTGCGCTCGTCTCTTCACCGTTTTCGCGAGGTTTTCGATCTTCTTCGCCAGCTCTTCTATCTTGTCGCTACTCTCCACGATCTTGGCTGAAGTTGTGAAGCCGTCCGCCTCTTCCACAGCTTCGGAGAGAGCCTTCGTGAGTTCCATCAGTTCCCCGGTAGCCTCCTTCAACTGGGCAAGACTCTTTTCGCGGCGCTCGGTTTCGCCCCTGATTCGGGCCTTGATGAGAGCATCCTGTGGTCCTTGAGACTCGGCTTCAGGTAGAAACAACGTCGTGAGGAGAATGATTCCCAATATGCTGAACACAAGCTTCATCATGACGCTCCGTTTGTGACTGCAGGTTATTCGAAGAGTCTACACGACTTGGAAGTACAGGGGACACGGAAAGCGCGGCTTGATTTTCGGCTGGCCTGATGGCCTTTGAGGGAGGCGACGAGATTCGGTCTTCCATGATAAAATAAAGTGTTTGTGTGTCTTAAATCGCCGCGGCCAAGCATAGCAGCTGTTCGGTTTCTGGACCCAGTTCGATTCTTGTATGGAAATCTTCAGCGCTATTTCGGATTGGCTGCAGGTGACGCTGCTTCCTTACGGCGGTGTCGGCCTGATGCTTCTGGCGATTTGCGACTCGTCATTCCTGTCGCTACCGGAAGTTAACGACATCCTGTTGATGACGTTTTCCATGGAGCGGCCGGACCAGATGGTCCTGTATGCGACTCTGACGACGATTGGTTCGCTCGTTGGCTGCGCGATGCTGTATTCGGTCGGCCGGTCGGGCGGCGAAGCGTTTCTGAGGAAGCGCTTCTCTGACACGAGGTTGGCGCGGGTCGAGCAGTGGTACAGCAAGTACGGTATGCTGGCCGTGATCATACCTTCACTGCTGCCTCCTCCTACGCCCTTTAAGATTTTTGTTCTTTCGGCCGGAACATTCGGGATCTCCTGGCCACGCTTTTTGACGGCAGTCGCCGTGGGGCGAAGCCTTCGTTATTTTTCCGAAGGAATTCTGGCGGTCGTATACGGCGCTTCGGCAATTGAATTCGTCCAGGAGAACTTTGGCATGATCGGCATCGTCGTGTCGGCGATGATCGTGATCGCGGTCGTCCTTTTCGTATATGTGAGACGTTGAACGGAAACCACTGAAAGTGAATATGAATCCAACCATCCGAAGGAACGTTCCGGGGCCCAGGTCGCCCAGGCGGATCGGGCCTTGGCTGTCGCTGGTAATCACACTGCTCGTTGTCGCCGGATGTGGTGTTTCCAGAACCCGCGTTCTCCCTCCTGAAGAATTGCCGTTCCCCGCGAAGGTTGCCACGCGATACGAACTGCTCGAGATTCTCAAGAAGACAGGTGAATCCGTCCAGACACTGACCGCGCGTGTCACGCTGGTGGCGTCGGGTGGTGCGATGACAACGGGGGCCTTGACCTCTTACCGCGAAACAAACGGCACTCTGATCGTTCGGCGGCCCAATCACATTCGCCTGAAGGGGGAAGCCCCTCTGGCACTTGCCACCGTGTTCGACATGGTGTCGGACGGAGAGCTGTTCCGCGTGTCCGTGCCGATCCGAAACACGTTCATCAAGGGTGAGAATACGGCGGTTACGAAAGAGGAGAACCCTGTCTTAAACCTTCGTCCCCAACACGTGATGGATGCACTCTTCGTCGACGTCCGGGAGTATCTGGCAAATCCGCGTGTTCTGGAAACCATGGAACAACAGGTTGAGGGACGACGGAGTTTCTACGTCTTCAGTTTTATCGACAGCTCGCTGTCCGTTCCTCAGATGATTGAGCGGGTCTGGATCGATCGCCGGAACTTCACTGTGGCCAGAAAGCAGGTGTTCGGCGAGGATGGGCTTGTCCAGACCGATGTCGAATACGATTCCTATCAAGCGCTGATGGGTGTCACTTTTCCCCAGAGCATTTTTATCCAGCGTCCGATCGAGGACTACTCGGTACAGATCAGTTTCGTCCGGACCACGCTCAACGAAGCCCTGCCCGAGGACGCGTTCTTTCTGGCGGCCCCTCCAGGTGCGGACTTGATTCGAGTCGGGGAACTCGAAGGAAACCGTTTCTGATCCTGCGGAGCTTTCTTTGAATACAGAAATCATCCTCGCAAATCTACGACAGCGGCCCGTTCGGACCGCCGTCAGCGTGCTTGCCGTCGCTATTGAGGTCACCCTGATCCTCGTCATCGTAGGCCTGGTGACGGGAATGAACGTCGAGACAGGAAGGCGAATCGAAGGTGTCGGCGCCGATCTTATGTTCCAACCCCCGGGGTCGTCCGTGTTCCTTGGGCTGAACGGCGCGGTCATGCCGCTGGCGATCGGTGACAGACTGCTCGAGGTGGAAGGCGTCGAGTACGTGGCACCCGTGGTGACGCAATTCAACTCTCAAAACGGTTTCGATCTTGTCTACGGTATCGATCCGGACAGCTTTGCCGAGATGGGGGGCGGGTTCAATTTTCTGTCGGGCCGGATCTTTGAGGAGCCGGGAGAGATCGTCATCGACGATCTGTATTCGGCGGCCAAAGAGCTGGAGGTCGGAGACGAATTCGAGCTGCTGAACCAGACCTTCAAGGTGTCCGGAGTTGTGGACCATGGGAAAGGGGCACGACTTTTCATCGCTATTGAAGAAGCACAATATATGACCGGTTCACAGGACAAGGCTTCTCTTTTCTTTGTCAAGTGCACCGATCCCGACCAGACCTACATCGTGAAGGAGCGGTTGGAGTCTTTGTTCCCGACCTATCCGGCGCCTCCCCTGCGCGACATGATGTCTATGATGGCGAATTCGAGTCTGCCGGCCCTGGATGCATTCCTCACGGTCGTGATGGTCGTAGCCGTTTCGATCGGTGTTCTCGTGATCTTTCTGTCGATGTACACCACGATCACGGAACGAACTCGCGAAATCGGGATACTGCGGTCGATGGGTGCGTCGAAGGGTTTTGTCGTCAAGCTCATCTTGAATGAAACTTTGTGGCTGTGCGCGGTTGGCGTCGTCACCGGGATCGGAATGAGCTATGGAATGGCGTTCCTTGTCCAGCAGATTTTTCCCACCCTGGTCATCATGATCCCTTCCGACTGGATCTTTCGAGCGACGATTCTGGCCCTGTTCAGCGGAATTGTTGGTTCGATCTATCCATCATTTCGTGCCGCCGGGCACGACCCTGTCGAAGCCCTCGCATATGAATAGATTTTGTGACAGAAAGACAGGCTCCTAGAGGACATTGATGGCGACTCTGCTCGAAACATTTGAATTAAGAAAGACTTACAGGACTGGGGTGGTTGAGGTCGAAGCGCTTCGGGGAGTCGATCTTCACGTGGCGGCAGGAGAGATGCTGGCCGTCATGGGCCCGTCGGGGTGTGGCAAGTCGTCGCTGATGCACGTTCTGGGCGCGATGACGCAACCGACCGATGGAAAGGTTCTGCTCGAAGGTGTCAATGTTGCCGAAATGGACGATCGGGCACGAACTGAGTTCAGGCGAAGCAAAATCGGATTTGTTTTTCAGAAATTCAACCTGTTGCCGACGCTCACGGCTCGAGCCAATATCGAGATTGCGCGGTACATTCAGGGCAGCCGGGGCGATTCGGATGTTGATGCCAGCCTGTTGGAAATCGTCAGGATGTTGAATATCGGAGACAAGATGACCCGTCGGCCCTCCGAGCTCTCGGGCGGGGAACAGCAACGTGTTGCCATCGCCCGCGCCGTCGTGAAGCACCCGGCGATCCTTCTGGCGGACGAACCGACCGGAAATCTCGATTCTAAAAACTCCGACATCGTCCTCGAGATGTTTCGCCAGTTGAACAGGAAGCTCGGACAGACGATAATTCTCGTGACGCACAACCCGGAACTTGCGGCCTTCACCGATCGGGTCGTCGAGATGCGAGACGGGAGGATCGTCAACGATGGCTCCTCCGAGGATTGGGTTGCTGCAGAATCGAAGTTGTTGTCCGAGTCGGTCACGGGGCGCTCATGAAGAAGTGGATTTTCTGGTCGTTCGATCGCGGCTCGTTCCAGTATGACGTGCTGTGCGGGCTGATACTGATCGTGATGTTCGCAATTCCTCCAACCCTGTTCAATGACCGCCCCGATTACGCGCGTCTGGGCGGCGAAGATGAAGTTCGCAGAACCAGAGATGATGACGGAGACGTGGTCTACACCGTCAAAGTAAAGGCGGGGTTTGGCGCCGACGAAGGAGAAGTGGAGGAGGCGGCCCGGGATCGCCTCCGTACCTTCCTCGATGCAGGTGCCGAAGCCAGTGACATCTTCGAGGTCGACAGGGTGGAAGCGATTTACAACATCCGAGGCGGTCTGGCCGCCTATTCCTTCTGGGTGGAGCGGTGAAACGGTTTCCAACAAGCCTGCTCTTGCCTATCTTGATGCTGGGCGCGGCCGTTACCTTGGACGCCGGGGCCCAACTGTCGCTCGACGCGGTTCTAGAGCGAATGGCGGCGTCTGGCCGTGAATTCCAGAGCGTTGAAACCGACATCGAACGAACAAAAGTCGTCGTTATCGTTGACGATCACAGCACAGATTCGGGCAAGTTCTACTTTGAAGCCAAAGGCGACGACAGCCGGATTCGGATGTCCATAACCGAGCCCGCACGTCAGGAACTCCTCGTAGACGAAGGCAAGGCGCAACTCTTCAATCCCCGGACCAACGTTGTTCAGGAATTCGATCTTGGAGAGAATCCGCAAGTCGTACAGTTTCTCGCACTCGGATTTGGACCATCCGCGGTGGACCTGACGACGGACTTCGAAGCAAGCCTGGCCGGCGAAGAGCCGGTGGACGGAAAGTCGACGGCAATCCTGGACCTCACGCCCCGGTCGGATCGGATCCTGGGAATGTTTTCTTCGTTCCGACTCTGGATCGATCAGACCCGCTGGGTTCCGGTTCAGGCCAGGCTCAACGAGGCCGGTGGCGATTACCAGATCGTAAGATACACGAACATCAAAACCAACAAGCGCATCTCCGGCTCCAAGTTCGACCTCAAACTCCCCAAGAACGTCCAGATAATCCGCCCGTAAACGAAGTGTTCGGGCCTGACCCCAGACTGGCGCCAGGTCTGGGACAGTTCTGTCACCGGTAGAGTAGGGGAGGACGCGAAGAGCGACCTCCCCCCTCGTCGCAC
>CAZOZZ010000115.1:0-13856 GCA_964584435.1 uncultured Solibacteraceae bacterium | reverse complement strand
TCAGCTAGAATGCCCAAGCTTTGCCTGGCGCACCAAAGACGCAAAAACGCGAAGACCGCAAAGAAATCTAATTTTCCTTTGCGCTTCTTTGCGCTTCTTTGCGCTTCTTTGCGCTTCTTTGCGGTTTTGCGTCTTTGCGTTGACAGAAAACCGTCCGGTGCAACCGACTACTGTTTCCAACGTTTGATTTCGGAAAGGTCCAGACCCCAGAAATCCAGGACGCGCCCTACCGTGTGATCGACCATGTCGGAAATGGTTTCGGGCTTGATGTAGAAGGCGGGTAAGGGGGGCATGATGACCGTGCCCATCCGGGAAGCGTCCAGCATCAGTTGACAGTGGCCTTCGTGCAACGGCGTTTCGCGGAAGAGCAGGACCAGTCGCCTACGTTCCTTGAGTGTGACGTCGGCTGCTCGCGTCAGGAGGTTGTCGTTTGCGGAACGCGCCACAGACGAGAGCGTTCGGACCGAGCAAGGCGCGACAATCATGCCATCCGTGACGAACGATCCGCTGGAAAGGGACGCTGCCATGTCCTTAATGCCGTAGACCTTGTCGGCCATTTCTTCGACGGCGGGAATGGAGTAGTCGGTTTCCAGCTTGATGGTCACCCGACCCATTTCGGTAATTATCAGATGGGTCTCGACATCTTCTCGTCCCTGGAGCAGCTCCAGCAGTCGAATGCCGTAGATGGCTCCGGACGCACCGGAAATCCCAACTATTAGTTTCATGATGATCTGGCCGCGGGCGCTTTCGTACAATCCTCGCATGGACAGAGCTGTCGCAATCGCTCGAAGCTATAGATCCCCGTGCGGTGTCCATCACTCCACTCGAACTGCAGGGCGTACTGGCCGACAAGCTCCACGTTTCGAAACTCCAAAGTGTCGGGAATGTGAATCGGCAGAATCAGGCGCTGACCTGTGTCCTCATCCTGGCAGGACGCACACGGACACAGACCCCGAAGGACCGGTCCGACGTAGCGGCTCTCGTGCGCGTCCGCCCACTGGATCATCAGTTTCTGCGGATCCAGCTTCTTGATCTTTACCGGATCCGTTGGACCGGCGTCCGGCGGCATCTATTCAACCTCCAGGACGGGCGCGTTGTGGTTACGGATGCTTATCTGTGCGGCCAGGCGCTCGGCTATCTCCCGTAACAAAACTCCGCTGGCCGCTTCCGGATGTGCCCGAACGATTGGCACACCCGCATCCGCCTGCTTCCGAATCGGGAGGTCCAGGGGAACCTCTCCCAGAAACGGAACGTCGAGTTGCTCGGCGGCCCGCCGGGCCCCACCTTCTCCAAAAATATAGTCCCTGGAATTACAGTGAGGACAGATGTAGTACGCCATGTTCTCGATGATCCCCAGAATGGGAACCTTGGTTTGCTCGAACATGCGCAAGGTCTTGATCGAGATCTGCATTCCGACATCCTGCGGAGTCGAGACGATAACGCAGCCGGTAATGGGAACCGCCTGTGCCAGAGTGAGATGAACGTCGCCGGTTCCTGGCGGCAGATCGACGACCAGGTAATCCAGCTCGCCCCAGTCCACCTCGAACAGGCACTGCTGAAAAGCCTTGTGGGCCATGGGACCGCGCCAGATCAACGGCTGGTCTGGGGTCTTGACCATGAGCCCCATCGACATGAATTTCAATCCGGACGACTCTCGTGGGGTGATCCTGTTGCCGACATGATCGGGCGGGCCGGTAACTCCGAGCATGATCGGCGTCGACGGCCCGTATATGTCGCCGTCGAGGAGTCCCACCCGGGCCCCCGACATCGATAATGCAACGGCGAGGTTCACGGCGATGGTGGACTTGCCGACGCCCCCCTTGCCGCTGCCGACCGCCACGATATTCTTGATGCCGCCCAGGGCGCTCTTGTCCATGCGCGGAGCCTGACGAACCTCAGCGGTCATGTTCGCCTTCACGCTCGTGACACCATCAAGGGCACTGACGAGCGCTTCAGCTTCGTCGCGCATCTGATCCTTGACGGGACACGCCGGAGTTGTCAGGTTGATATCGAACAAAACCGATCCGCCGTCGATCTTGACGTTTCTGACAAAACCGAGCGAAACGATGTCCTTCCCCAAATCCGGATCACGGACCTTTCGCAGTTCATTGAGCACCCGCTCCTCGGATGCGGCGATTTCCTTATTCATAGTTCCCCTCTGCTGATGACACAGTCACTTCCCCAAACCTCATATTGTACAGGTTTTGTCTTTCGGGGTCGGGCAGCGGGGAGCAAGCAGCGAGTAGCGGGCAGCTCCCGGACCTCGGACTTCGGACCTCAGATCTCCCCAGCGGGTTCCCCCAAAGCTGCACGCTGCATGCTGCACGCTGCTCGCTATATGCCAAATTCCGGCAGCAAATCTCCGCATTGCGGTTATCATCTATAGTTCGGTTTTCTTACCCGTGGTCGTTACCCGATATTCAGATGAGTTCGGGTAACGTCTTGTAATTTTCCAGTACCAATAACCTTTCACAGGACTGAAGACATAAATGAAGACTTATAAGATTGGATCTCTCCCCGGCGATGGCATCGGACCGGAGGTTGCCGCCGAAGGGCTCAAAGTGTTGCAGGCTATATCTGACATCGATGGTTTCGGCTACGAGATCGTTGACTACCCTTACAGTGGCGAGCATTACCTGAAGACAAAGGAACTCGTACCCGACCGCATGATCGAGGAATGGAAGACGCTTGACGCCGTCTTCCTGGGAGCAATCGGGCATCCCGACGTCGAACCTGGTCTGGTGGAACGGTCGGTGATTCTGGGACTGCGTTTCGGACTGGATCTCTACGTGAACCTGCGCCCCATCAAGCTGTATGCGGAGCACCTCTGCCCGCTCAAGGACAAGACTCCCGACGACATCGACATCATGGTTGTCCGAGAGAACACCGAAGGGCTTTACTCCCAGATCGGCGGGATTGTAAAGAAAGGCCTGCCCGACGAAGTGGCGACCGTTGTCGGGGTCTACACCCGAAGCGGCGTCGACCGGGCAATCCGTTATGCGTTCGAACTGGCCGAGGGGCGGAAACAGGCTCGCGGTCCCGGTCAGACAGCCAAGCTGACGATGGTCGACAAGGCAAACGCGATTCGCCCTCATGACCTGTGGACCCGGCGTTTCGCCGAGATCGGAAAAGAATATCCGGGAATCGAGAAGGATCACGCTTACGTGGACGCATGCTGCATGTGGCTGGTCAAGAACCCGGAATGGTTCGATGTCGTCGTCACGACTAATCTCTTCGGCGACATCATCACCGACCTTGGAGCCATGATCCAGGGCGGCATGGGGATCGCAGCTTCGGGGAACATTCATCCGGGCAAACACGGGATGTTCGAACCCATCCATGGCTCGGCTCCAAAATATGCCGGGCAGAACGTCGCAAATCCTCTCGGATCCATCGCTGCCATCGGCATGCTCCTGGACTTCGTGGACGAGAATAAATCGGCGGTTCGCGTGGAGAATGCGATCAAGGCTCTGCTGTCATCGAAGCGGATTCCGTCGGTGGACGCTCGAAGCGGCCTCAGCACCACCGAGATCGGAGATATGGTCGTGGGCACAATCCGGAAGCAGGCTTCCTGAGAAGACCGATATGATTCGCCGGTGCGTTGATGACGATTTCGAGACTATCTATTCGATCATCAACGATGCGGCGGAAGTCTACAAAGGAGTGATCCCCTCCGACTGCTGGAGCGAACCCTACATGCCCCGGGAGGAACTTCGCGACGAACTGAACGCGGGAGTGACGTTCTGGGGCCAGGATGAGGAAGGCGAGATCGTCGGGGTCATGGGGATCCAGCAGGTCGCCGAGGTCACCCTCATCCGCCATGCCTACGTTCGACCGGCAAAGCAGAACACGGGGATCGGCGGAAAGCTGCTTCGGTCCCTTCGTCGGCAATCCACCGGTCCACTCCTCATCGGCACCTGGGCGGCCGCCAAGTGGGCGGTTCGCTTCTACGAGGGTCATGGGTTCCGACTGGTAACTCCAGATGAAAAGAATCGACTTCTCCGGAAGTACTGGACGGTGAGCGATCGACAGATCGAAACCTCGGTGGTCCTGGCTGATGCGGGATGGCACGAAGACCACCCCTAGGAGTCTGCGCAGCAGAAGAGATCTGCTGCGAAAACGGTATAATCGGTCCATATTTCCCCGATTTTTCGTTGAATAGAACCACTATTCGCCTCAAAATCGAAAAAATCTGTCCTTGATTCTCCGCTTTCTCGCAACGATCCCTTCTGCCGCGCAGACTCCTAGCCGGCTTGATCCCCGATGGCACAAATCTCCCATGGGAAATGGGCCATCATGCCGTTCCGAAGAGCACGCCTCTCTGGTTAAATAGAGGCCTGAACGCGGCATATTGTTCCCAGGACGGGTACACCGACAAATGGCTGAGACGCCAAATCCCAAACCATTCATGCTTTCCGATAAACGAGAAACGGCCCGACTGAAGACCGAGTTCCGGTTCGACAGTAGACCCGACCGTATTTCGGAACTGGAAGGCGCGCTACGCCAGAGCGAAGAGCGCTACCAGACTCTCGCGAAAGCCTCTCCTGTTGGGATTTTTCAAAACGACCCGGAAGGCAAGGCCACATACATCAACGAAAGAGGCCTTGAAATGCTGGGCTTGACACTCGGACAGGCCGTGGGAACCGGGTGGACAAAAGCACTCCACCCCGACGACCGCGCGCGGGTAGAGCGGGAATGGACGGAGTCGGTGCGGGGAGATGGTCCGTTCAAATCGGAATATCGTTTCTGCCGGACTGACGGCAGCACGATATGGGTTCAAGGCGAAGCGGCCGGGACATTTTCCGAGGACGGCACCGTCACGGGTTACATCGGCACTCTCACCGACATTACCGAACGAAAAGAGACGGAACTCGGACTGGAAGAGGGAGCACAACGGTTTCACTCACTCGCATCCGTCGCCACGGTCGGCATACTCCGCGCCGATACAAGAAGGCTGTTCACCTACATGAACGACAAGTGGTCCAAGCTGTCCGGGCTCGGGCCCGAAGAAGCCCGCGGAAGAGGATGGCTGAGATCGTTCCACCCGGAGGATCGGCGACGAGTGTTCGCCGAGTGGGAACAAGCGCTCGTCGAAGACAAACCCTGTATGTCGGAGTTCCGGTTTCGGCGGACTGACGGCACGACGATCTGGCTCCTGGGTCAAGCCGCGGCCGAACGCTCCAGTGACGGTCGCGTCATTGGCTACATCGGGACGATCACGGATATCACGGATCTCAAACTGGCTGAAGACGCCCTGAGAAAGGCACATGCCGAAGTGAAGTCCAGTGAAGAAAAGTTCCGGACCTTGCTTCAGTCCGCACCGGACGGGGTACTCGTTTTTGACAACAAAGGCGACATCACGCTGGTCAACGCCGCAGCGGTGGACATGTTTGGATACGAGCAGGATGTACTGAACGGCAAGTCGGTGGCGGAAGTGTTGGAACCTCCCGAATCGGCCGGAGAAGAGGAACTTCTCGGCACGTTACTCGATCTGGGAGGGACGGGGATAGGGCTCCACGGGCGTCGTCGCGACGGACAGGTCTTTCCAACCGAGATCAGCATCCGCACGATGCCTGTAGGCAAAGAGACCGCTCACATCGCGATGGTGCGGGATCTCACCGAACAGAAGTTATTGGAGCGGCAGTTTCAGGAAGCGCAAAAGATGGAAGCGGTCGGCAGGCTCGCGGGAAGTATCGCCCACGACTTCAACAATCTGCTCACGGTCGTCACTGGCTACAGCGCACTTCTGAGGGAAGGGATGTCGAGCAACCATCCAGCGCTCCCACGGGTAGAAGCGATCGGTCGGGCCGCCGAACGTGCCGCACAGCTGACGCGCGGACTGCTCGCTTTCGGACGCAAACAGCCCGTAAAACCACGGGTCCTCAACCTGAACACGGTCCTGGGCGACATGGACAGGATGCTCCACAGCCTGGTCGGCGAAGACGTGGAACTTCTCACCATTCTCGAAGATGACTTGAACAATGTCGAAATCGACCCGGCGGAAGTCGAACAGGTGGTGGTCAACCTCGCGACAAACGCGCGCGACGCGATGCCCTCCGGCGGTCGATTGACGCTGGAGACGTCCAACATCGCGGTGGACGGGACCGGGCAGGACCGCCACGCGACGATCCAAGCGGGTTCCTACGTCCTGTTGAGCGTCACGGATACGGGCGTCGGCATGGACGAAGAAACGAAGTCCCATGTGTTCGAGCCGTTCTTCACGACAAAGGAAAGAGGCAAGGGGACGGGCCTGGGCCTTTCGACGGTTCACGGAACGATCCGGCAAGGCGGTGGAACCATCCGGGCCCGCAGCGAACC
Source organism: uncultured Solibacteraceae bacterium (assembly GCA_964584435.1). Classification (GTDB taxonomy): domain Bacteria; phylum Acidobacteriota; class Terriglobia; order 20CM-2-55-15; family 20CM-2-55-15; genus CAZOZZ01. Next base: position 7,538 of record CAZOZZ010000115.1, on the reverse strand, counting down.
CGGCCGGGGAACGGAGTTCAAGGTCTACCTGCCCGCCGTGAGCAAACCGATCACCACTGTTCTAGAAACACCGATGCGGCGGATTGTCAGGATCGAAGCAACGATACTCCTCGTCGAAGACGAATCCGCTCTCAGAACGCTGGCCGCCGAGGTCCTGAGAAGCAAGGGCTACACGGTGATCGAGGCCAGCGGCCCGGCCGAAGCGATGACCCAACTGGAATCCTCGGACCCGGATCTGATACTGACCGACGTCATCATGCCAAAGAACAGCGGACCTGAGTTGATCGATGAGGTCCGGCAGACCCGACCAGACATCAAGGTCCTCTACATGTCCGGTTACACCAGCAACGCCCTGGAGGGCCGTGCATCTATCAAGAGCGAAGATGTTCTTCAGAAGCCGTTTACCCCTTCCCAGCTTCTTCAGAAGGTTGTCGACAAGCTGACCGCCCGGTAAAGCGCTGTCGAAAGAACGATCCCGAGGCCGATGAGCGGTCGTTTACAGAAAACTGCCCCCGGAAAGAAGTATCGACAAGCAACGTAAAGCCCAACCTTTTCTCTTGACACTCTTGATACCCGTTAGTACTTTAGTAGGCAGGGATTAGTGTCACTGGCTCAAGGGTTTATGGGCAAAATAAGGATCCGCCCAATAGAACGGCTCACAGAATGCGAACACGGACATGTTCGAACGGTGTGAATGTTCTTGGTTCCGGCCATGACCGATTGAAGTGCCTCAGAACCCTGAACGCGAGCTTGTGATGTGGAGGGGAATCGGTCTCACCGGTTTTCATTTGAGCTATTAACCGTCGAGTCTGCGGCTTTTTTAACAGACTCACCTTGGGGGTAAAAAGCATGGTTTTTCGTTCGTTTTTTTCGGTAGCCGTCGTCCTGCTGCTCGTCGTGAGCGCTGCGGGTCAGTCGACTAGTGGTACGATTACTGGAACCGTGACCGACGTCACGGGTGCGGTACTGCCGGGCGTCGAAGTCTCGGTGATCAACGAAGGTACGAACCTGACTCGCAACTTGATTACAAACGAGTCGGGCAACTACACCGCACCGACGTTGCCGGGTGGTGACTACCGCGTGGAAGCGCTGCTTCCCGGTTTCCAGACGGCAATACGCAGCGGCATCACGCTGAACACTGACCAGCGCGCCCGGATCGACCTGGTTCTCGAGGTCGGTCAGGTGACCGAGGTCGTCGAGGTAACCGCCGAGGCGCCTTTAATTCAGACTGAAGACTCTTCGGTCGGTACGGTCATCGACCAGCAGAAGGTGACCGAGCTTCCGTTGAACGGACGAAACTTCGAAAGCCTCGTGCAGCTGATTCCCGAGGCCGTGACGTCGCAACAGGGCTCGCACCTGGGCCAGAGGGGCGGTGTCGTCATCGCCGGCATGGACGAGCACTACCAGAGCTACTACGTCGACGGTGTCGACAACGTCGACACGATCATCCGGAACTTCGCCTACCGCCCGTCGATCGATGCGATCGAAGAGTTCAAGGTGCAGTCGACCGGTTACTCGGCGGAGTTCGGCCGCAACGCCGGTGCGGTCGTCAACGTCACGACACGCTCGGGAACCAACGAGTTCCATGGCGCGATTTTCGATTACCACCGCAACAAGTCCCTGAACACCTCAACCAAGTTCGCCAAAGAGGCGGGCCTGGAGAAGGAAGGGTTCCTCCGGAACCAGTTCGGTGCGACTCTCGGCGGTCCGATCATTCGCGACAGGACGTTCTTCTTCGTGGCTTTTGAGGGCCAGCGTCAGCGTCAGGAGATCATCAAAAAGGCCACGGTTCCAACCACGAAGATGCGAGCCGGTGACCTCTCCGAGCTCACCAGCAATTTGATCGATCCGGTTACAGGAATGGCGTTCCCGAACGCCACGATCCCGGCGAGTCGGATCAATCCTCTCGCAAAGGAAGCCCTGGGCTTCTGGCCGGCAGCGAACGCGAGCGGAACGTCGCGGAACCTGACGACGGCGGGTAGCTTGACCTCGAACTACGACAACATCTCGATCAAAATCGACGAGGCGTTCAACGACGTGCACCGGTTGTCGGCCCGCTACAGCTACGCGAAGGAATTCATCTTCAACCCGTACGGCAGCGAGACGTCGTCCGGGCGGAACATGCCGAACTTCGGCCAGTGGAACCCGCGCTACCGGACCAGTTCCGGAGCCAACCTGACCAGTGTGTTTTCACCGACGATCATCAACGAATTTCGCGTCGGGTTTAACAGATTCATCCAACCGCTGACCGACGTGTTCAACTCGCTCACGACGATGGTCGGCGAGGAGAGGATCCCCCTGCCGCCGGTGATGGCCGCGATGACGCGGAACCGCGACGCGTTCGATACGTTCAGCATGGGAGGCGTGGTCGAAAACCTCGGTTCCGGTGGTGGTTTCTGGCGCGGCAACAACACGTGGAACCTCATCAACGCCCTGACGATCAACACGGGCGACCATTCGTTCAAGGTTGGCGTCGACTACCGGAAGATGGATTTCCACAACATCACCGGAAGCCCGAACACCTACACGTTCAACGGTGATTTCACTGGGAACGTTTTCGGCGACTTCCTGCTTGGTTATCCGATCTCCACGGCCACCCAGACGGGTATCCTGGAGGCGGGAATCCCGGCCCGGTCATACGGACGTGAGCGGAAGATCGAGTTCGCCACCTACATCCAGGACGACTGGAAGGTGAATGCCGACCTGACCATCAACTGGGGCCTGCGCTGGGAATACTACAATCCTCTGACCGCCCTGAACGGACTTTCGGGGTGGCTCGCGTCTGACAACAAGATCCACGTCATCTGCCGCGAGGCCTACGAGTCGGAGTGCGGCAAGTCTGTCGCTGACCCGAACTTCTTCGTCATTCAGGACGACGGCAACGGCATTATGCCGGAAGGCTTGCACGCGCCCGACAAGAACAACTTCGCTCCGCGGATCGGCCTGGCCTGGAGTCCGGGCGGGGGAGAGACGGTGATCCGTACCAGCTACGGTGTTTTCTACGACTCAGACGACCGTCACAAGTCGTTCTGCTGCGTGAAGGGCGCACCGTTCAACAAGGCCTTCAGCTTCCGGGCGAGCAACTACAACGACCTGGATCTGGCTGTGGATCCGTTCCCGCAGGCCCTGGCGGCAACCGGATCGTTGACCGGGGGTGCGTACGATCCCAACATGAGAGACACGTACGCCCAGAGGTGGAACCTGGGTGTCCAGCGCCAGCTGACCAACAGCCTGATGGTGGACGTCAGCTACGTGGGCTCGGTGACTCAGAAGCAACGCCGGAGTCGCCGTGTCAACCAGCCGTTGACGCCGGGACCGGGCGGCGTGTCCGGACGCCGGACATTCCAACCGTTCGGCAGGCTGACGCTGACCGAAAACAGCGGCCACTCCAACTTCCACTCGCTGCAGGCGAAGCTCGAGCAGCGGTTCGACGGCGGCCTCACCTTCATCAACTCCTTCATGTGGGGCAAGGCGATGGATGACCGCGCGGTCGGCTCGGCCGGCAACCGAGCCGGGATTCAGAACTCCTACGACATGGATGGGTCGTACGGGCTATCCAGCTTCGATGTCCGGTTGAAGTACAGCTTCAGCTATGTCTACGAGTTCCCGGGCGGAACGAACGCCTTAACGCGCGGCTGGCAGGTCAGCGGCATCGTCACGGCCCAGAGCGGCCGCCCGATGACGCCGCGACTGGGCGCCAACGTCGCCAATGTCGGCAACACGTCGTTCCCGAACCGGATCTGCGACGGCAAGCTTTCGAACCAGACAGAAGACAAGTGGTTCGACGCCAGCTGCTTCGTAGCGCCGGCGGCGTTTACGTACGGGAACTCCGGAACCGGTATTCTGGCCAGCGACGGGTTCTTCAACATGGATATGGCGTTCATTAAGAACACGTACCTGCTGGCAGATGAGCGGGTCAACGTTCAGTTCCGTGCCGAGATTTTCAACCTCTCGGATCACGTGAACTACGGATTCCCCGAGACTCGTGTCGACCGGTCCACAGCAGGATCGATCGGAACGTTGCTCGGCAACCCGACGCAGGTGCAGTTTGGCCTGCGGATCGTTTACTGATCGACTGATCATTCGGGCCAGGGAGGCGCTGCCTCCCTGGCCTTTTTTATTTGGTGATTCAGGTGCGGTCATAGACCGCACCTGAATCTGGACCGCTTCGAACCCGGAAAATATGCAGCGTGACAGACCTCACTCCTATCGGTGATCAAATAATAAGAAAGAGGATCTCTGGACGTCGTTGGTGTAATATATCGCTGTAGTAATATAAAGGTCCAGCGGCGTGAAAACGCCGCCTCAAGTCTTATTAACCAAGTTGGAGAGAACCGTCGATGAAACCCTCGAAAGTCTTCCTTACAACCGTCACTCTCGTTGTAACCGCCGTGATGGTTTTTTCTTTCCCAATTGACAGTTTCGGCCAAGGCGGCACTAGCAAGCTGCCGCAGTACAGCACGATCGTCCCGCCGATGAGGGTCCCCCCGACCAGCGACTTTCCGCACCCGGACGAGTTGCCTGGTCCGGCCCCCCAGAAGTGGGGAATCCCGCAGGCGCCGAGCATTGATCACTATTTTCAGAACGGCACTCCCGACGAATGGTGGCCCGATGAATTCCGTTCGAATCCTGATCCGACGATCAAACTCAAGGATCTGAAGGGCTACCACTTCACGCCGTTCCTGCGCTGGGTAACGATCGAAAAGAAGGTCGTAAAACCTGGAGACACGATTCGGGGCCAGGCATTCGTCGAGGACCCGGCCGGGGTGGCACGCTTCGCGGTAGCGTTCCAGGGACCCATGGGCCGCCGAACGACGATACGGATGTCGTTCACACCGCGTGCCGGCAACAAGTCGATGTTCGACGGGACGCTGACGATCCCGAAGTGGACCGAGCCGGGACGGTACCTGCCTTTCGACATGGCACTCGGAAACGTTCTGGGCCACTTGAAGGCAAACCTCCCGGAATATGTCTCGGCAATGCAAAACCTGGTCCTGGAAGTTCTTCCCGGGGACGACATAGACGTGCTGCCCCCGACACTGGAGGACTTCGGAATCGGAACGCCGGGAGAGTCTACCTCCGAAGGCGTGGCGCAGACCTATGACATTTCCAAACCCGTGATGGTCTGGGCGAAGATCACCGACAACAAGTCGGGCGTAAGACAGGCCGGTGCGCGGATCCTGAGTCCGGACGGCAAGTTCAAGGAGGTTGGCCTCAAGCCCTGGATGGGCAAAGAGAATTACTACGTTGGGTTTTTCCAGATCCCGGAGCACTACGAGGGCGGCGAGTACTACACGCGATCGGTCTGGGCTCATGACGTTGCCGGTCGGAAGATGTTCACCTACGCGCGGATAAATCCGATGGTCCAGGCTGCGCGATTCGAGGTGACGCAGGATCCGGCAAAGGTGGACAGCACGGCGCCGGAAGTCATCACGGTGTGGCTCGACCAGACCGAGGGCAAGCTCGGCGACACCATCAAGGTTTCAATGATCGTCTCCGATGATCTTGCAGGCGTCACGCAAGTGGTCGCCAACTTTGCCGCCTATCCGAGTTTCGCCGACAAGAAACGAATCCATCTCCGGCGGGTGGCGCCACGCGACGTTCTTCAGAAAGCCGGATTCAACCTGGACGAACAGATCTGGGAGGGCACGTTCACGACCCACGAGATGGATGAGCCCGGCGACTGGAAGCTCGTACGGATCTTCGCGGGTGACGCTGCCGACAACTACCTGGACATACGGCGGAGCGAACGCCCGGACATGCTGACCGTAAAGGTCTACCTCAAGGGAGGGGTTCGGAACATGGACACGCCAATCGTGACCCGTGACGAACCCAGGGATTGATCTCTGATTAATTGACTGCACTTGTGTTTAATTTTTTGCGGAGGATTTGAACGATGAAGAGACGCGATTTCTTGAAGAGTCTTGGAGTAGCCGGGGCGGCCGGCATGGCACCTGGAAGCCTGGCTGCGGCCCCACAAGCAGGTCCGGGCCTCGGTCTGGATCTTAAGACGAAACATGTGATCGTCATCCTGAACGGTAACGGTGCGCGGAAGAAGGAATACTACGAGAACGCCGAGATGTCGCCCAACATCGCACGTATGGCGAAGGAAGGTTTTGTCTATGCCGAGGATGGGAACGACACGACGTCAAACCACGGGAACTCCTGGACGTCCCTGATCACGGGAAACGAGTACCAGAGCGGCGTTCCGCAATACCCGACGATTCCGCATTACGTCAGGAAGCATGCCGGTGACGCGGCGAGCAACTACTGGTATATCCAGGGCGTGAGCTATTACCGCATGTGGCGCTACAACGTGAAGTATTACACGTCGCATCCGGAATACGGCATCGACACACGTCCGGCCATGCTGACGACCGGACAGGCCTTCTTCGAAGACCAGAAACTCAGCCCCGCCGAAATCGTTGCCCAGCAGTTTACCGAGGACATGGGACTGACGAGGGCCGAGCGCGTCAAGCTCGAACAGTTCGTCGGAGACACGCTCAGTGATCGAAGCTACATTGTCGACCGTGTGCACAAGCCGATCCCCAGATCACCCTTCTGGGAAGAAGCGCAGGCACTCCAGATGATTCCGAGCGTCCTCAAGGAATTCAAGCCGAAGATGTTGATCTTCCAGCAAACGGGCCACGACACGGGCCACGGTGCCGGCGGGTTGCTCAGAGATGAGACCGGATGGTTCGAGTACTCCAAGGTCATCCAGGGCACGGACGAAGGCATCGGACAGATCATCGACTTCGTCAAGAACGACCCGTACTTCTCGAAGAACACGGCGATCGTCATGCGGCCCGAGTTCGGACGTGACGATGAGGTCAACCTGTACGGCGAGATCCACCACAGTGAAGGCTATTACTACTGCCAACAGACGGCATCGATCTGGTACGGCCCCGACTTCAAGCCAGGCGTGTCAAACGAGTTGGTCAACCGCAAGAGTTTCGCGCCGACCGTGGCAGCGATGTTCAACGCTCCGGCGCCTTACGCCCAGGGCGCGATCCACAAGGATCTGTGGGCACCTCATGTGGGATATGCAGGGTAGCTAAGGTCGTGCGGTCACAGACCGCACCTACAGAAAGAGGGCGGCCATTTGGCCGCCCTTTTCTTTTGCCTGTTCGATGGTTAAGGACACAAAGACGTCAGGAAGGGACTTCAACACGCAGAAACGAAGGACACGAAGAGGGCTTTGGTTTTGTACATTTCACCTTCGTTAACTTCGTGTCTTCGTGTTGAAAAGAAAGTGGGCTTTTGAGGCACTGTCGGGGATCGGCCGAGCTTCATGTTCGTGGACATGGCACTGCGTCTTTCGGCTCACCGCGGAGGCACGGAGGACGCGGAGGGGATGTTTTCACCGCAGAGGCGCGGAGGCGCTAGAGTTCTTCTTTACCTCTGCGCCTCTGCGCCTCTGCGCCTCTGCGGTAAGAATCCTTTCTCCGTGTTCTCCGTGTTCTCCGCGCCTTCGCGGTGATTCCTAACCCGCATTTCTCATGGATAGAGTCCAAGGCTGTGTTTTGGAGCAGGAAAAG